>DATBKQ010000486.1:0-12530 GCA_036555825.1 Acetobacteraceae bacterium | reverse complement strand
GTCTGGAAGATGGAGGAGAGATCGACCTTGAGCACCTGCGCCTTGTCGCGATCGATATCCAGGTAGATCGACGGCGTCGCCGGCGAGAACGTGCTGAACACCCGGCTCAGTTTCGGGTCTTGGTTGGCTGCCACGAGCAGGCCGCGCAGCACGCCGGCCAGCGCCTGCGGGCCACCGCCGCCGGTATCCTGCAGCACGTAGCTGAACCCGCCACCCGTGCCCAGGCCGATGATCGGCGGCGGTGCCAGGGGCACGGCCTGACCACCGCGGATCTGGCGGAATTTTTGCCCCAGCCGCGCGATCATCGCCTGCGCCGATTGCGATGCGTCCGCGCGGTCATCGAACGGCTTGAGCGAGACGATCAGGAACGCGGCGTTGGATTGCGAGTAGTTGTCGATAAAATTCAGACCGATGGTTGCCGAGTAATCCTGGATCGCGTGCTCCTGCTTCAGAACGCCCTCTATCTGGTGGACAAAATCCGACGTGCGGCCGATCGAGGCGCCGTCGGGTAGCTGAACCACCACAAAGAACGCGCCCTGGTCGTCTTCCGGCAGGAACCCGGTCGGTGTGATCCTCCCAAGGCCCACCACGCCGGCCACGGCGGCACCGACCATGACAAGGCCGATGATCGAGATCCGCACCAGCCGCGCGACGATCGCGCCATAGCCGTCCCGCACCCGGTCGATGCCGCGCATCAGCGCGCCGACCGGCCCGCGGCGCGGCCCATGATGTGGCCGCAGGAAGATGGCGCACAGCGCCGGCGACAGTGTCAGCGCGTTGATCGCCGAGAGGAACATCGACACCGCCACGGTGACGGCGAACTGGCGGAACAACTCGCCGGAAATGCCGGGGATGAACGCCACCGGCACGAACACCGAAAGCAACACCAGCGTGATCGCGATGATCGGCGCAACGATCTGGCTCATCGCCAGTTTGGTGGCCTCGCCGGGGGACAACTCGGGATGCTGTTCCATCACGTGCTCGACCTGCTCGACCACGACGATCGCATCGTCCACCACGATGCCGATCGCCAGCACCACCGCCAGCAGCGACACCGTGTTGGCGGAGTAGCCGATCGCGTTCAGCACGATGAATGTGCCGATCAGACTGACCGGCACGGCGATGCTGGGGATCAGCGTGGCGCGCAGGCTGCCTAGGAACAGATAGACGACCAGCACCACCAGGATGAAGGCCTCGATCAGGGTCTTCTGCACTTCGTGGATGGTGGCGGTGACGAAGGTGGTGGGGTCGTAGGTGACCTTCCAGGCGAGGTCGTCCGGGAAGTTCTTCGCGCCATCCGCCATCACCTGCTTGACGCCGCCGAGTGCCGTGAGCGCGTTGGCGCCGGGGGCCTGGTACACCGCGATCAGCGCCGCCGGCGAGCCGTTCAGCCGGGTCGAGCGGTCCAGGTTCGCCGCACCGAGTTCGAGCCGCGCGATATCGCCCAGACGAAGCACCGAACCGTCCGGGTTGGTGCGGATGACGATCTGCGCGAACTCGGCAGCCGACGCCAGGCGGCCCTTGGTCTGCACGTTGAGCTGCAACTGCTGTTCGTTGGAGGTGGGCCGGGCACCGAGCCGGCCCACCGCCGCCTGCACGTTCTGCTTCTGGATCGCGTTGATGACGTCGGCCGTGGTGAGATTGAGCCCGGTCAGCTTGTCGGTCTGCACCCAGGCCCGCATCGAATAGTCTTGCGGCCCGAACAGCGTCGCATCGCCCACGCCCGGCGTGCTCTTGATCTGGTCGAGCAGATTGATCGTCGCGTAGTTCGAGATGAACAGCTCGTCGTGCGTCTGCTTCGGCGAATAGAGCGCGATCACCCCCAGCAGCGCCGACGACTGCTTCTTGACCGTGACGCCCTGCTTCTGCACGTCCTGCGGCAGCTTCGACAGAGCCACCTGCACGCGGTTGTTGACGTTGACGGTGTTGATGTCCGGGTCGGTGCCGAGTTCGAACGACACCTTCAGCGAGTAGCTGCCGTCGTTGCCGCTGACACTCTTCATGTAGATCATCTTGTCCACGCCGACGACCTGGCTCTCGATCGGCTGGGCGATCGTCGCGTCGACGATGGCGGCCGAGGCGCCAGGATAGAGCGTGGTGACCGACACCTGCGGCGGGACAATGTCGGGGTATTGCGCGACCGGGATCACCAGCAACGACAGCAGCCCGGCAATCGTGGTGACGATGGCGATGACGGTCGCCAGCCGCGGCCGCTCGATGAAGATGGCGGAGAACATGCGTCAGCCTTGGCTCTGCGGCAGTGACGCCGGCGTGGCTACGACGGGCGTGCCAGGCCGCAAGGTTTCCATTCCCTGCACGACGACCTGTTCGCCGCCTTTGAGACCTTCCTCGACGATCGTGTTCGGCCCCGACTCGCCACCGAGTTTCACCCGCCTGACCTCGGCCTTGCCGTCGACGACCAGGAAGACGTACGGCCCTTGCTGATCGACAACCAGCGCCGATTGTGGGACCAGCACCTTTTCCGTGGGCTTCTCGCCTTCCACCGATACGCGAACGAGTTGGCCATCGATCAGCCTGCCGTCGGGATTGGCAATCGTGGCGCGTACCAGGACGGTGTCCGTGGCGCGATCCACCTGCACATTGACGAAATCGATGCGCCCCGTCTGGTCGTACTGAGCGCCGTTGGAAAACCGGAGTCCCACCTTCAGCGCCTGTGCCTCGCCCTTGCCGCGGCGGGTTTCCTCTGCATCGATGGTCAGGAATATGCGCTGGCTGACCGGAAACGTCACATACATCGGGTCCCGGCTGACGATCACCGTCAACGGACCGCTGTCGGGGCTGACAACATTGCCCTTGGTGACGCTGGTGCGGCCGATCTCGCCGCTGATCGGTGCGGTGATCTCGGTGTAGCCCAGGTTCACGTTGGCAGTCTTCAGATTGGCATCGGCAATGATGACCGCGCCCTGCGCCGACTTCTGGTCCGCGATGCGCACATCCAGCAGTGCCCGCGATGCGGTGTCCGTCTTCACCAGTTCCTGGGTGCGGGCGAGCTGCGCCGTCGCGTTCGCCAGATTGCCTTGCGCCTTCAGCAGGTCGCCTTGCGCCTGCTGTACCGCCGCCTGGAAGCTGTCCGGCTCGATCCGGTAAAGGGTATCGCCTTCCTTCACGTAATCGCCGTCCTTGAACAAGACGTCCTCGAGATAGCCGGTCACGCGGGCACGAATCTCCACCCGATTGATTGCCTCCACCCGACCGACGAACTCGGTCGCCTGGGTGATCGGCCGCAATGCCGCCGCCACGGTACCGACAGGGATGGCGTTCGGTTGCTGCGCCCAGGCCGAAGGAGAGGCGAGCAGCCCCCACAGGACCGCGCCGGCCGCAAGTGATCGCATCGTTGCCCTCCGCTTCCCCTCTGGCCGCGACAATGCGGGCCTGATCCCGACCGCGCTTCGCATGCGAACACAGCAGTATCTCATACTGCGGCGTGCGCCAAAGCAAAACCGGCCTTGCCTGGCATCGCGGGAGTCCCGGTGCATTCGGTCGGCTCCGTCCGTAGCGGGTTTGCTACGGCCCGCATTTGATCTGTCTCAATGACACCGAGAGCGGCGTAAGAAGCCGATCGGCCACTGCGCAAATCAGCGTCCTAGCAGGGTCCCTTCGGCCACTGCGTGTCCACGTAGGAACGCTTCCGCCGTCATCGCTGGCCTGCCGGCCAATTGCACGCGTGTCAGCCGCAGCGCTCCGGCGCCGCAGGCGACGGTCAGCCGCCCATCCAGCACCACGCCTGGCTCCGCAGACCCGGAACACGGCTCGACAGCCAGCACCTTCAGCACCGTGCCGCGCAGCGTCGTAAAGCTGCCGGGCCGGGGATCGAATGCCCGGACCTGCCGGTCGATGGCAGCGGCGTCGTGCGTCCAGTCGATGCGTCCCGCCTCGCGGTTCAACTTTGGCGCGTAGGTCACGCCCTCCTCCGGCTGAGACACCGGTCGGGGGTCTTCCGTCAGCGCGCGCAGGATCAGGCGTGCACCGATCCGCGCCAGCACGTCGTGCAGTACGGCCCCGGTCGTGGTCGGGGTGATCGCCGCGCTCTCGCGCAGCAGCATCGGCCCGGTATCGAGGCCGGCGTCCATCTGCATGATGGTCACGCCGGTCTCCGGGTCGCCCGCCAGGATGGCCGCCTGAATCGGGGCGGCGCCGCGCCACCGGGGCAGCAGACTCGCATGGATGTTCAGGCAACCTCGCTGCGGCGCCGCCAGCATCGGCTCTGGCAGGATCAGCCCGTAGGCGGCCACCACGGCAGCGTCCAGGCCCAGCGCGGCAAACCTGTCCTGCTCGCCAGGCTCGCGCCGCAGCCTCGCCGGCGTGCGCACCGGCAAAGCAAGCCGCTCCGCCTCGACCTGGACCGGGCATGGCCGCAGCGCGTAGCCTCGCCCGGCGGGCTTTGGCGGCTGACAATAGACCGCAGCAATCTCATGCCCGGCCGCATGCAGCGCGCGCAGCGAGGGAATGGCGAAGTCCGGGCTGCCCATGAACGCCAACCGCATGGCGGCTACATCGCTTCGGCGCGCTTCTGGCGCAGTTCCTTGGCAAGCCGCCGCAGGATCATGTTGCGCTTCAGCGCCGAAAGGTGATCGACGAACAGGATCCCGTCCAGGTGGTCGATCTCGTGTTGCAGGCACGCCGACAGCAGCCCCTCCGCCTCGATCTGCCGCCGCGCGCCGTCGATGTCGGTGTAGCGCACCGTCACGCGTGCCGGCCGGGTCACATCGGCATACTGGCCGGGCAGCGACAGGCAGCCTTCCTCGCGCGTCGCCGTGTCCTCGCTGCGGGCGAGCACTTCCGGATTGATCAGCACGATCGGTGCCCGCCTGTCGTCCGGCTGCAGGTCCACCACCGCGAAGCGCAGCCCCACCCCCACCTGCGGCGCGGCGAGCCCGATGCCGGGCGCGCGGTACATGGTCGCGAACATGCGCGGCACCAAGGATCGTACCTGCTCAAGATCCGCCGGGCCGACCGGCTTGGTCCGCGCCTTCAGCATCGGGTCCGGCACCACCAGGATCGGCAGGGTTTCCACCGAATCGGTCATGTCGGGCATGTAGCGGTGGCGCCCGGATCGATCAACGGTGCCCCCTTGCAACCAGCGTCCGCGCTGCCAAGATTCCGTATCGCCGGGATGCCGACACGGGTTCCGGCATTGCTTCGCTCGCAGGAGGAGGCCATGACGACGAGGGTATTTGCCTCACCGCTGTTCCTGGGGTTTGACCATCTCGAGCAGATGCTCGAGCGGGCATCGAAGACCTCATCGGACGGCTATCCGCCTTACAACATCGAACAGACCGGCCCGTCCGGGCTGCGCATCACGCTGGCGGTCGCCGGCTTCACCATGGACGACCTGCAGATCACCCAGGAAGACAACCAGTTGGTAATCCGGGGGCGCCAGACTGACGACAGCCAGGGGCGCGTCTTCCTGCATCGTGGGATCGCGGCACGGCAGTTCCAGCGGGCGTTCGTGCTCGCCGAGGGGATTGAGGTGAAAGGTGCGTGGCTCGACAACGGGCTGCTGCATGTCGACCTGGTCCGACCGCAGCCGGAGACACGGGTCAGGACCATCCAGATCAACCGCGCGAATGGCGGCAACGGCGACGGCGGTAAGGTCCGGGTGGTCGATAGCGAGCCGGAGCAGGGCTAAAGGGCCTACCGGCCAGTCCGGAGCCGCGAAGCGGGCCGGATCACCAAAGAAAGCGCCGGTGCTGCGTGCGCAGGCTGTCGCGGAAGGAGCTATGAAAATGGACGCCAATAGGATTCCATCGCCAGACGAGCAGATCGCCACGCCCGCCGCGATCGATATTCACAACATTTCACCGCAACAGCTCGCCATGCTGGGCATGCAGCAGATCGCCTACGTCAAGCCGGTGGTGGTCGACGGGACCGCGGCGTTCGCAATTCACGCAGCCGACGGCACCCCGATGGCGGTCGCGGACCAGCGCGACGTTGCTATCGCCGCGATCGTCCAGCACGAGATGGTGCCAGCGCTGGTCCACTAGTATCGATCGGAGGATCGTGAGTCGTGTGCGACGCACGATCCGCCGCGTGAATCGCATACGCGCGGGAGTCACCGCGCGCCGGGGTCGATCCAGCCGATATTGCCGTCGCTGCGTCGATAGACCACATTCAGTTCGCCGGTCGTTCTGTTGCGGAACATCAGCACCGGCTGGTCTGCCAGATCCATCCGCATGACAGCCTCGCTGACCGAGAGCAGGCTGATCTCGGTCGCGCTCTCGGCTATGACTGTGGCGTGCGCCTCGCCGTTGCCGCCACGTCCGGTCGACTCGTCCTCCTGCCGCAATACGTATTGCCGCGCAGCCTCCGGACGCTCCCGATTGGCGATGTCGCGCGCGTGTTCGTTGACCCGACGGCGGTACCGCCTCAACCGCTTGGCGATGTGCTCCGCGGCATCGTCGAATGCCGCGTTGGCGTCAGCCGCTTCTCCTTCGCCGCGCAGGGTCAGTCCGCGGCCGGCGTGCACATTGATATCGCAGGTAAAGAAGCTGCGCGCACGGCTGAACGTGACCTGCGCCTCCAGCGCGTGGTCGAAATATTTGCTGGCGATGACGTCGAGATGATCCGAGACGCGCGTGCGCAGCGCGTCCGACAAATCCACCTGCTTGCCGGAAACCGTAATCTGCATCATGCCTCTCCCAGAAGGCCGGGTCGGCTGTCAGACCAGCGCGGCCTTCTCTCGACGGCGCTGCACGGAGTTCGGTATGCGCAGCGCCTCGCGATATTTGGCCACGGTCCGCCGAGCGATGTCCACACCTTCGTCCCGCAGGGCTGCCACAATTGCATCGTCGGACAGAATGTCATCGACGGCCTCGGCATCTATCAACGCACGAATGCGATAGCGCACGGCCTCCGCGCTATGGGTCTCTCCATCCGTTCCTGGAATCGCCGTGGTGAAGAAATACTTAAGCTCGAACGTCCCCCGCGGGGTGGCGATGTACTTGTTGGCAGTGACGCGACTCACGGTGCTTTCGTGCATCTCCACCGCCTCGGCGATATCGCGCAGGATCAGTGGCCGTAGATGGGCCACGCCATAACGGATGAAACCGTCCTGCCGGCGAATGATTTCCGCGGCGACCTTCAGGATGGTCTGCGCCCGTTGCTGCAGCGAGCGGACCAGCCAGTTGGCGCTTGCCAGTTGCTCGGCCAGAAACAGCCGGTCTTGCCGACCGGCGCGGGGCGCGACCCGCGCATAGAACCGCTCATTGACGAGCAGGCGCGGCATGGTATCGGGATTGAGCTCGATCAACCAATCGCCTTCCGGTCCCGCGCGCATCAGGATGTCCGGGACCACAAGCAGCGCCGGCGTGGCGTCGTAGTTCGCCGCCGGCTTTGGATCGAGGCCGCGAATCTCGGCGATCATGTCCGCGAGATCGTCGGCATCGACCTCGCAAATCGCCGCAAGCCTGCGAAGATCGCGCCGCGCAAGCAGATCGAGATTGTCCAGCAATGCCGCCATGGCGGGGTCGAGCCGGTTGCGCTCGGCCAACTGCGCGGCCAGGCACTCCTTCAGATCGCGCGCGAACAGCCCCACTGGATCGAAGCGCATCATCCGTGCCCGCACCGTCTCGATACGCGCCAGCGAAACCGCCATCGCGTCAGCGATCGCCGCCGGATCGGCGGTGAGCCGCCCGGCCGGGCACAGCAGCGCTATCAGATGTGCACCGATGAGGCGGTCAACCGGGTCGCCAAATGACAGCCGCAATTGCTCGCCAAGGTATTCGCGCAATGGTCGCCGCTCGTCGGCGACCTCGTCGATGCCACGATCATCGGCCTCGAAGTTGCTGGCACCGCCACGGCCGAAGATCGAGCCAGCCAATGGTGCGCCGTCGGCTACACCACCCTCGTCGTACGTCTCGCCGAGGTCGGTATCGAGGGGTGCTGCCGCCTCGGCAGGCAAGGTGTCCGCCTGCGCCAACTGCGCGGCGTCGACCATCTCGCTCGCGCGGCCCGGCAGCTGATCGGGGGCTGCCCGCTCGGTATCCGGCAGCTCCGATCGCTCATCGCGTTCGAGCAGCGGATTCCGCTCAAGCTCCTCTTCCACGAAACTCGCCACCTCGGTGTTCGAGTACTGCAGCAGCTTGATTGCCTGCCGCAGTTGCGGCGTCATGACCAGAGCCTGTGTCTGGCGAAGATCGAGGCGCGGGGTCAGCGCCATGATGCGGCCTGGTGGTTCACAACGGCCGACATGCTAGTGCGCCGGCACCAACAAAACGTTCACAGGCTGAACCGCTCGCCCAGATAGACCCGGCGCACGTCCTCATGCGCCACCACCTCTTCGGGCCGGCCCTCGAACAGCACCTTGCCATCGTGCATGATGTAAGCGCGATCGATGATGCCCAGCGTCTCGCGCACGTTATGGTCGGTGATCAGCACGCCGATGCCGCGGTCCTTCAGATGCGACACCAGGTCGCGGATCTCGTTCACCGCGATCGGGTCGATGCCGGCCAACGGCTCGTCCAGCAGTATGTAGGCCGGCTGCGTGGCGAGCGCCCGGGCGATCTCGACGCGGCGCCGTTCGCCGCCCGACAGCGCAAGAGCCGGCGTCCGGCGCAGGTGGCCGATGCCGAACTCGCCAAGCAGCTCGTCCAGCATCTGGTCGCGCTTGTCGGGATCGGACTCGACCACCTCCAGTGCCGCCATCACGTTCTGTTCGACGTTGAGCCCGCGGAACACGCTGGCCTCCTGCGGCAAGTAGCCGATGCCGAGCCGCGCGCGGCGGTACATGGGCAGGCTGGTGATATCGGTGCCATCCAGGCTGATCGACCCGGTCTCCGGCTTGACCAGCCCCACAATCATGTAGAATGTCGTGGTCTTGCCGGCCCCGTTCGGTCCGAGCAGCCCGACCGCCTCGCCGCGTCGCAACCGGATGGTTACATTCCGAACCACAGGGCGTTTCTTGTACGTCTTCCCCACGCCGCGCGCCGCCAGACCCGCTCCGCCCGGCAGGAGCCGAAGTTCCGACGGCCGCGTCTCACGTCGGATGTCGTTCATCTGGGCGTGCCCGCCGGTGGCGGGGCCGTAAGCTGCTGATTGGTGGCATCGTTTGGCACAACCAAGCCATGCACACGCTCTTGCGAGCCAGATAGAAGCTGCGCAATCCCCGTCTTCATGTTGACCTCGGCCTCGGACCCGTTGAGCTGGTTCTGTCCGCGGGTGATGCGCACATTACCCGCCAGGCGTGCGATGCCGGTATCGGGAACATACACCGCGCGATCGCCGATCGCGGTATCGGTGATTGTGCGGACCAC
Organism: Acetobacteraceae bacterium; assembly: GCA_036555825.1. Taxonomy (GTDB): domain Bacteria; phylum Pseudomonadota; class Alphaproteobacteria; order Acetobacterales; family Acetobacteraceae; genus JAMXLO01. The sequence goes on along the minus strand of DATBKQ010000486.1, from coordinate 3,258 downwards.
CACGTTGCCGAACGCGTCCACCTTCTGCAGCTTGCCCGACGCGGCCAGCGGGTCCTCGCTGGCTTGCTGCTGGGCCGGCGTGGTCTGCCCCGGCGTGGCGGACGAATCCGTCGTGTAGGCGACCAGAGTATCGGCGCTCAGCCGGCGGCCGTCATTGGTTACGACCACCGCGTCGCCACGCGCCACGGCCATGTGCTTCTGCGACCAGTACTCCAGCGTGTCGCGTGCGGTCAGCACATCTTTCGGCGTCGTCAGCCGCAGTGCACGTCCGGTCACCACCAGCACGCCCTGGTCCATGTCGTAGACCGCTCGATCGCCCTGCACTTCGTCGGTCGCGGTGAAGATCCGCACATGGCCTTCGGCCTGCACGCGATAAATTTCGTTGCCGCCCGTATCGGGATCGGCGGCCGAGACGGTCTGCGCTGGCTGCGGCTTCGGCGTCCCGCTTTTCGGCCGATAGAAGGCGATCAGCCGGTCCGCCGTCACCGTGACGTTCTGCCGCACCGCCTTCGCATTGCCGCGCGCGATCACCTCCCGCTCCTGTTGCCGCCACTCGATCCCGTCGCTGGCGGTGATCGAGATCGGCCCGCCGTGAGTCAGGTCCAACTGTTGCGCCCGAGCCGCATATAGCAGCAAGGCGAAGGTCAAGCTGGCGGTGACGAGGCTGAGAGCCGCTCCGCCTCGCTCGGCACCAGCCTTCGCCCTGGTCCAGCCCGACGCAGTGGGGTCCTTCACGGCGTGCTCCCGTTCAGGACCAGGTGCGCCGGGCCAATGAACTGGATGGCGGTGCCCTTGTCGGTGATGGTGAAGCCCTTCGCATCCAGCGTCCCGAACGGCCCTTCGGCGTGGGTGGGTTCAGCCCCGGCTGCCGCGCCCAACTTCAAGTCTATGGAAGCGCTGGCGCTGGTAACGGTTGTACCGTCGTCGCGGTACAGCGTGACATCCTTCGACAAGTCCAGCTGATTGCTGTTCTGGAGATAGACCCCATGCTTGGACTGCAGCATCAGCCAGGTGCCGTTGGCCAGGGCGATATCAGCCTTGGGGGCAGTCAGGTTGATGCGATCCTGGGTGACCTGCTCGGCGGTGGCTGCGGTAACCGTGTAGGGGCGCCCCTGTTCATCGACACCACGGTAACGGGCGTCAGTGAGGGTCGCGCCGCCGTTGACGCTCGTCATGCGCTGGAAGGAGATGCGCTCCTGGTCCCGTAACCGGTCCAGTTCCGGCCATAGCGCCATGCTGCCGAGCAGCAGCAGCGCTCCGACCGGCAACAGCCACTTGGTCAGGTTGATCGCAAAGCGCCGCCGCGCCAAGCGCCCTGGGCTCGGTAATCTGCGGACGCGCTGGGCGGCCGCCGCGACCAACCGCTGTCCGGGGCGGTGAGAGGCATTTCGGGCCGGGAGTGGGCGCACACTCATGCTATGCCCGCGCGTACAAGGTCATGGATGTGGAGAATGCCCAGTGCGTGGTTCGCCGCGTCCACCACGAACAGGGCGGTGATCGGCCGGTCACGCGCGTTCATGGCATGCAGCGCCTCGCCGGCGAGGGCATCCGCTGTGATCGTGCGGGGCGTCCTGGTCATGATTTCGTCGACTTGTCGTGACAGCAGATCCGGTCCCATGGCCCGGCGCAGGTCGCCGTCGGTGACAATACCGATCAGCCTGCCAGCGGCGTCAATCACCCCGAGACAGCCAAAGTGCCTCTCGGTCATCAGCAGCAACGCCCGGTCCATCGGCGTGTCAGGTGGGGCCAGCGGTACCGCGTCGCCTTGGTGCATCAGGTCGCGTACCCGCCTCAATCGCGCACCAAGCCGGCCGCCGGGATGGATTTGGTGAAAGTCGCTGGCGGTGAAGCCGCGGCGGGTCAGAAGCGCAACCGCCAGGGCGTCGCCGAGGGCCATCTGCATGGTGGTCGAGGTGGTGGGGGCCAAGCCCATCGGGCAGGCCTCCTGGGCGACCGGCAGTACCAGCGCAACGTCGGCAGCCTTGGCGAGCGTCGAGGCGGGTCGGGCGGTGATCGCCACCAGGGGCAGCGCGAAGCGCCTGGAGTGGGCGACCAGGTCGGCGAGTTCCGTGGTCTCGCCCGAATTCGACAGGGCCAGCACCGCGTCGCCCGGGACGATCATACCCAGGTCACCGTGCGAGGCGTCCGCAGGGTGGACAAACAGAGCCGGCGTCCCCGTCGAAGCCAGCGTCGCGGCGACCTTCCGAGCGACAAGGCCCGACTTGCCCATACCGGAGACCACCACTCGTCCTATCGCGCCGGCAAGCAAGTCCACCGCGGCGGTGAATGACGCGGTGAGACCGGCCGCGAGAGCGCGCAACCCGGCCGCCTCGGTGTTCAGGACGGATTGGGCGACCTCGAGGTCTCCTGGAGCCGTTGTGGCAACTGCGCCGCTCATGCCGGTGTTTTGACTGTGCGCAGCCATGGGGTCAACCAATACGGCACTGGTGGACAAGAATCATGCCAGCGTTGCGAAGTGCGACCGCCTCAATGGGCAAATATGTCGGGCTGCTCGTATCCGAGCAGGTCGAGCCGTGCGCGCGTCGGCAGGAAGCTGAAACACGCCTCGGCGAGCTCCAGGCGGCCTTCACGGATCAGCAGGGTCTCCAGCCGTGCCCATAGCGCGTGCAGATGCAACACGTCTGACGCGGCGTAGGCCAGTTGTTCCGGCGTCAGTTCGACCGCGCCCCAATCGGAAGTCTGCTGCTGCTTGGAAAGGTCGATGTTGAGCAGCTCCTTGCAAAGGTCCTTCAGTCCATGCCGGTCGGTGAAGGTGCGGGTCAGGCGGGCGGCGATCTTGGTGCAGCGCACCGACGCTACAGTAATGCCCAGGCTATGCTGCAAGGTCGCTACATCGAAGCGCGCGAAGTGCATCAGCTTGATGACGGCGGGGTCGGCGAGCAGGCGGCGCAGGTTCGGGCAGTCGAAACCATGGCCGCCCAGCGTCTCTGGGATGAGTTGCACCAAGTGAGCGTGGCCGTCGCCGGCTGAAAGCTGCACGAGGCAAAGCCGGTCGCGAAAGGGGTTCAGCCCCATGGTTTCGGTATCGACCGCGACCGCCGGACCCAAGGCCAGGCCTTCCGGCAGGTCGTGCCGGTGCAGGTGGATGGTGCCGCCTGGCATGAACTGCGTGCTGCTCATTGTGCTGGTGCCCAGGAGAAGACTCGAACTTCCACGACCTTGCGGCCACAGGTACCTGAAACCTGCGCGTCTACCAATTCCGCCACCTGGGCAATGAGCATTCCGCGACGTTGCGGG
>DATBKQ010000485.1:0-16086 GCA_036555825.1 Acetobacteraceae bacterium | reverse complement strand
CCGGTTTGATTTCCGGTGTCTTGGCCGCTGTCGCGTTCAACGGTGCGGCGGGCTATCTGTCCAACGCGGGAAGGGTTACCGCGACGGGCCCGGCGGCGGCCGATCTCGAAGCAGGCGGCAAGATCAACAATAAGAATACCGGGACCATTTCGGCGAACGATTTCGGCGTGTTCATCAATAGCGCAGCCGGGACCGTCGTCAACAGCGGTGTGATCAGCAGCACGCGTTATGGCGCTGTCGACCTTCAGTTCGGCGGAACGGTGACCAATAACGCCGGCGGATCCATATCGGGTGGCAGCGCCGGCGTGTACGCCAAACAGGGCGGCGCGGGCACCGTTGTCAACTCGGGCGGCATCAACTCGGCTACCGGAGCAGGCGTGGACTTGTCCCTCGGTGGCTCGGTCACCAATAACAAGGCCGGCCAGATCTCCGGCCAGCAGTTCGGCGTTTTCGTGGCCGGGGCAGCGGCTGCAGTGAACAACTCTGGCCGCATAGCCGGCACACAGTTCGCCGGCGTGGTGCTCAACGCCGGCGGCAGCCTCACCAACAATGCTGGCGCCAGCGTTTCCGGCGGGAGCGATGCGGTCGACGTAAGATCGGCAGCGGGGAACATCACGAATTCCGGCACGATCACCGGCCAGATCGGTGCAGGCGTCTACCTCGCTGCTGGCGGCACGGTGCAGAACAATGCGAAGGCAACCATATCGGCCCAGCAATTCGGGATCTTCGTCCAAGGCGCCGCCACGATCACCAACGCCGGGACGATCTCCGGGCCGTCGTATGCGGTGAGGTTTGCATCCGGATTCACCAACCGGCTGATCGTTGCGCCGGGTGCAGTTTTCAACGGTGGCGTCGGCGGCGGTGGCAGTGCGAGTACCCTGGAGTTGCAGGCAGGCGGGGCTGGCACGATCAGCGGCATAAACAACGGAACCTTTCTCAACTTTGGAACCGCACAGGTGGATTCGGCGGCAAGCTGGAATCTGACCGGAACCAACAACGTAGCGAATTTCATTGCGCATGGCACTGTGGAGGTCGGCGGCTCTCTTGACATCAGCGTTGCCGTTGACCCCGCGAGCGACGGCGTGTTTCGCCTCGACAACGCGGCGAAGCTGGAGGTGGCGAGCGCGCTCGGAACCAATGAGAAGATCAGTTTTGCCGTGGACAGTAACCTCACCGTGGACAACTTCAGCCAATTCGGCATCAATGTCGGAACAACAACCTATGGCGGCCCGTTGCTGCAGTCATTCGGCACCTCTGATGTGATCGATCTGCTGAACTTCGGCGCAACAGGGGCCAACTCAAGCTTCGACAGCACAACGGGCTTGCTGCAAGTCAGCAATGCAGCCCAACAGAACGCGACGCTGAAGTTCGAGACAGCAAGCCTTGGGCCTGGCACGTTCCAGACATCGTCAGACGGCGGATCAGGGATACTTGTGAAGATTGCTTAACAGGGTCACGGGGTATTCTGGCGTCAGGACACTCAACGCATAAGGTCCGGCGTAGCAGTCGCCGCCGGCTTGCTCGCCAGAGCCTGCGGGAGGCCAGCCGTCATTCTGACCGGCGCATGGTGGGTTCGCCACTGGCGGGCGGGAGGGCTGAGCCCACGGCGGCGGCTTGTTTGCCTCAGTGATTCGGCCGGATTTGCCCTGGATCTCGCTCGGCCGAGTTCCGGCGGCCCAAGTGACAGCAGTGCCTTGGGGAAGCCGATCTGTCGGCTCCGCGGGTCGATGTACTTCAATTGGCTAGTTTGGATAGGACCACTTTGGATAGGGTCCCTAGTTGCTTTGGATCAGGCGCCGATCGTCATCGGTCGATAGCAGCCCGCCAATTCCAACAATTTGGTTATCAATCTTTGGCGTGCGTTCTCTCCACCGGGCGGCCATAATTCTGTCATCCAGGTGTCAGTTCAGCGCAACTTTGGGAGCCCGACCGATGACGACCATCTCGCCCGAAGTTCGTGAGAGTACGGCGGTATTGCAGCGGCCCCATCCGGCGGTGGTATTCGAACGAGAGTCTATCGGTCGCCCCACGGTGTTGGTTGTCGAGCGGCATGAGTTCATTCGTAGCTGTGTCGTTACCTGGCTACAAAGCTCCTGCCCCGAATTTTCGGTTGTGCCATTCGCCGGAATCGAGCCTCTGCCGGGGCTGGGCGTCTCCTCCGGCCTGGCGCTGGCGATTATCAGCGACGACCCGAGCGAGGCGGGTACCGAGTGGATCGAGCGGCAGAGCGACGTTCTGCGGGCAAGCTTTCCGCAACTGCCTGTCATGGCAATCACCACAGGAGACAAACTCCAGGCGGTTGCCGATGCCTGCACCAGGCTCGGTCTGAAGGGTTTTCTGCCGACTTGGACGGCTGCGCCGGTCGCTGCGGCGGTCGTACGGCTGATCGTCGCGGGAGGTGCCTATTTCCCCCTGACGCCACACAGGGACGAAACCGCGGTCCGTTCCTCCGGCAGGCAAGCGAGGTTCGCCCATTTGACCGCTGGCCCATTGAGCAGCCGAGAACTCGCGGTTGCTGAACTGGTTGGTCGCGGTCTGCAAAACAAGCTGATTGCGTACGAGCTCAACATTTCAGTCAGCACGGTAAAAGCACACCTGCACAGAATTACCAAGAAACTGAAGCTGAAGAACCGAACCGAGTTGGCAGTTATGGTACGGACACCGAACGGCGCGCCCGCTACTACGTAGCGACGTGTGGCTACGCTTCCAGCACCTGCCGCACCGCGGCCTCATACGACGTGCGCCCGTTCTCCTGGCGGATGCGCTCCAGCGCATTGTCGCGCAGCAGTTGCCACAGCACCGGGTCGCGGTAAACGGCAACGATCCGCCGCGCAAATTCCGCAGGGTCCCTCGGATCGACTGCGAGCATGTCGTATCCGTCCCGCCACCCCAACTGCCGGCGCAGCAGCTCCGTAGCGACCACAGGCACCCCTAGTGAGGCTGCTTCGTGCACCTTGTACGGCACCCCCGCCGCGTAGCGCGTCGGTGCAACCACGATGCGGTGGGCGTCATACAACGGCACGACGTCCTCCACCGGTCCCCGGAACGTAATGCGCGGATGATCGCGGTACGCCTCTAACGTGACGCCCGGGCCGACATAGCCGGCGACCGTCAGCCGTGTCTCCCAGCCGAGTGACTGTTCGACCAGCGGGAGTACCCCGGCCACGAACCAGTCCAGTGCGTCCCGGTTCGGGCTGTCCTGCTCATGCATGGCGGCGAGGAACAGCATGCCGGCACGGTCCGCAAAGCCGCGCGGAGTCGGGTGCGCGTCGCGCCAGTGGCCGATCACCACTACCTCGGAAAACCCCAGCTCGCGCAGCCTCTGCGCTTCCTGCGCATTCACCGCTATAATGCTTTGGCAGAGATGAGCGTTGGCGAACTCCCGCATGAGTGCGGCATCGACATCGAACGCCGCGGGGCCGGTGAGCGCAACACGCTCGGCTTCACGCAGCGAGGCAATCGCCTCGGTGTCCAGCATGACGCGGGGCGGTTTGCCGGCGCCCGCGGCGGCGCGCTCCAGCATCGGCTTGATCTGGTCGAGATTGTGCGTGCGCGCGACCCATATCGCGTCGTAGTAGTTCTGCCGCGTCGATAGGAACTCCGCCAGCTGGCCCCGCGCGCCGTCATGCATCACTTCGACCGTGTCGGGCATATCGCCATAGATCGTGGCGACGCCGAATTTGCATGCGTTGATTGGATACACGGTAACCCGGTAGCCCAGGGCCGCCATGACGCGGATCAGGTCGTTGGAACGAACAAAGCCGGATCCCAGCCGGCGCAGCGGTATCGTGTCGTCGAGGAACAGAACGCGCCGCCCGCTCTCGGTGCTGCGCGCGAACACCTCGACACGGCGATCCCGAACGTAGCGGAACCGGAGCCGGTCCGAGTGCTTGCGAAACAGCGCCTGCGCCGCTTCGTCGGTCGCAGCTTTCAGCTGCCCAAGCCGGGTCGCCGCAATTGCCGGATCATAGACCACACGAAATCCCGCATCGGCTATTCGCAGGCACAGGTCAGCCGTGGCGCCACCATCCAGCGGGAACTCATCGTCGAGCCCCCCGAGTTGCTGCACCAGGTCCGCACGCAGCAGCAACGGCCCCGAGACATAATCGACGTCGCGCACAAAATTGGCTTCCGGCACCATCGGAGATGCGTCGAATAGATAACCGGCCATCCCGCCGTCGCGCCAGACAATGCCGCCGGCAGACTCCAGGCAGCCCTGCGCTCGCAACAGCTTGCCGCCGACCGCACCGATGCACGGGTCCGACCGCAGTCGCTTCAGCGCCGCACTCAGCGCGCCGGGGGCGGGTTCCACCGTTCCATCGATGAACAGCACGCGATCCACGCTGGCGCAGCTCAGCGCCGCATTGACCGCACGCACAAGGTTGACGTTGCCGTCGTACCGCAGAACACGTGCCCCAGGGATGAAACTCCCGATGCTTTGACCATCATCGGTCGATCCGGCATCGATCAGGATCAGCTCGATCTCGCCGGCAAATCCCACCCGCAACCCGGCCAGCATCAGCAGAATGACCGGCAAGATGTCGCGCATCACGACGACGACGCTGACCGCTGGCTCCTCGCATCGGAAATCGAACGCGGCACGCGGAACGAACGGCAGCAACTGCTCGCCGCGTCGCCGATACAGCGCCGCGGCCTGGCGTTCGGTGACCTGGTCCTCGGGCAGGGGGGCGGCTGGCAGTCCCGTCTCGCGACCAATCGCCAGGTAGTGGACAAACGCGTCGCGTGCCCGGTCCGCGTCGATGTCAATTCGCACGATGGGATTCACGCCCACATAGTGTCGCAGGTTGATCGCGGCACATGGCGACCGGAGTTCAACCGCGCCGTTGTGCAAGAAATGGTCGTAGCCGTTGCGCCGGTCCTTGGCCTCCACCGCTGCGGCCACATCCTTGTTCGACTGCAGATAATATGTCTCGGAGAATTCCGGCAGCGGGTCGAATTCGGTCGGCGTGTCGTTGGTCAGATAGTGATGCAAGGCGCATTGCCAGTTGCCCTCCGCCACAGCGGGATACCGGCGAAGATACCAGAGCGGATCGAAGCAGTGCGATGTGCGAATCTCGGGCCGCCGTTGCGAAATCCGCGCGAGGTAATGCTGATAAGCCCCAACCGCACCCGCCTCGGCGCGCTCATCGGCGGCCAACTGCGCGCGATACGCAAGCGGTTCGAACAGCAGATGACCGATGCGGCCTTCCCGGGCACCATGCTTCAGGTAATGGTCGTAACCGTTGGCACTGCCGTCGCGCGCCAGCACTTCGTCGCGCAGATCGGGATGGCGCTGCCGGTACAGTCCCTCGTTGAACAGCCAGTGCGCCGAGCGAGTGCGAAACCCCGTGCGGCAATAGGTATCGAAGGCCGACTCGGCGTGACCTTCGCGTACCGCGGAGGCAACCCCGGGATGCCGCCGCAAATGCCACGCCTCGTCGAACCAGATGTTCGGCGAATGCCCGCGCCGCTGTCCATGCGACAAATAGAATTGCAGCACCGCGGCATCGTCGGCACCGCCGAGCTCGCAGCGCACATCCGCATATATCGTGAGGTACCACGCTGCATCGAATACCGCCCAGGCAATCGTTGTCTGCCCCGGCAACTTCAACATCTCACATGCCGGCAATCCACCCGGTGCCATTTGGTCTTGCTGGGCGGGGCTGTTACCGGCGGCGTTCGGTCAACACCACGCCGTCTCGTTGCAAGGTCGCGATTTCCTCGGACGAATACCCGTGTTGTGCCAGAACTTCGCCACCATCCTGCGCGAACTTCGGCGGTGGCCGCCTTGTCCCGCCCGGGGTGCGGCGCAGCTTGATCGGCGTACCGAGGCCGCGATACCAATCGAGCTCGGTGACCATTTCGCGATGCGCCGTGTGCGGCGCTGCGGTCGCTTCATCCACCGGCAGCACCGGTCCCGCCGGCACGCCGTTGCGAATTAGCCTCAGCGCCAGCTCGTTGCCGTCGTGCTCGGCGAACGCCGCCGCAAGCGCCTCGGTCAGCGCGATGCGATTGACGTTGCGCTTGCCGTTGTCGGCGAACCGCGGATCGTCGGCCAGTTCCGGCCGGCCGATGATCTCGGCCATCCTGCGGAACTGTCCGTTGTTGCCCGAGGCGATGAAGATGTCGCACGTCTTCGTCGGGAACTTGTCGTATGGCACCAGGTTCGGATGCGGATTGCCGGTTCCCCCAGGCCGCTTTCCGTTCAGAAAGTAGTTCGCTGCCTGCGGGTGCAGCAGCGACATGCCGCAGTCGTACAGCGTCATGTCGAGATACTGGCCGCGCCCCGAGCGCTCGCGCTCATGCAGAGCCATCAGGATGCCGATAGCCGAATAGAGCCCGGTGCCCATATCGACAATCGCGGTACCCATCCGCATCGGCCCGGTCGTCGCGTCCCCGTTCACACTCATCAGCCCGGTCATCGCCTGCAGGATTGCGTCGTAGCCGGGCAGCCCGCCCAGCGGGCCGTCCTCGCCAAAGCCAGAGATGCGGCAATGGATCAGCCGCGGAAATCGCTGCGACAGCGTATTGTAGCCGATGCCCCACTTCTCCATCGAGCCTGGCTTGAAGTTCTCTACCAGGATGTCGGCGCCCTCCAGCAGGCGCATGAGCACCGCCCGCCCCTCCGGCTTGCCGATGTCGAGCGCGATGGCGCGCTTGTTGCGGTTGATGCCGATGAAGTAGCTGGCATCGTTGTCATGGAATGGCGGACCCCAGTCTCGCACCTCGTCGCCGTGTGGCGGTTCCACCTTGATGACATCCGCGCCGTGGTCCGACAGGATCATCGTGCAGTATGGCCCGCCGAGGACGCGCGTCAGATCGATCACCTTCAATCCGGCGAGCGCGCCAGGGGATTTCGCCAGTCCCTTGCCCTGTGTCCCCGGCCGGAATGTTGCATCGTTCATCGGGCGGTCCGTTCCTTGTGGTTTTGCCAATTCAGCATGGCCGGCAAGGTTATGCCAGCATTTCCCCGTCCAGCTTCAGCACCTCGCCGGCCAGATAAAGGCTCCCGCAGATCAGCACACGGGCGCGCCCATCACGCGGCAACGCGCGCAGCGCGCCGGCCACGTCGGGTCCCGCGCGTGCCACCCCACCCGACGCCTCGATGATCGCCCCCACCGGCCTCGCATCGTGCTGATCCTTCTCGGCCACCGCCCACAGCGTGGTCGCCAGCGGGACCAGCGGGCGCAGGAATTCGCCTGCATCCTTCGACTGCTTCATGCCGACGAGCACGTGCGCCGGCCGGTCGGCCCAGCCACGCAGATGCTCCGCCAGCGCATCGCCCGCACCGGGGTTATGCCCGCCGTCCAGCCACAGTTCCCAGTCGGGCGGCAACAGGGCCGCAAGCCGTCCGTGCAGCCGCTGCAGTCGCGCCGGCCACTCCGCCGCCGCGATACCGGCGACATCCATCGGCATGCCCGAGGCCCGCAGCGCCGCGATCGCTACGCCGGCGTTGTCCAACTGGAACGCACCAGGCAGCGACGGGCGCGGATGCGCGGGGACCTCCCAGTCGCGCCCGCGCAACAGCACCGGCGCGCCGACCCTCTCGGCAGCCGTCAACAGCACGTCCAGCACCTCGGGCCGCTGCTTCCCGATCGCCACCGGCACGCCAGGCTTCATGATACCGGCCTTCTCCGCGGCGATCAGTGCCAGCGTGTCGCCCAGCAGCTCGCGATGATCGAGTGAGATCGAGGTGATCGCGCAGGCCGCCGGTCGCTCGACGACATTGGTCGCGTCGCCCCGGCCACCGAGGCCTACCTCCAGCACGCACAGGTCGGATGGGGCTGCGGCGAACAGATGGAACGCAACCGCGGTGATGACCTCGAACACCGTGATCGGCGCGCCGGCGTTCACCCGCTCGACATGCTCCAATGCCGTGGCGAGTGCCGCGTCCGAGACCAGCTCGCTGGCGATCCGGATACGCTCGTTGAACCGCACCAGATGCGGCGAGGTATATACGTGCACGCGCTGCCCCGCCGCCTCCGCCATCGCGCGGACGAAGGCGCAGGTGCTGCCCTTGCCGTTGGTCCCTGCGACATGGACCACCGGCGGCAGCCGGCGCTCGGGGTGGTCAAGCTTCGCCAGCAAATCGCGCAGCCGATCGAGGCTGAGGTCGATAAGCCGCGGATGCAGCCCGTGCAGCCGCGCGACGATGCCTTCGATGCGCGCCGTCATGCGACCACGGCGATTTCCTTCACGCGCAGCAGCGAGATCAGCCGCGCCAGCGTCGCCTTCAGCTCGGTCCGTTTCACCACCATGTCCACGATACCATGCTCGTGCAGATATTCCGCGCGCTGAAACCCTTCCGGCAGCTTCTCGCGCACCGTCTGCTCAATCACCCGCGGGCCGGCGAAGCCGATCAGCGCGCCAGGCTCGGCGATATGGATGTCCCCCAGCATCGGGAAGCTGGCGGTCACGCCACCGGTCGTGGGATCGGTCAGCACCACGATATACGGCAGGCCCGCCTCCTTCACCAGCCGCGTGGCGATCACCGTGCGCGGCATCTGCATCAGACTGATCGCGCCCTCCTGCATGCGCGCCCCACCCGAGGCAGTGAACACGATCAGCGACGCGTCCTGCAGCACGGCAAGCCGCGCCGCCGCCAGGATGCCGTCGCCCACCGCCGCTCCCATGGAGCCGCCGATGAACTCGAACTCCATCGCCGCAACCACCGCCTGCTGACCGTCGATCCTGCCATGTGCGACGACAATCGCATCGTCGAGGTGCGTCTTGTCGCGTGCTTCCTTAAGCCGGTCGGTGTAGCGCTTGGTATCGCGAAAGCGCAACGGATCGGCGGTGACCTTCGGCAGTTCGATGCGGGTGAAGCCGCCTTCGTCGAAGGTATAGCCGAGACGTTCGACGGCGCCGACGCGCATATGATGGCCGCAATGCGGGCAGACCTTCAAGTTCGCCAACAGGTCGCGGTGGAAGATCATCTGCTCGCAGGCCGGGCATTGGTGCCAGAGATTCTCCGGCACCTCTCGCCGCGCGAACAGTGTGCGGATCTTCGGGCGTACGTAATCGGTGAGCCAGTTCATGCGTGTACGCGGGCTCCGCGCACGCCTGCGGCAAGTTCGCGCACCTGGTCCAGCACCTTGCGCACCGCATCCGGCTTCGCGCGTCGCTGTTCGTCGAGGTTGGCCGCCAGCGTATTGATCAGCACCGATGCCACCACCGCGGCATCCGCGACGCGCACCGCCTCTGCCGCCTGATGAGGGCTGCGCACGCCGAACCCAATCGCTATCGGCAGATCCGATACGCGACGAATGCGCGGAATGGCCTCTCCCAGATGTTCAGACGTCGCACTCCGCGTGCCCGTGATGCCGGTGATGCTGACATAGTAGATGAACCCCGAACTGCCCTCCAGCACCAGAGGCAGACGCTTGTCGTCGGTGGTCGGCGCGACGAGGCGGATGATGTCTATACCGGCTGCGGTGGCGTGCGGCACCAGCATGTCCGATTCCTCTGTCGGCAGATCGACCATGATCAGTCCGTCAACGCCCGCGGCTGCGGCATCGGTGCAGAAGCGTTCCGCGCCATAGGACAGCACCGGGTTCAGGTAGCCCATCAGGATGATCGGCGTGGCATCGTCATCGAGTCGGAATTCTCGTACCATCGACAGTACATGCGTCACCTTCACCCCGGCGGCGAGCGCCCGCTTGCCCGCCACCTGGATGATCGGGCCGTCCGCCATCGGATCGGTGAACGGAATGCCGATCTCGATCAGGTCGGCACCCGCCCCCGGCATGCCGCGCAGCAGCGCCAGCGACGTGGCGGCGTCCGGATCGTATGCCTCGACAAACGGGATCAGGGCGCCGCGACCCGCGCGCTTCAGTGCGGCGAACCGCGCGGCGATGCGGCTCACAGCCGCACCCCCAGATGCTCGGCGACGGCGAAGATGTCCTTGTCGCCCCGCCCGCACAGGTTCATCAGGATGAGCTGACCCTTCCCCATCGCCGGCGCCAGCTTGGTCACATGCGCCAGCGCATGCGCGGGCTCCAGCGCGGGAATGATCCCCTCGGTACGCGTGCAGAGTTGGAACGCCGTTAGCGCCTCCTCATCGGTCGCGGATACGTACTCGACGCGTCCGATGTCATGCAGCCAGGAATGCTCGGGGCCGATGCCGGGATAATCCAGCCCTGCGCTGATCGAGTGCGCCTCGATAATCTGCCCGTCCTCGTCCTGCAGCAGATAGGTCCGGTTGCCATGCAACACGCCGGGCCGTCCCCCGGTCAGGCTGGCAGCGTGCTGGCCTGTCTCGATGCCATGCCCGCCCGCCTCCACGCCGATCAACCGCACCGACGGATCGTCGAGGAACGGATGGAACAGCCCCATGGCGTTCGACCCGCCACCGATGCACGCCACGCAGGCATCCGGTAGCCGTCCCTCGGCCTCGCGCAACTGCGACTTCGCTTCCTCCCCGATCACCGACTGGAAGTCGCGCACCATCATCGGATAAGGATGCGGGCCGGCGACGGTGCCGATCAGGTAATAGGTGTCCTCGACATTGGCGACCCAGTCGCGCAGCGCCTCGTTCATTGCGTCCTTCAGTGTGGACGCGCCCGAGGTCACCGGCTTCACCTCCGCGCCCAAGAGCTTCATGCGGAACACGTTCGGCTTCTGCCGCTCGACGTCGGTCGCACCCATGTAGATGGTGCATGGCAGCCCGAACAGCGCGCACATCGTTGCGGTCGCAACGCCATGCTGGCCGGCGCCGGTCTCGGCAATGATGCGCGTCTTCCCCATGCGCCTGGCCAGCAGGATCTGGCCCATGCAATTGTTCGCCTTGTGGCTGCCGGTGTGGTTCAGCTCGTCGCGTTTGAAATAGACCTTCGCCCCGCCGAGCTGCCGGGTCAGCCGCTCGGCGAACCACAGCGCGCTTGGGCGGCCGACGTAGTCGCGCAAATAGAGGTCGAGCTCCCGCTTGAACGCGGGGTCGGCGCGTGCCGCCAGATACGCCTGCTCCACCTCCAGGATCAGCGGCATCAGCGTCTCAGCGACGAAGCGGCCGCCGTAATCGCCGAACCGGCCGCGGCCGTCCGGTCCGTTGCGCAGGCTGTTGATGCCGAAGGGCTGGGTCACGTCGCGCGATCTCCTTCCGCGGCGTCATAGCGCAGGCCAGCGCGGTGGTCACGCCAGCCCCCGGCGGGCAGAACCCGCGCGGCGTGCGGCGATGGTCAGCCCGTCCGGTCCTGGGCCAGCGCAAGCTCAGCCGACCGCCCGCCCACCGTTCGAGAGGGCGCGTGGTGTGCACGGCCACCCGGCGAAATTGCGGCGGCGCGCGGCCAGCAAGGCGGCAGGCGGATAGTTCTGGCAGATCGCGGAACCGTATCCAGCACCGCACACAACAACGGGAGGCAACGATGCGCTTCATCTGCCTTCTTGCCATGATTCTCGCAGAGGTTCCGGCATATGCCGCTCCGCCGCCGGACGCGAGCGGACAATTCCGCGAGTGGTTCAGGAGCCTGACCGTGCCTGGCTCACCGGGTACGCCTTGCTGCACCGTCGCGGACTGCCGGATGGTGGAGTCGCGATGGAACGATCAGACCCGGCACTACGAGGCGAAGGTCGTCCGCGAACTGTTCAGCAACGCGCTGCGCAATTCGCCGCTCTATGCCAATGACGACACCGCATTCCAAAAGGCGCAGCGGGTCTGGATCAGCAAGTGGATCACTGCGTATGGGGACGCGCCAGAGACGTGGATCGAGATACCCGACGCCAAGGTCACTCAGCCAAACAATCCGACCGGCCGTGCGGTCCTGTGCTGGTCCACGTTCTATCCGGACTTCAACGGCGTGTTCTGCTTCATCCCCTATCAGGGGGTCTGAAATCTGACAAAAACCCTCCCTGGCCGGGAACGGAGTGCTCGCCGGGGCATCGCGAGTTCACCACCGGCCGTCCGGCGGACCCGCCCTTTGACGAAACCGCCACTCATCCACATCGGTCGAGATTGCTTCGCTATGCTCTCACTGACAGTGGGGTAGTGCGTCCCGTTGTCATGTGAACCGGCTCTGGCAACTTCAGCAGAGGGGCATACCTGCGTTGTGCAGAGCTTCAAGCCAAAGCGGATCGGCAGCCGCAAGGTTGTCCGCGTGATAAGCAACGGTCAGGTGCGGATACGCACGGCGCATGTGATCGACCGACCGCCTCATGCTGCCCTGGTCACGCGTCTGGAAAGCGAGGCTGAACATGTTCCGATGAATCCAGGCGCCGTCGTAATTCTCTGCGAGTGCGCGGTGCATCCAAACTCTCGCGTCCTCCCAACGGCCCGCCATGATATGTGCTGCAGCGATGCCATGGAAGCAGTTGCTCCGCGGCATACCCGGTCCCCTAAGCTGAAGTGACCGCTGGATAGCGGCAATGGCGCGGTCCGCGGCCTCCCGGCGAGAAAGCTGGGCGCCGCCATCCTTTGCCTTGGAAGAGAGGCAGGGACGCAACGAATATCCGTAGCGCTCCCAGGCCCACGCCGAGGTGGAGTCGATCGCCAGCGCCCGCGTCAGCAGCGCATCCGCTTCATCAAATCGCCTCAGCCAATGGGCCAGCCCACCACAGGCGACCAGCACAAGCGGATCGTCGTTGTCGAGCAGGACGGCGCGTTGCAGCAGGCGTGCTCCGGCATCCAGCCCGGCTGCCGGCGACTCTGTCCCGTAGAACAGAACCTGCGAGACCTGGCTGTAGCCCAGCAAGGCCGTCGCCAGGGCATCGGTGGGATCCATCTCAACCGCACGGTCCAGGATCGCCGCGGCCTTCCGCGCATCGGTCGCGTTGGCATTGAAAATGAACGGCAGGGCTCGCATCGCCAGATCGCGGGCGGCGAGGTCTCCGGGATCCCTGTTGTTGACGCGTTCGATCTCGGCGTCGGTGATATGCGACACGACGCCACACAGCACAGCTTCGACAACACGGTCCTGCAGCTCGAAGGGGTCGTTGACCGACCCATCGAAACTGTCGCCCCAGAGGTGCCGATCGGCGGCAACGTCGACCAGCCTGACAATGACCCGCAGGCGCGGGTCACGCTGTATCAGCCGGCCCACCAGGCAGTACTCAGTGCCGGCGTTGCGCGGTTGAGATGCGTTCGTCACTCGGCAGTGCGACGGAGGAGCCAGTCGCACCGAAGCGACATTCATCCGAGACAGCGTTGCCGCAAGCCGTTCGCCGAGATCGCGGGCTTCGAGACTCTCCTGCAGCGTCTCTGTGCGCAGTGGCAGAATGAGCAGCGACGGCCGTTCCCAGCAAGGCCGCGGCGCAGCGGAGTTTGCGACCGGGCCCCTCGCCGAGGCCCGCACTCGTTGTCTGGTGGCGGACGGCGCTTCGTTGAACTGGCGCCGGTATTCCTTGGCGAAACGCCCCAGGTGGCCGAAACCGCAGCGAGCCGCGATCTCCGCGATGGGTTCGTTGTTGTCCGGCCTGCTCAGCTCGCTCCTGGCGGCGTTGAGGCGGAGCCGGCGCAGATATCCCAGCGGAGGAAAACCCAGAAACCGTTGGAACTGCTTGAGGAGAGTGCGTTCCGATACACCGCAGGCCGACGTCAGCTCCGCCAGCGTGATGCGTTCCGCCATATTGCCGCGCATGAAGGCAAGCGCCCGCTTCACGTGCTGCGGCAACAAACCCTGGCTGTCCGGCTCCATTGGCCAAGACCTTCCCATATCGTTCATTGACGCCCCCTCGCCGCGGCTTGTAGTGCCGAGCGGCAAGACGATCCTAACCCTGTCGCTTTGCATTTGTCTCCGGATTCCTAGCCGGAGGGGTTAAGCCGGACTGTCCGATTCCCGCCCCGGTAGCCGCCAGCCGAAAAGAAAGTTGCTTTCAATGATTGGGCGGCACCGGACCTTGACCCGGACGATTTGTGCGGCAACCGGCCAATGCGGCGGTAATCGGATAGCTCACAGGGGGTCTCATCCGCTACCTTCAGGCGTCGACAATAACGAACGCGCGGGAGGAAACGATGAACCGTCGTGAGCTTCTGTTGAGCGGCGCCATGGCCGGCGTGGCATTCGTCTCGGAGCGCGTGTTCGCTCAACCCGCCGGCGGCAAGGTCATCGCCTGGAGTGATCAGCCGGTGGCAGTCCCGCCGCCGCTCCAGAATGTCATCAAGGACCTGACGCCCTGGGAAGAGTTGGATTCGCAGATCACGCCCAATGACAGGTTCTTCTCGATCGCCCACTACAACCGGCCGCAGATCGATGCCAACGCATGGCATCTGGAGATCGCCGGGCGCGTGAACCATCCCACCACGCTGACCCTCGACAGCTTGAAGGCGATGCCGCGGCAGAACGTGGCCTTCACCCTCGAATGCTCCGGTGACAACGGCCTGCTGTTCTTTCAAAGCGGCGTCGGCAATGCGCGATGGACCGGTGCATCGCTGGCCGAGATATTGAAGACGGCGCAGATCAAGGACGATGCGGTCGAAGTGGTGTTTTTCGGTGCTGATCAGGGCGAGGAAGTCGTGCATCAGGCGACGCCCATGGAATACAAGTTCACTGCCAACTTCGCACGCAGCATGCCGGTCGCTGACGCAATGAGTGCGACGAACATGTTGTGTTACGAGATGAACGGCGCGCCGCTTCCGGCCGATCACGGTTTCCCCTGCCGTCTGATCGCCCCGGGCTGGTTCGGCGTTGCCAACGTCAAATGGCTCACCCGCATCGAGGTGGTCGATCATCGCTTCCTCAACCGTTTCATGGGCCGTGACTACGTCACGGTCAGGGAGGAACAGCGCGACGGCAACACGATCTACATGGAGACATCGGTCGGCCGGCAGTTGATCAAGTCGGCTCCGGCCAGGGTCGTCGAGCGCGACGGCCGCTATCAGATACAGGGCATGGCCTGGGGGCCGAAACCGATCGCTACGGTCGAGGTGAAGATCGACAACGGCGGCTGGACCAAGGCGAATTTGGCACACAGCGACTCGCCGTTCGAATGGCAGGCGTGGACGCTCGACTGGTCGCCGACCCCCGGTGAGCATTCCATCACCTCGCGGGCGACCGACACCGCCGGCACCGTTCAGCCGGCGATGGATGACCCGGTCATTGTCAACAAGAAGACCTACTGGGAGAGCAACGGGCAGATCACCCGGCACGTGCGGATCGCTTGAGCGCTTTCCTTGTCAGGGCAGATGGCCGGCACAGTGCGCGGCCATGCCAGGAGAAGAAAGTGCGGATCGCGATCCGCCGTCGCAGGCGAAATAGCGGCACGGCCTACTTGACACGAGACCACCTCTCGTACAGCATCACGTACAGGATCCGGAGCCAGCCGCATGGGCCACGTCACTTTGACCGAGCTGCGCCAGAATATGGCCAGCTATTTCGACCGGGTAACCGAAGATCGCGAGCCGCTCGTCGTTACCCGCTCGGGCGGTAAGAGCAACGTGGTGGTGATGTCCGAGGCTGAATTCGCCGGCTGGCAGGAGACGGTGCACCTGCTGAGCAGTCCTTCGAACGCCCGGCGACTGATGGCTTCCGTTCGCCAGGCCAGGGCCGGCAAGGTGCAGGAACAAGTGCTGCTACCGGCCAAGAAGCCGGTGGCTTGAGGGTCCAATTCACCGATCATGGCTGGGATGACTATCTTTACTGGTCCCGCCGCGCCTCGGACACGCATGCGCGCATCAACGAGCTGATAGAGGACGCGCGCCGGACACCTTTCACCGGTCTGGGCAAGCCCGAGCCATTGAAGGGTGGCCTTGCCGGTCTATGGTCCCGCCGCATCACCGGGGAGCATCGGCTCGTCTATGCGGTTGAGGGCAAGGGCGAGAACCAGTGCATCATAATCGTCCAGTGCAGATATCACTACTGATCTGCGGGTCCGCAGTGACGCTGGGACTTCTCAGCCCTCCGACAAAAAAGGGCGGGCCCTTCGGCCCGCCCTTCTCGCATGTTGGCCGGGGAACTTCTGCTTAGAAGTCCATATCGCCCATGCCGCCGCCGCCCGGGGGCATGGCGGGCGCCTTCTTCTCCGGCTTCTCGGCCACCATCGCCTCGGTGGTCACCAGCAGGCCGGCGACCGACGCCGCATCCTGCAGCGCGGTGCGCACCACCTTGGTAGGATCGATGATGCCGGAGCGCACCAGGTCCTTGAACTCACCGGTCT
>DATBKQ010000484.1:0-8693 GCA_036555825.1 Acetobacteraceae bacterium | reverse complement strand
GCTCTACTCGGCGCTGACGTTCCAGGGCGGGGCGTCGTGGCGGCAGGCGCTGCTGGCGGATCTGGGACGATCGAAGGCGCGCACGATCATCGATGCGCTCGCGGACGATGAACTTGGCGCGCTGATGACCAATCTGGGCGGTCATGACATCGAGACGGTGATGGAGACGCTGCGCGCGGAGTTGGGGTCGGACCAGCCGAGTTGCTTCATCGCCTACACGATCAAGGGCATGGGGCTGCCGTTCGCAGGCCACAAGGACAATCATGCCGGGCTGATGACGAAGGAGCAGATGGAGGGGTTCCGCGCCTCCATGGGCATCCGGCCGGGCCACGAATGGGACCTGTTCGAAGGCCTGGACGTGCCGGAAGCCGAGTTGCGTGGCTTCATCGGCTCGTGTCCGTTCGCGGCACCTCTGACACCGGAAGGCCGCGCGCTGAGCGCGCCGGTGATTGCGGTGCCGGCGTCGCTGCCAGTGGGGAAACTCGCCGGGCGGCGCATGTCCACGCAGTCCGGCTTCGGCGACATCCTGGCGGATGTCGGCCGCGGTCAGGGCGAGCTCAAGGCGCTGGCCGAGCACATCGTCACCACTTCGCCCGACGTGACGGTATCGACCAATCTCGGGCCGTGGGTGAACCGGCGTGGCATTTTCGACCGTCATACGCGCAACGACGTGTTCCGCGACGCCAAACTTGCGAGTGCACAGCGCTGGGGCATGTCACCGAAGGGCCAGCATATCGAGCTGGGGATAGCCGAGCAGAACCTGTTCCTGCTGCTGGGTGCGGCGGGGCTGACGCCGGCCATGACGGGTGCGCGATTGCTGCCGGTCGGCACTGTGTACGATCCGTTCGTCAATCGCGGGCTCGATGCGCTGATCTACGCCTGCTACCAGGACGCGCGGTTCCTGCTGGTGTCCACGCCCTCGGGGCTGACCTTGGCGCCGGAAGGCGGACAGCACCAGTCGATCAACACGCCACTGATCGGCATGGCGGCTGACCGGCTGGCGAGCTTCGAGCCGGCGCATGTCGATGAGCTGGCCGTCCTGCTGCGCCACGCCTTCGAGCATATGCAGCGGCTGGATGGATCGGCTGTGTGGCTGCGGCTCTCGACGCGGCAACTGGAGCAGCCAGCGCGTTCGCTGGATGCGCGGGCGGTGATTGCCGGCGCGCACTGGGTGGTGCCGCCGTCGGATGGGGCGCGAATCGCGATCGGCTATCAGGGGCCGGTGGCGCCGGAGGCGGCAGGGGCGTTCGTGGAGCTGGCAACCGAGGAGCCGGGAGCTGGGCTGCTGGCGATCACCAGCCCGGACCGGCTGCACGGCGAGTGGATCGGCGCGCTGCGGGCGCGGCGCGAGGGGCGCAAGCGGCAGGCGCATATCGAGCGCGTCCTTGCGCCGCTCGCTCCCGACGCGGCGCTGGTCACCGTACTCGACGGGCATCCCGCCACGCATGCCTGGCTGGGGTCGGTACGCGGGCACCGGGTCGTGCCGCTCGGCCCGGACCACTTCGGACAGAGCGGCGACATTCCGGACCTCTACCGGGAGTATGGCATGGACAGCGATACCATCCTGGATGCCTGCGCTCAGGCGTTGCTGAGCCGGGCTGGCTGAACGCGACCTGCGGCGCCTTCTTCGGTTGCTTGCGGCCGATGGTGAAACCCGACATGCTCGCGGCCAACAATCAACAGGGGGCAGACGATGAGGCGACGCGCGTTGCTGCGGGCCGGGGCAGCCGGCGCCGCGCTGGCATCATTGCCGCGGCGGTTCTCGATCGCGCAGCCGGCCAGCACCGACGTGCTGCGCTTCGTGCCGCAGGCCAATCTGACGGTGCTGGATCCGATCTTCACCACCGCGGCGGTGACAGCGAACCACGCATGGATGGTGTACGACACGCTGTTCGGGGTGAATGCGGCGCAGCAGGCGAAGCCTCAGATGGCCGAAGGCTACTCCGTGTCGGATGACGGGCGCACGTATCTGATCAAGCTGCGCGAGGGGCTGAAGTGGCATGACGGCGAACCGGTGCGCGCGCAGGACTGCGCGCCCAGCCTGGCACGCTGGTCGGCGCGCGATACGTTCGGCCAGTCGGTGGCCAAGGCGGTGGACGCCTGGAGCGCGGCAGACGACCGCACGATCAGGATCATGCTGAAGAAGCCGTTCCCGCTGCTGATCGATGCCATCGCGGCGCCCAACGGCAACTGCTTCATGATGCCGGAGCGGCTGGCGAAGACCGATCCATTCAAGGCCATCACCGAGGTCGTCGGATCGGGGCCGTTCCGCTTCCTGAAGGACGAGTTCGTCGCCGGCAGCAGCGCCGCGTGGGAAAGGAACGACGCGTATGTGCCGCGTCAGGAACCGGCGGAATGGACCTCGGGCGGCAAGGTCGCGCACTTCCGGCGCATCGAATGGAAGATCATCCCCGATGCCGCCACTGCAGCGGCGGCGCTGCAGAGCGGCGAGGTCGATTGGTACGAGCAGGCGCAGTCGGACCTCGTGCCGCTGCTGCGCCGCAACCCCGATATCGTCATCGCGGCGTCGAACCCGCAAGGCTACATCGGCGGGCTGCGGTTCAACCACCTGCATCCGCCGTTCAACGATGTTCGCCTGCGCCGCGCCGTGCTGACCGCGGTCAACCAGGAAGACTATATGACGGCGATCATGGGCAGTGATCGTTCGGCCTGGCGCGTCTGCCGCTCGCAATATCCCTGTGGCACCACCTATGGCGTCGAGGTCGATCTGCCGGTGCAGCAGGGCGACATCGCCACCGCGCGGAAGATGGTGCAGGAGGCGGGATACAACGGCCAGAAGGCGGTGATCATCAACCCGACCGATTTTCCCACGATCGGACCGCTGGGCGACATCACCTATGACATGCTGAAGAAGATCGGCATCAACGTCGAGCTGCAGGCGACCGACTGGGGTTCGGTGGTGCAGCGGCGGGCGACCAAGGAGCCCGTGGAGCAGGGCGGCTGGTCGATCTTCCACACCTGGTTCACCGGCGCCTTCATCCTGAACCCGGTGGTGACCGCACCGTTCCGCGGCGCCGGCGCGACCGCCTGGTTCGGCTGGTACAACAACCCGAAGATCGAGGCGATGACGCAGGAGTGGCTGGATGCGAAAAGCGATGACGAACGGAAGAAGATCGCCGCCGCGATCCAGCTAGAGAACTACGCGCAGGTACCGACGGTGACGCTCGGGCAGTTCCAGATCCCGACCGCGTATCGCAACAGCCTGGCGGGCAAGCTGGAGGCAACCGGGCCGCTGTTCTGGAACATCAGGCGCGCGTGATCAGCGCTTCTGCTGTGCCAGGATTTCGGCGATCCGCGTGTTGGTGCCGTTGATGTCGGGCAGCCGCTCGCCGTTGGCGACCCGCCCGAGCGACAGCTTCTCAGCCTGCTGCATGGCAATGGCGCGTTCGGCCGCCGCCTTGATGTCGGATGGCGGCAGCACCAGGACGCCGTTCTCGTCGGCCAGGATCGCGTCGCCGGGCATCACCGCGATGCCGCCGCAGGACACCGGCGTGGCAAACTCCCCATGCAGGAACAGGCGTTTGCCGGTGATGGCGGACAGACCGCGCGCCCAGACCGGCAGGCCGTAGTCGCGCAGTTCGTCGATATCGGTTGCCATGCCGTCGATGACGATGCCGATGCAGCCGGCCGCGCGCGCGGCGAATGCCACGCCACCGCCGCACGCCGCGTGCCGCATGTCCCCGGCGCGATCGATCACCAGCACATCGCCTGGCCGTAGTTTGCCGAGTGCGTAGTGGACGATGGCGGTGTCCGGACCGAAGCAGCGGACGGTCACCGCGGCGCCGGCGATGCGGTGGCCGGACAACAGCGAACGCACCCCGGGGTCCATGAAACCGACATGACGGAAGTGGCCGATCGTCGCGGGCTCGGCCTGGCGCAGCAGCGCCAACAAATCGGGATCGACCGGCGGCGGCGGATCGTTGATCACGAACATCGCGCTGATCCTGCTCCAATGCCTGTCATGCCCGCAACGGCTCGGGTGGAGGCTCGGCCGGAGGCACCGGAATGGGGCGCGGCGGTTCCTCGATTGGCGCGGGATCGTCGGGGTCCGGCTCGTCCGATGGCTGGCCGGGTGGCTTGGGCGGATCGGACAGCCTCATTGCGCGGGCTCTTCCGCCATCACCGCGGGCAACGGCGCCGCCGTCATCTGGCGAATTGCCGCCCGCGCGCGGGTGAGGGCGACCGAGCGGGCATTGTCCGGCTGCAATGCGAACAACAGCAGCGAACGGCCGGTCACCTCGTAATCGTCCCCCGCTGGAAAGCGAGGGGTTTCGATGCGCTCGGGCAGGTTGGTATCTAGCAGGCAACGCCATGTCTGGCCGCCGACCACCTCAGGCAGCTTGAACTTCACCACGTCATGATAGGCATTCAGCACCAGCAGCACGGTCGCATCCATCGACGGACGCTTGATGCCGGTCGCCTGTGCGCGCCCGTCCATCAGCATGCCGAAACAGCGCGCGTTGGAGTCCTGCCATTGCTCCGGCTCCATGTCGGTGGCCACCGGGGTAAGCCAGCGCACGTCCCGCGCGTCGAGGTCGGCGTTGTATTCGCCGGTGAGGAAACGCGACCGGCGCAGGATGGGAAACGCGTTGCGCAATGCGATCACCCGGCGCACGAACTCGATCAGCGCGGCGCCGTCCTCGGGGATGTTCCAATCGACCCAACTGATCGGGTTGTCCTGCGCGTAGGCGTTGTTGTTGCCCTGCTGGGTGCGGCCGAATTCGTCACCCGCGAGCATCATGGGCGTGCCCTGCGCCAGCAGCAGCGTGGCCAGCAGGTTGCGCTGCTGGCGATTGCGCAGCGCGAGGATTTCGGGATCGTCGGTCGGACCTTCGACGCCGCAGTTCCAGGACAGATTGTCGGAATGGCCATCCTGGTTGTCCTCGCCATTCGCTTCATTGTGCTTTTCGTTGTAGGAGACCAGGTCGTTCAGCGTAAAGCCGTCGTGCGCGGTGACGAAGTTGATGCTGGACCACGGCTTGCGGCCACGGTGGGCGAAGGCGTCGGACGAAGCGGCGAGCCGCGTCGCGAGTTCCGGCAGCTTGCCCTCATCGCCCTTCCAGAAGGCGCGCACGGTATCGCGGAACTTGTCGTTCCATTCTGCCCAACCGGGCGGAAAGCCGCCCACCTGGTAGCCGCCGGGGCCGATATCCCATGGTTCGGCGATCAGCTTCACCTGCGACAGCACCGGATCCTGCATGCAGCTTTGCAGGAAGCCGTGATCCGAGGTGAAGCCGTCATGCTGGCGCGCGAGGATGGTGCCGAGATCGAACCGGAAGCCGTCGACGTGCATCTCGGTCACCCAGTAGCGCAGCGAGTCGGTCACCATCTGCAGGACGTTGGGATTGCTCATGTTGAGCGTATTCCCGGTGCCGGTGTCGTTGATGTAGTAGCGCGGCTGGTCCGGGAGCAGCCGGTAGTATGACGCGTTGTCAATGCCGCGGAACGACAGGGTCGGGCCGCGCTCGTTGCCTTCGGCGGTGTGGTTGTAAACGACGTCCAGGATAACCTCGAGACCCGCGTCGTGCAGGCGCGCGACCATCTCCTTGAACTCGGAGAACACGAAGGCGGGGACCGCGGAATAACGTGGGTCCGGCGCGAAAAAGCCGATGGTGTTGTAGCCCCAGTAATTGGTCAGGCGCTTTTCCAGCAAATGACGGTCATTGACGAAGGCATGGATCGGCAGCAGCTCGATCGAGGTTACCCCAAGCGAGCGGATGTAATCGACGACCTCCTTGCGGCCCAGGCCCGAGAAGGTGCCGCGCATGGCTTCCGGCACCGCGGGATGCTGCCTGGTATAGCCGCGGACGTGAGTTTCGTAGATGATGGTGCGATCCCAGGGCACGTCGGGCCGGCGCCCGCGGCCCCAGGTGAAGGCGGGATCGATCACACGACACTTCGGCATGAAGCGCGCGCTGTCGCGGCGGTCGAACCCGAGATCGCCGTCGCGTCCGCCGATGGTATAGCCGAACAGCGCGTTGTCCCAGCGCAGCGCGCCGACAAAGGCCTTGGCATACGGGTCCAGCAGCAGCTTGTGCGGATTGAAGCGATGGCCGTTGCGCGGATCGTACGGGCCGTGCACACGATACCCGTAGATCGTTCCGGGCCGGGCCTCCGGCAGATACCCGTGCCAGACCTCGTTGGTGTATTCCGGCAGCTCGATGCGCTCCAGTTCGGTCCGGCCGGTTTCGTCGAACAGGCAAAGCTCGACTTTTGTCGCGCTTGCCGAAAACAGCGCGAAGTTGACGCCCAGTCCGTCCCAGGTCGCGCCACGCGGGTTGGGCGAACCCTCGGTGAAGCGCGACTTGCGGATCGCGGCCGGCATGCGCTTTCTCCCCTGCTGTCATCCCGCAATGTGGCAGGGGAGGCCGATCACGCCAGACAACTCTCGGTCAGGTGAAACGGCCGAGCAGATAGCCGATACCGACGGCGACCAGTGCCGAGGTGATGGGCTGATCCCTGATGACGTCGCTGAGGCGGGCGATCTGCTGCTCGGCCTGGCCGGCGGCCTGGTTGTAAAGACCTTGCGCCTGCGTCTTCGCGTTGCCGGCGTATTCGCCCACCTTCTGCTGCACGCGTCCGCCCATTTCGCGGGCGGTGCCCTGGAACTCGCTCATTCTGGCATGCCTCCATCGAGAGGCGTGTAAACGAGCGGCGAGCGTTCCGGTTGCAGCGCCGTCAGGTGAAATTCAGGCGAAGCCCTGGTTCGCCCCAATCCAATGCGCCGAGCTGTCCGGTTGCCGACAACGTGACGTAGGCGGTACGCAGACCGGGACCGCCGAAGCAGATGTTGGTGGGGAATTCGTCCGGCATGGCGACCTGGCGTACCACCTTGCCGTCCGGGGCGATGACCGTGATGCAGCCGGCATGCAGCGTGGCGACGGCGATGTTGCCGCTGGCCTCGACGGCGAGGCTGTCGAAGCGCTGGAAACCGCCGAGACCGGCGATGATGCGGCCGCCGTGCGGCGACGGCCAGCCCTGCTTTCTCACCACGCCCGGTGACTCGACGTCGAACGCCCAGAGTCTCGCGGGCTCGGTGTCGGCGACGTAGAGGACCTTGCCGTCCGGCGAGAGGCCGCAGCCGTTCGGACTTAGGATCGGATAGGCCACCTCGACGACCTTCGAGCTGTCCGGCCGGGCGTAATAAAGGCCGCCGTGATCGCGTGTGCGCGCGAAGCGCTTGCCGAGGTCGGTGAAGTAGAACCCGCCGTGCGTGTCGAACACCAGGTCGTTCGGCGCCGACAGTTTGTGGCCGTTGACGTGGGTGTAGAGCACGCGGGTATCGCCGGTGTTCGGATCGATGCGCTGGATGCAGCCACCGTCGTAGTCGTCTGCCGGCCCGACCGCCATCCAGTGGCCGGGCGGGTACTTGCCGCCGCCGTTGTTGCAGCAATAGAGCGCGCCGTCGGGGCCGATCGCCAGGCCATTGGGTCCGCCGCCAGGGCTACCGACATTGGAGCGGGCACCGTCGGGCCCGATGCGCGTACAGCGGCGGCCGGCGATCTCGGTCAGGACGATGGCGCCGTCGGGCATGACGACGGGGCCTTCGGGGAAGCCGAAATTGCCCGCCACGATCCGCACTTGATTCATGTCCATCCCCCATGCCTGCTCGAGAGCCTGACTCTCGCGCAGGATCGGGTCGCGTCAAGCCATCGGGAATGGCGCGGTGTCAGTGACTGGCGTGCTGGGTTCCCGGCTCCCCCGCCTCGGCGCCGCGGTAGATCTCCGGCGCGGGCGGTCCCTCGACGATGAGTGCGCCCACCAAGCCGCGCTCCATCCGGCTCAGCGCGTGATCCACCAGCACGAACCGCCCTGGAACCGGAAGCGACAGGTCAACCACGGTCGCGCCGCCGGGCGCCACCGTGGTGGTCTGCACACTGGTCAGCGGTGCGCTGGTGAGGCTGGCGCCGCTGTAGACGCGATCGAAGATCGTGCCGATCACGTGGAACGAGGAGGTGTAGTTCGGCCCGCCGACGCCGAAATAGATCCGCATGGTCTCGCCGGTTTTGGCGCGCAGCGGATGTTCGGCGGTCAAGGCGCCGACCGCGCCGTTGAAGGTGAAGTACTCGGGTCGTTCGTCCATCAGCCTGTCGACGCTGAATTCCTGCAGCCCGGTCGTGCCATAGGGTTGCGCTGTGTAGAGTTCGCCCTGCATGACGTAGAATTCCCGGTCCACCTTGGGCAGACCACCGACCGGCTCGACCAGGATCATGCCGTACATGCCGCTGGAGATGTGGTTGGCCACCATCGGCGTCGCACAGTGATATACGTAGAGCCCGGGCTGGGTCGCCTTGAAGGAGAAGGCCTTGCTCTCGCCGGGCTGAACCTCGGTGAGTGGCGCGCCGCCGCCGGGGCCGGCGACCGCGTGCAGATCGATATTGTGCATCATCACGCTGTCGGGCGCGTTCTTCAGGCTGAGCGTCACGGTATCGCCCACGCGCACGCGCAGCATCGGGCCGGGGACCTTGCCGTTGAAGGTCCAGAAGTCGTAGGTAGTGTTGTCGGCCAGCCGGCCGACGCGCTCGATCGCCTCAAGATCATAGCGGACGCTGATCGGGCCGCGTTCGCCGACCGGCGGGGGCAGGTCCGAGGGGTCACGAGCGATGCTGACGCCCTGTTCGGCCAGCTTCGGTGCCGCGGCCTCGACCCTGACGGTGCCGGTCATGCCGGCC
>DATBKQ010000483.1:0-4859 GCA_036555825.1 Acetobacteraceae bacterium | reverse complement strand
GGATGTTTGTTTCGCCTGGGATCCGGCGCGTGGCCCCGCGCTGAATGGCTTGTCGTTCCGGGTCCCGGCGGGCGAGGCCCTGGTGCTGGCGGGCCCGTCGGGCGCCGGCAAATCGACCGTGATCGAGATGCTCCTGGGCTTCGTGCGGCCTGATCGTGGCCGGGTGACGATAAATGGCGCCGACATCGCCGATCTTGTGCCGCAGGCGCTGGCGCGGCTCACCGCTTGGATCGGCCAGCGGCCGGTGCTGTTTTCGGGCACCATCAGGGACAACATTCGCTTCGCCCGGCCGGAGGCGAGCGAGGAGGAGATAAGCACCGCGGCGGATAACGCGCGGGTCAACGAGTTTGCCGCCGCGTTGCCGGACGGGTTGGACACCATGGTGGGCGAAGGCGGCTACGGTTTGTCGGGCGGACAAGCGCAGCGTGTCGCCATGGCCCGGGCCTTCCTGAAGAACGCGCCGCTGTTGCTGCTGGACGAGCCGACCGCGCATCTCGATCCCGCTACCGAAGCGGAAGTACTGGAAAGCCTGCGCCGCCTCGCGCTGGGTCGCACCGTGATCCTCGCCAGCCACTCCTCGGCCGCGCACGGCTTCGCGGGGCGAAGACTGGACCTGCGGGATGGGCAGGCGATCGCCGCGCGAGGGGCCGCGTGACCGACATTCTGCGCATCCTCGCACTTTGGCGAGGCCGGGCGATCTGGCTGGCGGCAGGGGCCATCGTATCCCTGGCGGCATTGCTGGCGGCCGTTGGCATGATGGCGCTCGGCGGCACCATGGTGGCGCTGGTCGTCGCCACCGGCATCCTGGTCGCACCGGTGGCGCTGCGGATATTCGGGGCCGCGCGTGTCGTGTTGCGCTATCTCGAGCGCCTGCTGACCCACGACGCCACGTTCCGCGCCCTCGCCGATCTCCGCGTGTGGTTCTTTCGCGGCATCGCGCGCAGCGGGGCGGGTGGCCTCGGGTTCCGGCAGGCCGGCGACGTACTGAGCCGGCTGGTCGCGGATATCGAGTCGCTCGACGGCATCTACCTGCGTCTTCTCGTGCCGCTCGCCGGAGCCATCCTGCTGCTGCCCATCATCGTGGTACAGCTTGGCCTCCACAGCATCGCACTGGCGATTGGCGCCGGGTTCGCCTTCGCCGCGGCCGCATTCGTATGGCCATGGATCGGCGCTCGGGTGGCGATGCGAACCGGTGCCGCGCTGGCGAATGCGACGGGAGCCCTGCGCATCGCCGCCCTCGATGCGTTGACGGGATTGCGCGAGGTCCGCGCCTTCGGCGCAGAGGGCCGCATGCTGGCGATTGTCCAGGCGCGCGAAGCGACACTGCTGGCGGCCCAATACGAGCTTGTCCGCAAATCGTCCTTGGCCAACGCGGCGGCACTCCTGTGCGGCCAGGCCGCCATTCTCTTTGTGCTGATCGCGGCTGGTGCCAATCCGGTGGCGTCGGTGGTCGCCATGTTCCTCGTTGTGGCGGCATTCGAGGCGGTTGGAGGCATGCCGCGGGCCGGTGTTCTGGCGGGCCACGCGGGCGCGGCTGCGCGGCGCGTAATCGAGGCGGCCGAGGCGCCGGTAACGGTGCCCGACCCCCTGCATCCCGCGGCGCCTGCCGCAACGTTTGCCTTGCGTTTCGAGGCTGTGCACTTCCGTTGGCTGCCGGATCGGCCGGCGGTATTCGACGGTTTGAGCCTGGAGGTGCCGCAGGCGGCGCGTGTCGCTCTGCTCGGACCCTCGGGCGCCGGCAAATCGACCTTGGCCGCTCTGGCGCTGAAGGTCGCAGCGCCACGGGGGGGCAGGGTCTTGCTCGGCGGTATCGACCTGGCCGCGCTGGCCGCCGCCGATGTGCGACGCCGGATCGCCTGGCTGTCCCAGGCGACACATCTGTTTGATGACACGATCCGTGCCAACCTGCTGCTGGCGCGACCCGACGCGGATGCCAATGCGCTATGGGCGGCGCTGGACGCAGCGCGAATTGGCGAAATGGTGCGCGCCCTGCCCGACGGTTTGGATACCTGGGTAGGGGAGGGCGGTGCGCGATTCTCAGGCGGCCAGGGTCGCCGATTGGCGCTGGCGCGTGCCCTGCTATCGCCGGCACCGATCCTCATCCTCGATGAGCCCTGTGCCGGCCTGGATGCAGAAACCGAACGCGCGTTCCTCGCAACCCTGAACGACGCAGCCGAAGGACGCAGCCTGATCCTCATCACACACCGGCTGACGGGTGTTGAACGGCTCGATCGCATCTGGCGCCTATCCGCCGGCAAGGCCGTCGCCGCCGCCGCATAAGCACAGAATTGCCTCTCCCGCTTGCGGGAGAGGCCGGCGCGAGGCGCCGGAGAGGATGTCGCCTGCGGTACATTCGCGGTTTCGGTTGACGGCGGTTTAACCGCCCGGCAGGAAAATGCCGTTATCGCACGAGAAGGGAATCGGCCATGCACCGCCTCGGACTGGCGTTCCTGCTGCTGATTGCTGCCATCGGAACTCCCCGCGCGGCCGACCTGCCGGGCCAGAAATTTGTGGTGTTCTTCCAGGAGTGGTCGGCAGCGATCGATGATTCGGCGCAGGCGGTCATCACTCAGGCCGCCGACTGGGTGAAATCGCATCCTGGCAATGTGGCGCATGTAAATGGCTTTGCCAGCACCGTCGGCGGCCGTCAGGCCAATATCCTGCTGGCCGATCTGCGTGCGCAGGTCGTGGTTGACCAATTGATGTCGGATGGCGTCGGCCCGGCGCGGATCAGGCAGCGCGGTCATGGACCGGTGCCGTTCGCGCTGACCGCACAGGAGAGCCGGCGGGTCGAAATCAGCATCAGCCGGCACTGAGGCATGCTGCAATCGCTGCTCCAGGCCGGCGCGTGGGACGACCCGGGCGTCGTGCTGCGCCGGGTGTTCGGTTTTCCCGGATTTCGCGGCCACCAGGAGCAGGTCGTGCGACATGTGGTTGCCGGCGGCGACGCGCTGGTGCTTGCACCGACCGGTGGCGGCAAGAGCATCTGCTTTCAGGTGCCGGCACTGTGCCGGCCAGGTACCGCGGTGGTCATCTCACCCCTGATCGCGCTGATGGACGATCAGGTCGCGGCGCTGCGTCAGCTTGGCGTGGCGGCTGGCGCGCTGCACTCCGATCTCGACCCGGCGGAAGCCCGAGGGGTGACGCGCGATCTGATCGAGCAGCAACTCGACCTGATCTATATCTCACCGGAACGGCTGTTGACGAACGGCATGCTGGAACGGCTGTCGCGCGTCCGGCTTGCGCTCTTCGCCATCGATGAGGCGCATTGTGTGTCGCATTGGGGGCACGAGTTTCGTCCGGAGTATCGTGGACTGGCGTGCTTGGCCGACCAGTTTCCCGGTGTGCCGCGCCTGGCGCTGACCGCGACCGCCGATCCGCGCACGCGGGACGACATTCTGCGGGCACTTCGGATGCCCACCGCCGAGACATTCATCGCCAGTTTCCATCGGCCGAACCTCTATATCGGCGCGGCGGCAAAAATCGGCGAAACCGCGCAATTGCTCGATCTTCTCGCCCGCCACACCGGCGTTTGCGGGATCGTGTATTGCGCGACGCGTGCGAAGACCGAGCGTGTGGCCCAGCGACTGGTATCCAAGGGGATCCCGGCCCTCGCGTTCCATGCGGGACTGGACGCTGCGACGAAGCGGGCGGCGCTCGCCCGGTTCCGTTCGGGCGAGCCGGTGATCGTGGCGGCAACGATCGCGTTTGGCATGGGGATCGACCGGCCGGATGTGCGGTTCATTGTCCATCTGGACATGCCGGACAGCCCGGAAGCCTACTATCAGCAGATCGGTCGGGCGGGGCGCGATGGCGATCCGGCGGAAACGCTGCTGCTCTATGGCGGACAGGACATTGCCCAGGCACGCCACTGGTTGGCGCAGTCAGCCGCGCCGGACAGCCAAAAGCGCGTCATGCGCACCAAGCTCGAAGAGATGATCGCGTTCACCGAGGTGGCCGGCTGCCGTACGCAGGCGCTACTCGGTTGCTTTGGCGAGAACCTGCCCGAGCCTTGCGGACATTGCGACAACTGTGCCGCTCCGCCGCGCATGGTCGATGCGACGGTCGAGGCGCAGAAAGTGCTGTCGGCCATATATCGCACCGGCCAGGTGTTTGGCGCGCTGCACATCATTGCCGTGCTGCGCGGGGAAGCCACGGAAGGCGTGCTGCGTCACGCGCACGATCGGCTGCCTACATTCGGCGTGGGGTCCGATCGTCCCGCACCGTATTGGCGCGCAGTGATCCGTCAGCTCATCGCGCATGGTGCTCTGGACGTGGATACCTCCGGCCACGGCGGACTGTTTCTGGTGGGGGAGACGGCACGTTCGATACTCCGCAGCCAAGCCCACGTGATGCTGCGAGAAGAAGCTGGGAGGCGTCGGGCGGTGGTCCGGCCGTCCCGTGCCGTACTCGGCGAGACGGCCGGCGGACCCGAGGCGCAGACCCCGTTGTTCGAAGCGCTGCGCGCCTGGCGCGCGGCCGAGGCCAAGGCGCAGCGTATCCCACCCTATGTCATCTTCCACGATTCCGTTCTGCGCGACATCGCCGCCGCACGGCCGACCAGCACCGAGGAACTCGGTCAGATCAAGGGCGTGGGCGCATCCAAGTTGCAGCGCTACGGTGCCGCGGTGCTCGCCGCGGTGGCAGCGCCCATGGCACCCCCGGTCGCAATAAAGTGACACGCCACGGTCCGGCGGGATGTTGTTCTTGCCGCGACTCGTGTCTCTGCCGCGTTCTCGCCATGAGCGTTTGGGAGGCCACAGCATGTCCACCAGCTCTGACCAGTCGCTGACGCACCAGGAGCATGCGGCCCAGCTCCGCCGCGCCGTGATCGCGAGCACGGTCGGCACCACGATCGA
>DATBKQ010000482.1:0-15512 GCA_036555825.1 Acetobacteraceae bacterium | reverse complement strand
GGCGCAGCCGTTCTCGATGCGGGTACCGCTGATCGACGGACAGGGCAATTTCGGCTCGGTCGATGGCGATAACCCGGCGGCGATGCGCTACACCGAGGTGCGCCTGGCGCGCGCCGCCTCGCTGCTGCTGGACGACATCGATCAGGACACGGTCGATTTCCAGCCGAACTACGACGAGACCGAGAAGGAGCCGCGGGTGCTTCCGGCGCGGTTCCCCAACCTGCTGATCAACGGCGGCAACGGCATCGCGGTGGGCATGGCGACCAACATCCCGCCGCACAATCCGGGCGAGATCATCGATGCCACGCTGCTGCTGATCGCCGAGCCGGACACGCCGCTGGAAGAGCTGATGCGGCTGGTGCCGGGGCCGGACTTTCCGACCGGCGGGGTGATCGTCGGGCGTTCCGGCGTTCGCGCGGCATTCGAGGCCGGGCGCGGCTCCATCACCATTCGGGCGCGTGCCGAGTTCGAGGAGCTGCGGCGCGACCGCGAGGCGATCATTTTCACCGAGATCCCGTATCAGGTGAACAAGTCGGCGCTGCTGGAGCGCATCGGCGAACTGGTGCGCGCCAAGCAGATCGAAGGCATCAGCGAGCTGCGCGACGAAAGCGACCGCTCCGGCATGCGCATCGTGGTGGAGCTGAAGCGCGATGCGACGCGCGAAGTGGTGCTGAACCAGTTGTTCCGCTTCACCCAGCTTCAGGTCAGCTTCGGCATCAACATGCTGGCGCTTGACGCGGGGCGTCCGCGGCTGATGGGGTTGAAGGACGCGCTGCTGTGCTTCATCGCGTTCCGCGAAGAGGTGATTCTGCGGCGCGCGCGCTTCGAACTTTCGAAGGCGCGCGATCGGGCTCACCTGCTGGTCGGGCTGGCGATCGCGGTCGCCAATATCGACGAGGTGATCCGGCTGATCCGTGCGAGCTCCGATGTCGGCACGGCGCGTCAGGCATTGATGGAACGCGACTGGCCGGCGGGCGATGTTGGCGCACTGCTGGCGCTGATCGACGAGCCGGGGAACGTGATCACGCCGGACGGCACCGTGCGGCTGACCGACGAACAGGCGCGCGGCATCCTGGAGTTGCGGCTGCAACGGCTGACCGGGCTGGAACGGGAAAAGATTCAGCAGGAGATGACCGAGGTCGCCGCGAAGATTCGCGAGCTGCTGGAGATACTGGCGTCGCGACCGCGGCGGATGGAGGTGATGCGCGACGAACTGCTGAAGGCGCGCGCCGCCATCGATACGCCGCGGATGACCGACATCGTCGAGGCGGAGTCGGACCAGGACGATGAGAGCCTGATCGAGCCGGGGCAGATGGTGGTGACCATCACGCGCGACGGGTTCATCAAGCGTACACCGCTGGAGACTTTCCGGGCGCAGAACCGCGGGGGGCGCGGCCGCACCGGCGCCTCGACGCGCGGCGACGATATCGTGACGCGCAGCTTCCATGCGCATACGCATCAGTGGGTGCTGTTCTTCTCACTCGGCGGCAAGGTGTTCCGCGAGAAGGTGTGGCGGCTGCCGGAAGCCGGGCCGGCGGGAAAGGGCAGGGCGCTGGTCAACCTGCTGCCGGAGCTTGGCGCCGATGCGATCACCACGGTGCTGCCGCTGCCGCAGGACGAGACGCTGTGGGACAATTTGCACCTGGTGTTCGCTACGGCGCATGGCAACGTGCGGCGCAACCGGCTGTCGGACTTCCGCAACGTCCGCTCGGTCGGGCTGATCGCGATGAAGCTGGACGAGGGCGACCGGCTGATCGGTGTCGCGACGTGTCATGAGGGCGACGATGTGCTGCTGGCGACCCGCAAGGGCCGCTGCATCCGCTTCCAGCTTTCCGACGAGTCGGTGCGTGTCTTCGCCGGCCGCGATTCGAGCGGCGTGCGCGGCATTCGGCTGCAGGGCGGGGATGAGGTGATCAGCCTGACGGTGCTGCGGCATGTCGATGCGAGCATCGCCGAGCGCGAGGCCTACCTGAAGCTGGCCAATGCACGGCGTCGTGGCAACGGCGAGGATGCGGGCGAGGCCGCGGCGGAAGGCGAGGAAGCCGTGCCCCATGTCACGCTGGCGGCTGAGCGGCTCGCCGAGCTGGAACTGAACGAGGAGTTCCTGCTGACGGTGACCGACATGGGATTCGGCAAGCGCACCTCGAGTTACGAGTACCGTGTCAGTGGACGCGGCGGTCAGGGCATTGCCAATATCAGTCTGGCACCGCGTAATGGTACTGCGGTGGTGGCGACGTTCCCGGTGCGGCAGGGCGACGATGTGATGCTGGTCACGGATGCCGGACGGCTGATCAGGGTGCCGGCCGACCAGGTGCGTATCACCGGTCGCCAGGCGATGGGCGTGACGCTGTTCCGGGTAAATGTGGACGAGCACGTGACCAGCGTATTCCCGGTGATGGAGGATGCGGGCGATGAGAACGGTGTGTCGGGAGACGAGGTGCCAGAGGACAGGGGCTAAATGGCCGAACCGGTGAAGAAGCTGCGTGTCGGCCTGTATCCTGGCACGTTCGATCCGGTCACCAACGGTCATCTCGACGTGATCGCGCGCGCCGCACGGTTGCTGGACAAACTGGTGGTCGGCGTGGCGGTCAACACCGGCAAGGGGCCGTTGTTCTCGCTGGAAGAACGGGTCGAACTGGTCGAGGCGGAGATCGCGCGCATCGCGACCCAGAACGGCATGGCAATCGAGGTATTGCCGTTCGATACGTTGCTGGTGGAGTTCGCGCGCAAGGTCGGTGCATCGATGATCGTGCGTGGATTGCGCGCGGTGTCGGACTTCGACTACGAGTTCCAGATGGCGGGGATGAATTACCGGATGGCCCCCGACATCGAGACGGTGTTTCTGATGGCGAGCGAACGCCACCAGTTCATCGCCTCGCGCCTGGTGAAGGAGGTCGCGGTACTGGGCGGCGATATTTCGTCGTTCGTACCGCCGCTGACGCTGCAACGCGTGCTGCGGCGGGTCCGCGGCTGAAGGGTTCACTCGGAGCGCGCGGAGCACCACGGAGTTGCCACGCGGGTTTTTCACGGAGGGCGCCAGATGGTTCGACGTAGCCTGATCGCGGGCGCCGCGATCGCAACCCTGATGGGGGGAATGACGATGAGCGACACCGCGAACGCCCAGCAGAAGCTGGATCCCGAGAACACGCTATACATGGACCTGAAGCAGGGCCGCGTGGTGATCCAGATGTTTCCCGACATCGCGCCGAAGGCGGTGGAGCGGATCAAGACCCTGTCGCGCGAGGGCTTCTATGACAACACGCCGTTCCATCGGGTGATCGAGGGCTTCATGGCGCAGGGCGGCGATCCGACAGGGACCGGAACCGGCGGTTCGAAGCTGCCGGATCTGCCGGCGGAGTTCACCACCAAGCGGCACTTCCTGCGCGGGACCTGCGGGATGGCGCGGACCTCGGATCCCAACAGCGCGAACAGCCAGTTCTTCATCATGTTCGCGCCGGCGCAG
Source organism: Acetobacteraceae bacterium (assembly GCA_036555825.1). Classification (GTDB taxonomy): domain Bacteria; phylum Pseudomonadota; class Alphaproteobacteria; order Acetobacterales; family Acetobacteraceae; genus JAMXLO01. The sequence goes on along the minus strand of DATBKQ010000482.1, from coordinate 12,049 downwards.
CATCTGGACGGGCAGTACACGATCTGGGGTCAGGTGGTGCAGGGGATGGAGCTGATCGACCAGATCAAGCGCGGCAGCGGTTCGAGCGGCACGGTGTCGAACCCTGACCGGATCGTGCACATGCGGGTGGCGGCCGACGTGAAAGGTTGACCGGTACGCCGGCTTCGCGCTGTAAGGGGCGCGGCGAGCCCGTAGCTCAGGTGGTAGAGCACGAGACTTTTAATCTTGGGGTCGTGGGTTCGAGTCCCACCGGGCTCACCAGAAGATGCTGAAGCCGAATCAGATCCCTCGGCGCGCATTCGCAGGCCTGGCGATGATGTCGCCATGACCTCACAGAAAAGCGAGTTGCACTGACCGCCCGCTGCCCGTAGCAAATTATCCAGCAGTCGCGTGGAGCCCGGTGCAAACCCGGGTGGCTCTTCCAGCCGCCAATCCGCTGGACAACCCTGACAGTTGCCGGGTCAGACCAATCCTCAGTGATCAAGCAATCCCTGATCAGGTGGATCGTCGAACCTGCGTGCGCGCGCGCTCGGCATTGCGGCGGGTCACACGTTACCGATCCGCACTAACGTATGTATGCAGCATGACGCTGACGGGCATGACACTGCTCGGGCTCTACACATGCAGCCTCGTAGCATTGCACCGGGCGGGCTATCTGCCGCCGCCGCCGTTGGTGAACAGCTTGTGTGCCGACGTCAGGCTGGAAGCCTTGCGTGACCGCCCGTCGCTACAGCCCACGCATCTGATCGTCGGATCTTCGGTCGCGATGGACAATTTTGACAGTTCGAAAATCGCATTCGCGGAACCCGAGGCGCAGCCATTGAATGTGGGATTCTGTGCGGCCCAGGCACATCAGGTGTCGTTCGTCGCGCGATACATGACTGAGCGCTTTCCGTCGGTTCGAACCGTCATCGCCGTGGTGGAGCCGCACGACTTCAGGAACTGCAGCGACAATACCGAGCAACTGTTCCCCCCGGACGCAGCCGATGACTATATCTTTCGGCGGCGCTGGCTCTACGGGTTTTATCTTCGCTACTTCGATCTGCACTCGCTTCAGAAGAACGTACGTGCACGCCTCAGCGAAGGACCACCGGGAAAGTGGACCGATGAGTGGGGCGATGTACCGCTGAACCACCAGGCGTCCGGTCTCTTTTACGGCGAATTCGAAGGTTACGATCGGACCTGCTTTGTCGCGCTCCGGCGGATGGCGGATTGGCTGGAGGCGACGGATCGGCGGCTGATTGTGGCGTCAACCCCGATGAATCCCGCTTGGTCGGAACTTTACGACGGAGATGGGACAGTCCGCACCGACTTCGCCAGCGGTATTCGTTCGGCCCTGGGTGGGACCGACGCGGTCTTCTGGGATGGCGAGCGGGCTTATCCGGTCGACCGAGCGCAGTTCGTCGATGCCGTTCACCTGCGGTGGCCGGCGGCTCAGGGTTTCACCGCAGCTCTGGTCGCCCAGACCGGTCTCGACTCGTCGATGCGCAGTGGCGCGGGGCCCTGAGCCATGATTACTCGACCATGCTGTTCAATTCGGTAACGTTTCTGGTCTACTTCCTGCCGGCGGCGCTGGCCGGCTACTTTGTGCTGGGCCTGAAGCGGCTGAACGGGCTGGCAATCGTCTGGCTCACGCTCACTTCGCTGTTCTTCTATGGCTGGTGGAATATTCGCTACGTGCCGCTCCTGCTCGGCTCGATCGCGGTGAACTTTGTGATCGGCCGCAGTCTCGCGCACAAGCCAAGAAAATGGCTGCTGGTCGCCGGCGTGGCACTCAATCTGCTGTTGCTCGGTGTATGCAAATACACGGGTTTCCTGGTTGCCGCGGCGAACGGGCTGGTCGGTGCCGATTGGCCGGTGCCGGAAATCCTGCTGCCGCTCGCGATCTCGTTCTTCACGTTCCAGCAGATCGCCTATCTCAGCGACGCCTATGACGGGGTCGCCGAAGAGCCGAGCCTTGCCAACTACTGCATGTTCATCACTTTCTTTCCGCATCTGATCGCCGGGCCGATCACGCACCACAGGGAGATGCTGCCGCAGTTCCGCAATCCCTCGATTTTCAGGCCAAGGCCGATGATGCTGGCGGCGGGCTGCACCGTGTTCCTGATCGGGCTCTTCAAGAAGACCTTCATCGCCGACACGCTGTCTATCTGGGTCGGCCCGGTGTTCGCTGCCGCAGATGCTGGCCACGCCATGACCGCGCTCGATGCCTGGCTCGGGGCGGGATGCTACATGTTGCAGATATACTTCGATTTTTCCGGTTATACGGACATGGCGATCGGGCTCGGTCTGATGTTCGGCATCCGCCTCCCGCAGAATTTCGATTCACCCTACAAGGCGCGCAACATCATCGAGTTCTGGTCGCGATGGCACATGACGCTGACGCGTTTCCTGACCGCCTATATCTACAACCCGATCTCGCTCAACCTCAATCGCGCCAGGCTGCGCAAGGGTAAGCCGGTACTCCGTCGCGGCAGGACCTCGCCAGGCGCATTTGCCGGCCTCGTCGCAATGCCGATGATCGTCACCATGTTCCTCGCCGGCCTGTGGCACGGTGCGGGGTGGCAGTTCATTGTCTTCGGCCTGCTCCACGGGTTCTATCTGACCGTGAACCATGCGTGGCGCACGCTGAAGGCGTATTGGGGCTGGCAGGTCGATAGCGCCAATCCGCTGGTGCACGGCGCCTCCGTGCTGCTGACCATGCTGTGCGTGCTGATCGCGCTGGTGTTCTTCCGCGCCGCGGACGTAGGCTCCGGGCTCGCGCTGCTGTCGGACATGCTGGCCGCCCACGGTCTGTTCATCCCATATTATCCGTATGACGATGCGCAATGGGCGCACCAGCTCGCCACTCTGTCAGATACCCGTGCGCTACCGTCGCCGGTGATCGACCTTGTCACCCACAATGAGTTTCGGTTCGCACTGATCGCGCTGCTGATCGTGTGGTGCCTGCCGAACACGCAACAGTTCCTGCGGCGCTATCCCACCAGCCTGGGGCAGGTGCGCGGGCCGACCTGGATCGAGACCAAGCTGCGCGCCGCCGCGCAGGTGCTGACCTGGCGTCCTACCATGATGTTTGGCGCGCTGGTCGGCACGATCGGGTTCTTCGCCCTGACCAAGACGTTCTCGTCCGCGCCGACCGAGTTCCTCTATTGGAAGTTTTAGGAGCGCCGCGATGAAAGATTTCGCGACGGATGATCGCAGGGCAGCCGCGCAGCAGGATCGCGGGCCAAGAGGGGGCGCATCCGGCCAGCCGCACACTCTGCCCTGGCTGCCGGCACTGGCGGACTGGACCGGCGCTTTTGCACGGCTCAGGGGATTGGCGGACCCCGCGGAGCGTTTGGCGGAGACCGCGTGCCTTGCCAACCACGACCGCGACTTCATCGTCACCGGCAAGCTGGATCGTGTGGCGAACGCCTGCCTCGGCAATGCGGACGCGGTGTCGCGTGCGATCGGCCGCCCGGCGTGCCGGCTCGCGCTGCTGGCGTCGCATTCGGTGGAGCACCTCGCCCCGGCGATCCGGGTCGCCGGTCTCGGCCGCGGGCTGCCGCTCCAGGTGATGACGGCGCCGTATGGGCAGTACCGTCAGGTGATTCTCGGCCCCGCCACGGAGGTCGACAGGTTCGGACCGGACGCAGTGGCGCTGTTGATGGACCACAACGATGCGGTACCCGCTCTGCCGCTGGATGCCACCGAGACCGAGGTCGCGGCGGCGATGAGCGATCGGATGGATGAGATCGTCGGGCTGTGGCGTCGCATTCGCGAGCGATTCGGCGCGCTCGTGATCCAGCAGACCTTGCTCAACGGTGTCCAGCCGGTGTTCGGCAACTATGAGGGCCTGGTTCCGGCCGCACCGTTCACGGTCGTGGCGCGGCTAAACGCCGCGCTACGGCAGGCAGCGCAGCGTGAAGGGGTACTGTTGCTCGACCTTGACTGGCACGCCGCGCGCCAAGGGCGGCAGCGCTGGGTGGACCCGGTGCGCTGGTACCACGCCAAGCAGCTTGTCAGTCCGGCGCTGGCGCCGGTCTATGGCGATCTGCTCGCGCGCGTAATTGCCGCCGGACTCGGCCTGGCGCGCAAATGCCTGGTGCTCGACCTCGACAACACGCTGTGGGGCGGCGTGATCGGCGATGACGGGCTCGACGGCATCCGGCTGGGCCAGGGCAACGCCGCAGGCGAGGCGTTCCTGGCGTTCCAGCAGTATTGCCGGCTGCTCGCCCGCCGCGGCGTAATTCTGGCGGTGTGTTCCAAGAACGACGAAAGCATCGCGCTGGAGGCGTTCAGCAATCATCCGGAGATGGCGCTGAAGCGCACCGATATAGCCGCCTTCGTCGCCAACTGGAACGACAAGGCGAGCAACATCCGCGACATTGCACGGACGCTGTCGATCGGCCTCGATAGCCTGGTGTTTGTCGATGACAACCCGGCCGAGAGGGCGATCGTCCGCCGCGAGCTGCCCGAGGTGGCGGTGCCCGAGTTGCCCGACGATGTGGCCGAATATCCGGCGCGCCTGGTGGAGGCCGGTTACTTCGAGGCGGCGGCATTCACCGCCGATGATGCAAGGCGAACCCAGCAATACGTGCTGAATGCGGAGCGTCGCGCCCGCCTTGACGCTGCCACCGACATCGAGGGCTATCTCAAGAGCCTGGAAATGGTGATGACGGTTCAGCCTTTTGCCTCGGTAGACATGGAGCGCGTGACCCAGCTCACCAACAAGACTAACCAGTTCAATCTGACGACGCGCCGCCGCACGCGCACCGAGATGGCGCGCCAGCGCGCCGATCCGGCGGTACTGACCCTGCAGGCGCGGCTCGCTGACAGGTTCGGCGACAACGGCCTGATCGAGGTGGTGATTGCCCGGCGCGGCCCGGATGGCCCTGAGACGCTGTGGATCGATACCTGGCTGATGAGCTGTCGGGTGCTCGGTCGCGGCGTCGAGCAGGCCACACTGGAGGTGCTGGCAAGGCAGGCCGCCGCTCTCGGCGCCACCGCGCTGATCGGCGAATACATTCCCACGGCCAGGAACGGGCTGGTGGCCCAGCATTATGCCGGCCTGGGCTTCGCACGAATACAGGCGCCAGGTGATACAACCGAAGGAGCAACCTATTGGTGGCTCGATATCGGCGCCTATCGGCCGCCGATGCACTTCATTGACATCCGTGGAGCTGTGGCATGAACGAGGGAGAAATCTATCAGGCCCTGACCGAAGTTTTCCGCGAGCTGTTCGATGATGACGCCCTAATGCTGTCTCCGTCCACGACGGCTGCGGACATCCCCGATTGGGACAGCCAGAATCACATCAACCTGATCCTGATGACGGAAGGCCGGTTCGGCATCCGGTTCCGCACTGCCGAGTTGGACTCGCTCAGGAATGTCGGCGAATTTCTGTCGCTGATCCAGTCGAAGCTGGCAGGCTCACCCCGCGCAGATCGCACCGCCTGAGCGAACCGAGCCGCAAGTTCCGGTCTTGTCACTGCCCGTAGTGCACGAGCTGTTGGCCTGCCGGAGCGACGGTCAAGGGTCCGGCGAATTGGGCCCGTTAGCCACAGCGGCTCCATATGCCATCGCGGCACGCCCGCCGATGCCGCCCCAATGCGCCGGACCTCCTGATGCTGGCGCGAGGCACCGGCACCAGTCTCCTCGTGACGTGGACAGCGCCCGCGGTCGATGCGGCACACGACGCGGCGACCGGATTTGCGCTGCGCTATCGGCCGGCTGGCGCCGAAGTCTGGACGCTCCTGCGCGACTATCGAGCCCATGCGAGCTGTCCGACCTGCCCACGGCCATGGCGATCGCTGTCCAGCTTCAGGCGGCGAATGCCGCGGGTACCAGCGTCTGGTCGGCCTGCAGCAGACTTGCAACCGGCGTCCTCGAGGGCGCGGTTTCGCCCGACGCCCCGACGCCGCCCGGGCGCCAGCCACGGATTGCTGTCAGTCGCCGGGGGCGCGAATTCATTCTGGCCGCGGCAAGGATGCTCGCGGTTTTGACCGGGCTGGTGGTACGGTGCCGGTGCCGGCTGATCGCCTGCCTGATTTATTGCTCACGCCATCGAGGCCGCTGATATCCCGAGGCCGCTGATATCCGTAGAATACCAAGTCTCCCTGGCGGGGACCCGTGCGCGGCCGCTGTGCGCTCTTGGCCCCGCCAGTCCTCCGTGTTGAGACAAGCAGAGCATGCCGAGCAGACGATAAACGTTACATACAAGCGGCGCCCGCTCTGGCGATAACGTCGATTGGCAGCCCGATTCCGCCACTGGTCATCACGCGCTAAGATGGCGGGATGCTCTGGCTGGTACTCGGCGGCCTGACCCTGTTCCTGTTTCTTGGGGGCTTGCGGGCGTTCGAGCAGGCGTCGGTGACGACGATCAAGTCGCTGTTGGCGTGGATCGCTGCACTGGGCGGGATCAGCCTGGCGCTGCTGCTCATTCTGTCCGGCCGCGGCGGGATCGCGCTCGGTGCCCTGACGCTGTTCGGTCCGTTGATCTACCAGCGCTGGCAGGCCTATCGCATGGGCCTGAGAAGCCAGCAGCGCCAGCAGCAATCCGCGAGCTCCAGTCAGCCTCCGCCACGGCGTCAGACAGGAGGCATGACGCGTGAGGAGGCTTACCAGGTGCTCGGGCTGAGCCCGGGCGCGAGCGAGGCCGAGATCCGCGCGGCGCACCACCGGCTGATGCGCACCGCGCATCCGGACAGCGGCGGCTCCGATTGGCTGGCGACCAGGATCAACCTTGCACGCGACGTGTTGCTCGGGAGTACTGGCGCGCACCGCCGGAGCAAGACGTGACGGGCCGCGCAGCAACGTGATACCACTCGCCGTCACGTGTCGCCGCCGGGCCTGCTTTCAAGGCCACATTTCCGCCTGCCGGCGATGTTGGCTTCCGCCGGTGTATGGCCAGGGTCCGGGAACGAGGGGGAGCATTTTCCGTGAGTAAGCCGTTACGCAAGGCTGTCCTGCCGGTTGCGGGACTGGGTACGCGTTTCCTGCCGGCCACCAAGGCCACTGCGAAGGAAATGCTGCCCGTCGTGGACAAGCCTTTGATCCAGTATGCGATCGAAGAGGCACGGGCCGCCGGCATCGAACAGTTCTGCATGGTCACCGGTCGGGGCAAGACCGCCTTGGTGGAGCATTTCGACGTCGCATTCGAGCTGGAAGCGACGCTGCGCGACCGTGGCAAGACCGCCGAATTGGAACTGCTGAGCAACACGCAGGTGGAGCCGGGCTCGATGGTCACCGTTCGCCAGCAGGTGCCATTGGGCCTCGGCCATGCCATCTGGTGCGCCCGCGCATTCATTGGCGACGATCCGTTTGCCATTCTGCTGCCGGACGATCTGGTGCTGGCCGATAAGCCTTGCCTGGGGCAGTTGGCCGAGGTGTATCGTGCTACCGGCGGCAATGTGGTCGCCGTTACCGAGGTGCCGCGCGAGCAGACCAACCGCTATGGCATCCTGCGCACGGGCAAGGATGATGGCCGGATGGTGGAGGTGCTGGGCCTGGTCGAGAAGCCTGCGCCGAAGGACGCACCCTCGAACCTGTCGATCATCGGGCGTTACATACTGATGCCTGAAGTGATCGCGCATCTCGGCCGCATGGAGCGCGGTGCGGGCGGCGAAGTGCAGTTGACTGACGGTATGGCCAGGCTGATCGGCAAGCAGCCATTCCATGGGCTGCGCTACGAGGGCCAGCGCTTCGACTGCGGCGACAAGATCGGCTTCCTCGAGGCACAGATCGCGTACGCACTGAAGCGCCCTGAAATGGCGGACGCGGTGCGCGCATTCCTGGCGCGCTACATCGAACCTGCCGACTTTATCGTCTCCGCCGTATCACGCGAGACAGTGTGATGGCGTATTCGCACCAATTCGATCCGACCACGCTGCGCGAATACGACATTCGCGGTGTCGTCGGCCGGACCTTGTCGGGCGAGGACGCGTTCGCCATCGGCCGTTGCTTCGGTACGATCGTGGCGCGTAACGGCGGACGAACCGTGGCGGTCGGCTATGACGGGCGGCTATCCAGCCCGTCATTGGAAGAGGCGCTGACGGGCGGTCTGGTAGCGAGCGGTATGGAGGTGACCCGCATCGGCCGCGGTCCGACGCCGATGCTGTATTTTGCCGCGACCACGCTGAAGAGCGATGGGGCGGTGATGGTCACGGGCAGCCATAATCCGCCGGACTACAACGGCTTCAAGATGGTGCTCGCCGGCAAGCCATTCTTTGGCACCCAGATCCGCGACCTGGGCCAGATGGCCGCGGCCGGCGACGTAATACCGCAAGCGCAGGGAAGCGAGCGGCGGTTCGACATCTCGGCGGATTACGTCGCGCGCCTGCTCAGCGACTGGGACGGCGGCGACCGCATGCTGAAGGTGGTGTGGGACAACGGCAATGGCGCCGCGGGCGAGGTCCTGACGAAGCTGGTCGCGGGTCTGCCGGGCGAGCACATCGTGCTGAATGCGGCGGTCGACGGCACCTTTCCCGCGCACCATCCGGACCCGACGGTGCCGCGGAATCTGGAGCAGCTTATTGCCGAGGTCGCGAGGCAGCGCGCGGATATCGGCATTGCGCTGGACGGCGATGCGGATCGCATCGGGCTGATCGACGACAAGGGGCGCATCCTGTTCGGCGACCAGTTGCTGGTGATCCTGGCGCGCGACGTGCTGCACGAACGGCCGGGCGCGACGATCATCGCCGATGTAAAGGCGAGCCAGGTGCTGTTCGACGAGATCGGCCGCGCCGGCGGCAGCCCGTTGATGTGGCGCACCGGCCATAGCCTGATCAAGGCGAAGATGGCGGAGACGGGTTCGCCGCTGGCCGGCGAGATGTCGGGGCACATCTTCTTCGCCGATCGCTGGTATGGATTCGACGATGCGCTGTACGCCGCGGTGCGCACACTCGGCGTGCTGGCGCGCATGGACACGAAGCTTTCCGATATCCGTGACGCGCTGCCGCAGGTGATCAACACGCCGGAAGTGCGCTTCGATTGCGACGACAGGCGCAAGTTCGCGGTGATCGGGGAGGTTGCGGCGCGGCTGCGTGAGCAGGGTGCCAAGGTATCCGCGACTGATGGCGTCCGTGTGCTGACGGACGATGGATGGTGGCTGCTGCGCGCGTCGAATACCCAGGCGGTGCTGGTGGCGCGCGCCGAGGCAGCGACCGAGGCCGGGCTGGAACGGCTGAAACAGGCGTTGGTGCATCAGCTTGAGCTGTCCAGCCTGTCGCCGCCCGATTTCTCCGGCAGCCACGCCGGACACTGATCCTTCGTTCCCGGCCGAAGCGATCCCTGCTGATCTGCGGTGCGACATTCTCTACGTCCTCTCGCTGTGTTCAACAGGAGGACGATATGCAGACACAGCAGATCCCAGGCGGACTGGCGGTGACGGCCATGTGGGAAGCGCGCGATGGGGAGGCCGATGCGGTGGCCGACATCCTCGCCCGCTTCGCGCCGCAGGCGCGGCAGGAACCGGGTGTCAGGCTGTTCCTGGTGCATCGGGCCTTGGAGAACCCGGCGCAGTTCCTGTTCTACGAACTGTTCGAGAACGAAGCCGCGTTCGCGGCGCACCAGCAGACCCCGCACTTCAAGTCGCTGATCGTCGAACAGGGCGTGCCGCGGCTGAACCGGCGCGAACGCGTGCAGTACTCGGTGCTGGCATGATCACCTGCTGCATCCGCTACACGCTCGATCCGCATCGGATCGCGGAGTTCGAGCGGTACGCCGCGACCTGGCCGCCGATCATCGCGCGTTGCGGCGGCGCGTTGCTTGGCTATTTCCTTCCCAAGGAGGGGCCGAACAATTTTGCCCTTGCGCTGATCGAGTTCGACAGTCTGGCGGCCTACGAGGGCTATCGCGAAGCGCTGCGCACCGACCCGGAGGCGCAGGAGAATGTCGCGCACGCCACGCGGACGCAGTGCATTCAGGTGGAGGATCGCTGTTTCCTGCGGCGTGTCTGAAGCGCGGGCGGGGTGGTAGTCTGCGTGCTGCCACCCCGGACCTGAGGAGCAGACATGGACCTCGCCTTCGCCTCGGCTGCCGATCTGGCAGCTTCTATCCGTGGTCGCGCGGTCTCGCCGGTCGAAGCGATGCGCGACACGCTGGATCGCATCGCACGCAGCCAGCCGACGCTGAACGCGTTCATCACGATCGCGGCGGACACCGCGATGGAGGCGGCGCGCGCGGCCGAGGCGGAGGTGATGCGCGGCGGGGAACTCGGTCCGCTGCACGGCGTGCCGGTGGCGGTGAAGGACCTGATCCCGACCGCCGGCATCCGTACCACCTGGGGATCGCTGATCTTCAAGGACCACGTTCCGGATCGCGACTCGGTCGCGGTGGCGCGGCTGAAGCAGGCGGGCGCGATCGTGTTGGGCAAGACGACGACGCCGGAGTTCGGCCAGCAGTGCCTCACCCAGGCGCCGTTGTTCGGCCGCACGCGCAACGCCTGGCGCGCCGATCGCAGCTCGGGTGGCTCAAGCGGGGGATCCGCCGTGGCGGTTGCGGCAGGACTGGTGCCGATCGCGGTCGCGACCGACGGCGGCGGCTCGACGCGCATCCCGGCCGCGTGCAACGGCCTCGTCGGGTTCAAGCAAGGCCTCGGTGTGGTGCCTCAGGAATACGCGCAGGACGGATTCGGCAATATCTCCTACGTGACGCCGATGACCCGCACCGTGCTGGACACCGCGCTGATGCTCGATGCCATGGCGGGGACAGACCTGCGCGATCCGCTGACCACCGGGCGGCCGAAGGCCGATTTCCTGGCCTCGGCGCATGCCGGCAACTTGCGCGGCCTGCACATCGCCTGGCGGGCGCGGCTCGGCAATGCCGCGGTCGCGACCGATGTGCTGAGTGCCTGCGAGGCGGCGCTGACCGCGTTCGCCGAACTCGGGGCGGACATTGCCGAACTGACGGCGCCGTTCGACAACCCCGAGGCGGTCTGGTTCGTCAACAACGGTGCCTATCGCATGGCGCAGTTCGGCCATCACCTGAAGCAGCACCGCGACATCATGTGTCCGACCTTCGTGCGACAGATGGATCGCGTCGCCAGCTATTCGGCGGCCGAACTGTACGACGCGATCTTCCAGCGGACGCGGCTGTATCGCCAGGTGCAGTCCTGGTTCGACACCTGCGATATTGTCGCCATGCCGACGCTGTCGCGCAGCGCGGTGCCGATCGATCAGGACTTCTTCGGGCCGATCGAGATCGACAACCAGTCGGTCGAGAACATCCGTGCGTCGTGGTATCCTTACACGATGCCGTTCAACCTGACCGGCAATCCGGCGGTCAGTCTGCCATGCGGTTTCGACCGTGACGGTATGCCGCTGGCGATCCAACTGGTGGCGCGTCCGGGGGCGGATACGGCTTTGCTGCGGGTGGCGGCGGCGTTCGAGGCGGCACGGCCTTGGGCGGACCGGCGGCCGCCTGCTCTGGGTTTCTTTGGTTTGAGCGTGTGATGGCCGGGACAAGCCCGGCCACGTGTTCAGAGCTCCGGCGATTCCGCCTCCGGTCATCACGCGCTAGGCTCAGGCCTTATCGACGTTCCAGAACACCGGCGCCGATCCTTTCAGCAGCCCGGTCACGTTCGAGCGCCAGGCCGCCCGCGGCAAGTACTGACCCAGCGTGATGGTCGGCACGTAGGCGAAGCAGGCCGCCTGGAATTCGGTCTCCTGCCTACGCCGCTCGGCATCGTCGGGGGCGTCGATCCAGGCCTCGTACGCCGCCTCGATCGACGGTGAATCGGGCCAGCCGAACCAGGCCTTTGCCCCCGGGCTGCGCAGGGTGTTCGCCAGCATCGGATCGACATACTCGGGGCCGGGCGCGCCGGCGGGAAAAATCGACCACCCGCCCTTGTCCAGCGGTTCCTTGCTGGTGCGCCGCTGCACCACGGTGCCCCAATCCACCATCTGCTCGTCGATGTTCAGCCCGACCTTGCGGAATGAATCCGCGACCACGGTGATGAACGCGTTGTAGATGAGCTGATCGGTGGGATGCAGCAGCGCGATGCGCTCGCCGCCATAGCCCGCCTTGTCGAGCATCGCCTTGACCTCGCCGGTGCTCCAGTGCCTGCGGC
>DATBKQ010000481.1:0-9795 GCA_036555825.1 Acetobacteraceae bacterium | reverse complement strand
GCCTTGGCTGAGGATCGGCGCCATCGCCTTGCCCGCGCCGCTCATCTGCGGACCGATCGCCGCGACCACATCTCGGTCAGACACCATCTTGCGGGCATTCGTCGCTGCCTGCGCCGGATCGTACTGACCCGCCGTGGCCGTTCCATCGTCGGTGACCAGCAGTTCGAACTTGTATCCAGGCACGGCATTGCCCGCATTCGCGGCGTCGACCGCCATGACGATACCGTTCTTCACCCGGTTGGCACCCTGCGAGTCGGCGCCGGTCAGGGACAGATCGACACCGATCTTGACCACCTTGTCGGCGGCGTGGGCGACGCCGCTCGCACCGAGTGCCGCTACGGCCGTGGTGGCGAAGAACACTTGACGTCTGGTCAGCATTGCATGGTCTCCCTGCTGGTCACGATTGCGGCGCGACGCCGATGTAACGGTACTGATGCACCATGTCATCTGCCGCATGGCTGGCGTCCCTCTTGATCTGGAAAACGCTGATCGTCCGGTCCTGCAGGTCGCCGTTGGTGTCGAACGAGATCGGTCCTTGCAGGGTCTTCACTCTGGCGCTCTGGATGTAGTCGCGCACGGTGTCGCGGTTCACCTCCTTGTTGCCGGCGGCCAGCCGCCTCACCGCATCGGCGAGCACCAGCGCCGCATCATAGGCGGTGATCGCGTAATCAGACGGCACCACGCCGTATTTTGCCTGATACTGCCTTACCCAGGCATCGGCGGCCTTATCGTCGGTGACATGCGGAGATGCGATGGTGGCGTACCAGCCCTCCGCGGCCGGGAAGCCGACCGCCGACAGCATCTCGGCCGAATACATCCCATCGCCGCCGCCTTTGATTGCCCTTGGGATGATGTCGTAGGACTGCTTCGCCAGCTTGACCCCCGCCTGACTGACGCCACCATAGTAGAACGCGTCGGGGTTCATCGCCTTGATCTTTGTGAGGATCGCGGTGTAGTCGGCGGCTTTCGGGTCGAGCCGGTTCCGACCGAGCACCGTGATGCCCTTCTGCGCCGCCCGTTTCTGAAAAGCATCGGCGATGCCGACGCCGTAGGCGCCGGCATCGTCCAGCACATACACCGATTTCACGCCCAGCCTGTCGGGGAAGTAGTTGGCCAGATTCGGTCCCTGGAACGCATCGGTCGTGACCGTGCGGAAATAGATCGCCTTGCCGCCAGGCATGTACTGATCGGCAAACTTCAGATCGGTGATGTCCGGATTGGTCGAGGACGGCGTGATGGTCGCCAGATTGCCCTGGCTCAGGATCGGCGCCATCGCCTTGCCGGCGCCGCTCATCATCGGCCCGATCGCCGCCACCACCGCCCTGTCCGACACCATCTTGCGCGCATTGGTTGCGGCCTGTGCCGGGTCGTACTGCCCGGCGTTGGCGGTGCCGTCGTCCAGGATCAGCGGCTCGATGCGGTAACCGGGCAGCTCGTGCCTGGCATGGATGTCATCGAACGCCATCAGGGCATCGTTCTTGATCCGCGCCGCGGACTCCGCGTCGGCGCCGGTCAGCGACAGGTCAAGGCCGACCTTGACGTCGGCATGGGCAACAGCACGTCCCAGTGCTGTGGCAACAGCGGTAGAGGCGAGCAGCTCGGCAGCGGCCCGGCGTGTCAGCATGCTGTTCCCCCTCAGGAGGGCGCAATCTGCCAGACGGAATTGCGGCCCGCTAGCGTCTGAACCGCAAATCGAGGCCGGCGGCGATCCAGCTCCGCTCGATCGCGTCGAGGTCAGTGAACCCGGACGGCCTGGCGCGCGATGGCTGGCCGGCCAGGGCCGGTGCCCGTTCGCGCCGCCAGATCCCCAGCAGCCGCCGAAGTTCGGGGAGTGGTGCGGGGCTGTCGTCCACCCGGAGATTGAGGTCTGGGAAATCCTCCGTGGTGATCATCACCATGGCGGCTGATTGCCGCCCCCGCCGGTCGCCGCCCGCTGCCTCGCCGGCTTCCATGGCCAGCATCAGCCGTTCGGGTGGGTCGAGCTCCGGATGCAGCCGGAACGCGGCGAGCGTCTCGGCGATGGTCGGCTCGCCGGACAGCATGTTGCCGGCCACGCTGATCCCGGGCGCAGCCACGCTGCCGCACCATTCGACGCAGTTCTGCCCGGTCCAGGCGGCGGTCCGCCCGTGGCGATCCACTGCGTGGACCTGTCTGATGCCACGGCCGGCGTCTCCCGCCAGCGCGCTCTCGATCGCCGCGTCCGGCGGCAGCCCACGCGCCAGCGCGTCCAGGATGGCGGGACCGAGATAGCGATTGGTGAACGACTGGGTGGAGACCGCGCCCACACCGGCGCGGACGAACGGGCAGGACGCGCCGACCGCGAACGCCTTGGTCGCCACCGCGACAGAGAAGGCGCCGGTGGCTGGGTCGTGGGTGACAACGGACCAGGTCATGCGCCGGATAAAGTGCCGGCGGCACGGTCCGGGTCAAGCCAAGGCGGAGGACCTCGCATGGACGATCCGCTCGGGCTGGAGTATCGCGCGCTCGTCCATGGCCAGCACCCTGCGAACCGCCGATGCCCTGATGCACGCCGGCCTCGTCGAGCCCGCGGAGCGGGCGGATATCGACACCGTGGCGCGGCGCTACGCGATTGCGATCACCCGCGCGGTGCGTGCGCTGATCCGCGAACGAGGCGATCCGATCGCCAGCCAGTTCATCCCGGACGCCGCGGAACTGCACGTGGCGCCGCATGAAACCGCCGACCCGATCGGCGATGACGCATTCTCGCCGATCAAGGGCGTGGTGCACCGCTATCCGGATCGGGCACTGCTCAAACCGCTGCTCATCTGTCCGGTGTATTGCCGATTCTGTTTCCGCCGCGAGCATGTCGGTCCGGATGGCGGTCTGCTGAGCGAAGCCGAGCTCCAGGACGCCTACGCCTGGTTCGCCGCCAAGCCCGCGATCCGGGAGATCATCCTTACCGGCGGCGACCCGCTGATGCTGTCGCCGCGACGGCTTGCCTCGATCGTCGCGGCGCTATCGGCGATCGGGCATATCGAGATCCTCCGCGTGCACACGCGCGTCCCGACAGCCGACCCGGCCCGCGTCACCGAGGCGCTTGCCGCTGCGCTGGATACGCCGAAGCCGATGTGGGTCGTGCTGCACGCCAATCATCCGCGCGAACTGACACCGCAGGCGGCGGTCGCGATCCGGCGCATCCAGGCGCGCGGAATTCCGGTTCTCGGCCAGTCCGTGCTGCTGCGCGGCGTCAACGACAATGCCGCGACGCTGGAGGCGCTGTTCCGCGCCATGCTGGCCGCGCGGGTGAAGCCGTACTATCTGCACCAGCTCGATCCCGCGCCGGGAACCGCCCGCTTCCATGTGCCGATCAAGGAAGGCCGCCGCCTGCTCGCGGAGTTGCGGGGGCGCGTCACCGGATTGGCCTGGCCGACCTACGTGCTCGACATTCCTGGCGGCCACGGCAAGGTGCCGATCGGTCCGAACTATCTGGAAGGCGACGGTCGCGTGCGCGATCCACGCGGTGTCATGCACGACATGCCCGAAGCGGCTGAACGGCGCAGCGGAAACGCTGCCTACCCCGGCGGCTCCACGCCAAACTCGGCGTCCGCATAGATTGCCGCCAGCGGCAATTCAATGCCGATCTCCGGCATCCGCAGGGCATCTGTGTCGGTCAGCGCGTGACCGGTCCATTCGTCCGCGTGGCGCGAGAAGACTGTGGCCGCGACACTGTCCTGCTCCAGGATCACATAGCGCTGAATCGACGGGGTGGCCTGGTATTCTCGCAGCTTCTCGATGCGGTCGGTGCGGGATGAGGTCGGACTCAGTATCTCGAAAACGGCGACCGGCGCGGGAACGATGGTGTCGTCCGCCTGACCGCGGGTGCAACTCACCACCGCGTCGGGATAACGGATCCGGCCCTGCACCTCGATCTTGCTGTTCGGGCCCCATGGCCGACAAGGGGAGCCGCGCAATCGCGCATAGAGCAACGCACGCAAGGTCGTGCCGATCGCCTCGTGCCGCAGGGTCGCCCCGGTCATTGCGACAGGCCTGAACCCATCGAATTCGTAACGAATCTCCTGGCGCTCTTCCCAGTCCAGGAACTCCGCCAACGTCATTTGCCTTTGCAGTGCAACGCTCATCTCTCGCGCAGGTTAGCACAGGACCGGTGTTGGCGCCCAGCTTGCCCAGCCCCCTGCCCCGGGTCTAGAAGCCCGCAACTCCCAGGTAACCCACAGGCCACTGGCATGAAACAGCAGGCGAACCTGATCCGCGCCGGACAGGTCATCGAGCACGACGGCCGGCGCTGGACCGTGCTCAAGCAGCAGATCATCACCCCCGGCAAGGGCGGCGCCTTCATTCAGGTGGAGATGCGCGACCTCAAGTCCGGCAACAAGACCAACGAGCGTTGGCGTACCGCGGACACGGTGGAACGCCTGATGACCGAGGAGAAGGACTTCACCTACTCCTACACCGACGGCAACAACCTCGTGCTGATGGACCCGGAAAGCTACGAAGAGACTCATATTCCGCGCGAGTTGCTGGGCGACGCGGCGCCATTCCTGCAGGACAACATGCAGGTGACGGTCGACTTGGTGGAAGGCGAGCCGGTGGGCATCCACCTGCCGGCGACCGTCGTGCTGGAAATCGTCGAGGCCGATCCCGTGGTGAAAGGGCAGACGGCGGCCTCCTCCTACAAGCCGGCGAAATTGTCCAACGGCGTGAAGACCTCGGTGCCGCCGTTCATCGAGACCGGGGAAAGGATCGTCGTGAAGACCGAAGACGGCAGCTACGTGGAGCGGGCCAAGGGCTGACCGCGCGTCCCGTGGCGCTTCGCCTTTCCCCCCATCTCACGGTGATGGCCGGCGCGGCGCAGAAGGCGTCGAAGCGGCTGCTGCGCGACTTCAACGAGGTCGAGCAGTTGCAGGTCTCAGTGAAGGGACCGTCCGACTTCGTCTCGCAGGCCGATACACGTGCCGAACAGACACTGCGGGAGGAATTGAACAAGGCCCGCCCAGGCTACGCCTTTCTGATGGAGGAGTCCGGCGCGTCCGGCTCGCAGAACTGGTCGTGGCGCTGGGTGGTCGATCCGCTCGACGGCACCTCCAACTTCCTGCACGGCATTCCGCATTGGGCGATCAGCATTGGCCTGGAGCGCCGCCTGGCCGATGGCGGCAGCGAGCTCGCCGCCGGCCTGATCTATGCGCCGGCGGTGGATGAGCTGTTCTGGGCCGAGAAGGGCGCCGGCGCCTTCGTCAACGAACGGCGGCTGCGCGTTTCCGCTCGACGCGACCTGAAGGATGCGCTGTTTGCAACCGGCATACCATTTGCCGCCGTCGCCGCGCATCGCCGCCTGGCGTTCGCCCGCACGCTTGGCGTGCTGATGCCGCAGGTCGCCGGCATCCGTCGCTTCGGCGCGGCCGCCCTGGACCTGGCCTGGGTCGCGGCCGGCCGGTACGACGGCTACTGGGAACTCGGACTGAAGCGGTGGGACCTCGCGGCGGGAGTGCTGCTCGTGCGTGAGGCCGGGGGGTTCGTCACCGACCCGCACGGGGGGGACCCGCGCGACAGCGGGGACGTGGTCGCCGCCAACCCTCACCTGCATCCCGTCCTCAGTGCCGCGGTCAGCGATGGGATCACCCGAAGTCATACTGGCACGTGAACACAATGACGATTTCACGCGCTGTCGCGCCGGGCTGTTCCTGGTTATTCTGAGCCCATGCGACAATTCTGCCTTGTGATGACGGCACTGCTTGGCACGGCCGCGAGCGCGGGCGCGCAGGTGACCGTTGACCTGCACGCGCTGGACGCGCTGCCAGGGGCGAAGCCGGCACAGGCGGAGCCGCACGGACGCCGCGCCCAGGCGAAGCCGCCGCACCGTGTTGCCACGGAGAAGCCACAGCAGCCGGCATCGGGGCCGGACAAGGGGACGGTGGCGCCGGCTCCCGCGGTAGCGACCACACAACCCGCGGCGCCGCCCGCCACAACGCCCGCCTCGCCAGCGCCGCCGCCCGCGACCTTGCCGACCGCGGCGCCGCCCACCATTGCCCTCGCTCCCGTCGCGCCGCCTCAGCCGACCGAGGCCGCGCCGCCGCCACCTCCGATCTCGGACAGCGCCGCCACCGCCGCGACCAGCACCTCGACCGGCCTGCGCGTGACGTTCGGTGCCGGACAGGCGGACCTCAGTCCCTCCAGCGCCGCCGCCATCAAGCAATTGGTGGAAGCAGCGCCACCCGGCCCCAATACCAGCTTCAACGTGGTGGCCTACGCCGCGGGAACGCCGGAAGACCCCTCGACCGCCCGCCGACTGTCCTTGTCGCGCGCCCTGGCGGTGCGCAGCGCGCTGATGGCTGACGGGATCAGTTCCACCCGCATTTTTGTGCGTGCCTTGGGCGCCGCGTCCGGCGACGAACCGCCCGACCGGGTGGACCTTGCCGTACTCGGTGGCAACGCATCGGCTGCGGATGCCGGCGCCAAGAGCCAAGCTCGGTGACCCGTCCCAACGCCTACCTGATCCGGATGGCGGTGTTCCTGGTGGCCGTGCTGGCGGTCGCTGCCCTGCTGTCGCCGGCGCTGGTCACCGCCTACGGCAACAATCCGATCCTGAACAGCCTGATCTTGCTGGTCTTGCTGATCGGCATCGCCTGGAACCTCCGTCAGGTGCTGCGGCTCAGCGGCGAGGTGACCTGGGTGGAGACCTACCAGACCGCGCGGCCGCGGCTTTCCGCACTGCCGGCGCCGAAGCTTCTGGCACCGATGGCCAGCATGCTCGCCGCGCGCGAGGCGCACAGCCGCACCGACCAGGCCCGCTTCACCTTGTCCGCGTCGGCCATGCGCAGCCTGCTGGACGGCATCGCCTCGCGGCTGGACGAAAGCCGCGAGCTGTCGCGCTACATGACCGGCCTGCTGATCTTCCTTGGGCTGCTTGGCACGTTCTGGGGATTGCTGAAGACGGTCGGCGCGGTCTCCGACGTGATTGCCTCGATGTCGGTGGGTTCGGGCGACCTGAACGCGCTGTTCGAGCAATTGAAGTCGGGGCTCGCCAAGCCGCTGGCGGGAATGGGCACGGCGTTTTCCGCCTCGATGTTCGGCCTGTCCGGCGCGCTGGTGCTCGGATTCCTCGATCTCACCGCCGGCCAGGCGCAGAACCGGTTCTTCAACGAGCTGGAGGAGTGGCTGGCCGGCCTGACGCGGCTTTCGTCAGGCGTGCTGGCGGAGGGCGAAGCCTCGGTCCCCGTCTATGTTCAGGCCCTGCTGGAGCAGACAGCGGAGAACATGGAAAACCTCCAACGCATCCTCCAACGCGGCGAGGACAGCCGCGGCCAGGCGAATCAGGCGGTGCTGGCGCTGACCGAACATATCGCCACGCTGTCTGACTCGATGCGCACCAGCCAGCAGCTCATGCTGCGCATCGCCGAAGCGCAGGCTGCGATCGGCCCGGCGCTGCAGCGGCTGATCGAGCCGCGGCGCGAGCACGGGTTCGAGGAAGCCGCGCGCGGGCATCTACGCAATATCGAATTGTACCTGCAACGCCTGCTCGCCGATGCCGAGCAAGGTCGGGCGCAGAGTACCGCGGAGCTGCGCAACGATCTGCGCATTCTGACGCGAACCGTCGCCGCACTGGCGGAGGATCAACGATGACCGGCCATTCCCAGGATGCGCGGCGGAGGGTTCCCACATGGCACTGACCGTACGCCGCCGCGGCGACAACGGTCTGTCGGCCTGGCCCGGCTACGTGGACGCGCTGTCCACGCTGCTGATGGTCATCATCTTCGTGTTGCTGGTGTTCGTCCTTGCCCAGGGCTTTCTCTCGGTGGTGCTGTCCGGCCGCGACAAACAGCTGGACCGGGCCACCCGGCAACTCGCCGAGGTCAGCGACATGCTGTCGCTGGAACGCGGCCGCAGCGCCGATCTGCAGCGGTCGATCTCCCAGCTCAATGCCGAGTTGTCGGCGACGAGTGCCGCGCGCGCGTCTCTGTCGCAGCAGCTCGCCGCGCTCAAGGCACAGGCGGAGCATGCGGCAACCGATCGCGACACATTGCGCGCCGATCGCGACCGCCTGGCGCAGCAGCTTGCTGATTCGGCGTTGCAGGCACGTTCGAGCGCAGCGCGCACCGAGCAACTGCAACAGCAACTGAGTGCCGCCAACCAAGGCACGGACGCGGCAAAGCAGGAAACCGCCGAGGTCGCGACGCAACTCGCCGATACGCGCCGCCAGCTCGCTGCCAGCACCCAGCAGGCGCAGGCGGCGACAGCGCAGGCCGCCGCGCTGCAACATCAGTTGGACGACACCAGTGGCAAGCTGGACGCCGCGGGGAAGGCAAGCGCGGCGCTGAACGCGCAGCTCGCCGATCGGCAGGCCCGGCTTGCCGAAATTCAACGGCAGATGGCAGAGCTCGACAAGACGGTCCGTGCCGACAAGGAGACGATCGAGACCAAACTGTCGGACCTGGCCAAGTTGGCGGAGCAGAACCGTGCGTTGCTGGCGTTGCGCGATGAGCTGGAGAAACAGGCGCAGGATGCCGCCGCCCACGCCATGACCGACCAGCAGCGCCGTGCCGCGGTGGAAACGCAGCTGGGCGAGGAAAAGCGGCTCGGCGATTCGGCTCGGGCGCAGGTTGCGCTGCTCAACCGGCAGGTGGACGAGCTGAGGGCGCAGCTCACGTCGGTCGCCAAGGCGCTTGATCTGGCGAAGACCGAAGGCACGCAGAAGGACACGCAGATCGCCAATCTCGGGCAGAAGCTGAACGTGGCATTGGCGACCAAGGTCGAGGAGCTGCAACGCTATCGCAGCGAGTTCTTCGGCAAGCTGCGCGACGTGCTGGCCAATCGGCCTGGCATTCAGGTTGTCGGCGACCGCTTCGTGTTCCAGAGCGAGGTGCTGTTTCCGGTCGGCAGCGCCGATCTGACGCAGGCGGGCCAGAACCAGATCACCGCGCTGGCGATCACCATCAAGGACATTGCCGCGGAGATCCCCCCCGACATTCACTGGATCCTGCGGGTTGACGGCCACACCGACAAACAGCCGATCAAGCCTGGCGCGCCGTTCGCCTCGAACTGGGAGCTTTCATCCGCCCGCGCCATCACCGTGGTGAAGCTGCTGATCGCCGATGGCGTCCCGGCCGGCCACCTGGCCGCCACGGGTTTCGCCGACAATCAGCCGCTGGATCCCGCCGACACACCCGACGCCTACGCAAAGAACCGCCGCATCGAACTGCGGCTGACGGATCGGTAGCGGTTATCGAGCTAATATGAACGTCAATGCGATCCGCGATTGGGCAGATTCTGCCAAACGCACGCCGCTGTCTGATGGGGCTGCTCTCGAGGCCTGGCATCTGCTCTCGCCGCGATGTCGCTTCATCAAGACACTGCCGATCCATGCGGCGGTTCTTGACGTTGGTGCCGGCGACGGCTCGTTGCAGATCTATCGCCGCTGGCCGGCGCCGGAGCGGACCGACCTGGCTATGTATGCCTTCGCTCTGGCACACGGTGCGTTGTTCGATCAGTACCAGGGATGGGAGCTTGGCGCATGGCCGCAGAGCAAACCCGGTTTCGGCGGCATGCTGTTCGATGCGATCCTGGCGGCCAACTTCATCGAACACATCGATCGCCCAGCCGATTTCATCGGTTGGGCCGTCAGTCGGTTGACCCGAAATGGCTGCATCTTTCTGGAATGGCCAACCGAGATTTCGCTTCGCCTGCCCACGGCCGATGAATTGCGCGCGGTCGGCGTCGATGTGATGACAGGGAACTACTTTGACGATGCAACCCACCGTCGGGAGCTACCGCAAACGAAGGCGGTGCATGATGCGTTGCGCGACGCGGGACTTCGCATCG
>DATBKQ010000480.1:0-1891 GCA_036555825.1 Acetobacteraceae bacterium | reverse complement strand
GGTGAAATGGACCTGCGCGCGCGGCGAGGCGTTCCTTAGCGACTATCAGGCGCGCGATCTGAGCGCGGATGCCGAACTGGCGCTGGACGCGCGGGGAACCTTCCTGGCGATGCGCGGCACCAACATGGTGAACAGCGGCGCCTATCCGGTGTCGTTCGGACCCTTGCACAAGGGCGTGGAGATCATGACCAGCATCTACCACGTGCCGACGGTGCATTTCCGAGCCTGTGCCACGCTGACCAACACCGCGCCGACCCGGCCTTATCGCAGTTCCGGCCGGCCGGAGGCGATGTTCGTGATGGAGCGGCTGATCGACCTGGCGGCGCGGCACTGCGGTTTCGACCGCATCGAGCTGCGGCGGCGCAATCTGGTGCCGGTCTCGGCGATGCCGTACCGCAACCCGTTCGGTCTGGAGTACGACAGCGGCCATTACCACGAGGTGATGGAGCGCGTGCTGGCGCTGGCCGATTGGACGGGCTTTGCTGCGCGCCGCGCGGAAGCGAAGCAGCGAGGCAGATGCCGCGGCATCGGCATTGCCAACTATGTCGATACCGCGACCGGCGTACCGCGCGAACGCGCGGAGATCACCGTGCAGCCCGAAGGGGAGGTGGAGGTCGTCATCGGCACCGTCTCCAGCGGCCAGGGGCACGAGACCAGCTTTTGCCAGTTGGTCAGCGAATGGCTTGGCGTGCCGCTCGACAGCGTCGTGCTGGTGCAGGGCGACACGGCGCGTGTCTCGGTCGGCGGCGGCTCGCATTCCGGCCGCGCCCTGCGCCTGGGCAGCATTGTCATGCTCGGCGCGTCGAACCAGATCATCGAGAAGGGGCTGCGCATCGCCGGCCACGTGCTGGAGGCCGCGGCGGCCGACATCGAGTTTTCCGGCGGGCGCTTCACGGTGAAGGGCACCGATCGTTCCATGGGGATCTTCGAAGTGGCCGCGGCAACGGTACGGCGCAACGATCTGCCGGACGATCTGCGCAGGCTGGATGGCATCGGCGACCAAACGGTGAACCTGGCGGCATTCCCCTACGGGTGTCACGTCTGCGAGGTGGAGGTCGATCCGGAAACCGGCGTGGTGGCGATCGAGCGCTATGCGGCGGTGGACGATGTGGGACGCGCGGTGAACCCGATGATCGTGCACGGCCAGGTGCATGGCGGCATTACGCACGGCATCAGCCAGGCCTTGCTGGAGAACGTCGCTTACGATCCGCAGTCCGGGCAGTTGCTGTCGGGCTCGCTGATGGACTACGCGATCGCCCGCGCGGACGACGTGCCAACCTTCGTGACCGAACTCAGCGAGGTGCCGTCGCCGACCCATCCGCTCGGTATCCGTCCGGCCGGCGAGGGCGGCACCACCCCGGCGCTTGCGGCCGTGATCAACGCGGTCGTCGATGCGCTGACAGAGTTCGGTGTCATGCATATCGAGATGCCGGCGACGCCGGAACGCGTGTGGCGCGCGATTCACGCGAAGTAGGAGAGGCAGCGTGCAGGCCTGGTACCATTGCGAGAACACCTATCCCTTCGTGCCGCCCGAGGTGCTGCAGGCGGCCGAGTCGGTGCGCGGCAGTTTGCCGAACAGATACTGCGACCCAAGGATCGCCGCCGACCTGTTCCACGAATGCCTGGACGAGCACCTGCTGTGCGACGATCTGGGCGTGAACATCGTCTCGATCGAGCACCACTCGGGCATCAACAGCCTGTACGGCGCGAGCCCGATGATCCTGGGCAGCGTCGCGCGGCAGACCAGCAGGGTGCGCATCCTGAGCCAGGGCACGCTGATCACCGTGCGGCGCGATCCGGTGCGCGTGGCCGAGGAATACGCGACCGCGGACGTGATCTCGCGCGGGCGGCTGGAGATCGGCTTCGTGAAGTCGGGCGACAGCGAGATGGC
>DATBKQ010000479.1:0-3165 GCA_036555825.1 Acetobacteraceae bacterium | reverse complement strand
CACCAAACGGCTGTCATGTAGCTTGAGGCTATCGATCCTCAGACTGATGTTGGTCATCAACTGCGCTGGCAACGGGCCCGCCAACATGGTGACCCCCGGTTGCCGCAACAGTTCCGCCTCATCGCACGGCGGATAGCCGATCATGAGAACGTCGCGAGCCAGAGCGGCATAGGTCTGTTCCGAGTTGCGCCCCAGGAACGTGAGGCCACTGACCAGACTGACGGCAGCATCCTGGCATCCTCCGGCTAGTTCAGGCCGAGGCGGAGTATTACCAGAATAGCCGTTCAGTGTGCGCCAGTTGTGATCCTGGGCGAGCAGCATGGCGTCGATTTCGCGCCCCCACGGTGCGGGATCCCCTGGTTGCGGTGCCAGCAGCAGAATCGGCGCGGGTGGGACCTTGGGGGGCAATTCGGCTGCCACTGCCGCCAAGCGTTCCTGCCATGCGCGCTTCGTAGTGACATAGTGCACAATGTAAGAACTCTCGAATACGGCCAACATCGTCAGGAGCGCGACGGTTACGGCACGAGGCCACGATGGAAGCCGTGCGCCGATTATTGCGTCCAGTGACGCGGCGAACATGGCACCGCATGGAAACAGCAAAACGGTGATGATGCGTGTCACGCCGCGAACGGCATTGAGGCCTGGGAGCCACGTCAGGATTCGGTATGCCGAGAAACCATGTATCCACAGCGTGAGAAGCATAAGAAGCAGAACGGCGAGGGCGATCGGTGCAAAGAGAGAATCCAATCTGGCCCGGCCCAGGATTCGCAGGGCAACGGCGATCACGATGGTCAGGAGCGGGGCAATACCGATGAACATCGCGTGCTCATGCCGCATCGGCAGCGCATCAAACAGTCTTCCGGTGGGCCAGAGTAGCGAGTTGTTCGACAGCAGGTAGCTCGCTGGCCTCGGTAGCATCGAAGCAACCTCGGACCATTGCCGGCGAAAGCCATAGAGATGGCTGACCTCCAGATAGGGCATCCATAGCAGTACCATGCATGCCGCCAGGAGCAGCAGGATGAGCAGCGAAGCAATCTTGGCGCTCGGGGTTGATCGGCTCCATAAGCGAGGAACTTGGCCTGTCCAGGCCTGGACAGCGGAGATCGGTCCGCGCGGATGGCATATCGCGTGGCCACATGCGAGGGAAATTAGCAGCAGGCTCAGAAAATAACCGATATAAATTGAGCAGTAAAACTGCCAGGTTGTCCAGATTGCAACAAGAATCAGGTTCGGCAGGTTTTTGCGCACTCTGAAGTTCTCGAATGCGAGAACCGCCAACGGTACTCCAAAGCGGTAGAGCAATTGAGCATGGCCTTCCTGGGCTGTAATGGGCAGGCCGAACGTGAAGAGAAAGGCGCCAAGCGCCGCAGGCAACCGCGAAAAGCCAAGCCGGACCAGCGCGTAGGCCGCAACGGTGAAGTTGATCACAAATCCGGTTATGTACCACAGACGGAATGCATCTTCCCGCACAAAACCCATCAAGCGGAAGGCGGCATATATAAAGCCATCACCCAGAAAATTGTCGCCGAAGGCAATTGTCAACGGAAAGGGGTAGAAGAAGTTCGCACTCCAGAAGCTCGCCTCTTGCCCGGTGATCCAACGGAAGAAATGCTCCAAGATATAGCTTATGAACCGGGCATCGCCCAAATCACCGGGAATACGGCCGTGGGCTATCGAAGGCCCGACCACAAATATCAGTCCGAGCGTCGCGACAACAGCTCCGACAGCCCAGGTTTTCACCATGCCTAGGGCCGGGCTGCGCCAGCACAGCAGCAGACCCCTATGCATCAGGAAACAGCGATGCGCGGACCGGCGAACACGAAGCGGCTTCTGAGATGATAGTTCCACAGGAACACCCCGCCGGTGGCGAGCAGCTTGGCGGGCAGAATGCCGATCGAAAGACGCGAAATGCCGACGTAGAGGATCGCCTGATTGACCGCGAGTCCCGCGAGGCTCACCAAAAACACCAGCAGCACCTCGTGGTGGCGCGAGAAGCGGGCGCCGCTGTGGAACACCACTCGCACGCTGATTGCGTAGTTCACCAGCGTCGCCAGGATGAACGACACCGTGCCGACCAGCAGGTAGTTCCATCGCGCCACACCGGCGCCGAGATAGAATAGTCCGATATCGACCGCGGCGGCGATGCTGCCGACGAAGAAGAACTTAACGATCTTCATCGGAACCAGTTGTATTTGACAATGCAATAGATCGCCCGCAGACCATCCTTCCAGCCAATCTTCTTGCCTTCCTCGTAGGTGCGTCCGTAATAGGAAATGCCAACCTCGTATACCCGCAGGTTGCGCCGCTTCGCAACCTTGGCGGTAATTTCCGGCTCGAACCCGAACCGGGATTCCTCGATTTCGATGGACTGGATGACCTCCCGGCGGAACGCCTTGTAGCAGGTCTCCATGTCGGTCAGGTCCAGATCCGTCAGCATGTTCGACAGCAGCGTGAGCAAATTGTTGCCGACGCGGTGCCAAAAGTACAGCACGCGGTGCGCCTCGCTGCCGACGAAGCGTGAGCCGAACACCACATCGGCCTTGCCGGAGACGATCGGCTCCACCAGCTTCGGATACTCGTTCGGGTCGTATTCCAGATCGGCATCCTGGACAATGACGATATCCCCGCTCGCGTATTTGAAGCCGGAACGCAACGCGGCGCCTTTGCCCTGGTTGCGCTCATGGTAAATGACGCGGTCGACGTGTCCCGACGGTTCGATCTCCGCCTGCAGCTTTTCGCGCGTGCCATCGACCGAGCGGTCATCGACGATGATAATCTCTTTGTCGGGGTAGGGAGACCGCCGAACCGCCTCGAGTATCCCATCGATCGTTCTCAGCTCGTTGAAGCAGGGGATAACGATGGAAAGCTTCATCGAGCCATGTCAGGCGGCCACAGCGGATCGGTCCTCCTTGATGCCGTTGTTCGGTTTAGCCCAGGCATGTGATCCCCGACCGGCGCGATTCGTGATCGGGCATTGTGGTCACGTGGTTCAGGTGCGGCAAGTAGCCGCCCACGGCATCAGGTTCGTCCCGCCCATATTGCCCGCAACCTCGTTGCCGCCTAGCTTGCCCCGATGGGCCCGCTTGCAGGTATCAAAATCGTCGAATTCGCCGGTATCGGCCCGGCGCCCATGGCGGCGATGATGCTCGCCGAGATGGGCGCGAC
>DATBKQ010000478.1:0-1743 GCA_036555825.1 Acetobacteraceae bacterium | reverse complement strand
TCCGGCACAGCCCGATCCCGTCGGCACCGAACCGCTTCGCCGTCTCGGCGTCCAGCGGCGTCTCCGCATTGGCCCGCACGCCCAGGGTGCGCGCCGCGTCGGCCCAGCCCATCAGCGTGGCGAAGTCGCCCGACATCGCTGGCTCGATCATCGCCACGGTGCCGACGAACACCTCGCCGGTCGCCCCATCCAGCGTGATCGTCTCGCCGGCGCGCACCGTCTTGCCGCCGGCCGACAATGTCTGCGCGACATAGTCCACCAGCACGCCGCCGGCGCCGGCAACGCACGGACGGCCCATCCCGCGCGCCACCACCGCGGCATGGCTGGTCATCCCCCCGCGCGTGGTCAGGATGCCGCGCGCGGCGTGCATCCCGTGGATGTCCTCCGGGCTGGTCTCCACCCGCACCAGGATGATCGCCTCCCCCTTTTGCGCCCGGCTCTCCGCCTCGTCCGCGCTGAACACCACCGCGCCCGACGCGGCACCCGGACTGGCGGGCAGCCCCTTCGCCAGCAACGTGCGATGCGCCTTCGGGTCCAGCGTCGGATGCAGCAACTGGTCGAGCGCCGAAGGGTTCACCCGCCGCACCGCCTCGGCCTGGTCGATCAGCCGCTCGCGCGCCATGTCCACCGCGATCTTGAGCGAAGCCGCCGCGGTGCGCTTGCCGTTGCGCGTCTGCAGCATGTACAGCTTGCCCTGCTGGATGGTGAACTCCAGGTCCTGCATGTCCTTGTAGTGCTGCTCCAGCGTCTCGCGGACCTTCAGCAGCTCGGCGTAGGGACCCGGCATCGCCACTTCCAGCGGTTTCTCCTCCGGCTTGGCGCGCAGCTTGGAGACCGGCTGCGGCGTGCGGATCCCCGCCACCACGTCCTCACCCTGCGCGTTCACCAGGTACTCGCCATAGAACGCATTCTCCCCGGTGGACGGATCGCGCGTGAAGCAGACGCCGGTCGCGCAGTCGTTCCCCATGTTGCCGAACACCATCGCCTGCACGTTCACCGCGGTGCCCCATTCCGCCGGAATGTCGTGCAGCTTGCGATAGGTGATCGCGCGCGGGTTCATCCACGAACCGAACACCGCGCCGATCGCACCCCAGAGCTGTTCCTCCGGCTCCTGCGGGAACGGCTTGCCGGTCTCGCTCTCGATCATGTCCTTGTAGGATTGCGCCACCCGGTGCCAGTCCTGCGCGGTGAGTTGGGTGTCCTCGGTCACCCCCGCATCGAGCTTGGCGTGCTCGATGATCTCCTCGAACCGGTGGTGATCCACCCCCAGCACGACCGACCCGTACATCTGGATGAACCGCCGGTAGGAATCCCAGGCGAAGCGTGGGTCGTCGGCTTCCTCGCCCAGTCCGTCCACCGTCGCATCATTCAACCCCAGGTTGAGCACCGTGTCCATCATGCCCGGCATCGAGACACGCGCGCCGGAACGCACGGACACCAGCAGCGGCCGGTGCCTGTCGCCGAACTTCAGCCCCTGGGCCCTTTCCAGCCGGCCCAGCGCCTCATGCACCTGGGCGGACAGGTCGTTCGGGTATTTCCGCTGATTCTGATAGAACGCCGTACAAACTTCCGTGGTCAGCGTGAAGCCTGGCGGAACCGGCAGACCGATCCCGGCCATCTCGGCCAGGTTGGCGCCCTTGCCGCCCAACAGATCGCGCATGTCCGCGCCGCCTTCATTCAGGCCGGCGCCGAAGCTGTACACCCATTTCGTCATGCCGATTCAGCCCTCGATTTTCGAGAAAT
>DATBKQ010000477.1:0-6262 GCA_036555825.1 Acetobacteraceae bacterium | reverse complement strand
TTGCTAACCAGGTGAAATATGTGGCGCGGGCCAATTGTGTCCCTCGTTTATTGCATCACGGGACCAGCGATAGAACGCGTCATAAAGCGCGAAACTGTGTTCGAGCTGCACCAGATCATCCCGGTGCATGCGCGACAGGCCGAGGGAAGCAGCGAGGAGGCCGGCTGCCTGCGGTGCGATATCAAGGCGTGCGGTATCGGCGCCGCGAACGATGAGTGCAAGGCGATCAATCGCCTCGCAGTGAAGGCCAAACTCTTCGACCATCGCATCGAAGGTGCAGAGCTCGCCGCGGTGACTCCAGAACACCCCTTCGATATCGAATGGCGCCGCGCGGAAACGGTCCGCGACATCGGCGACATCGGACGGCGTGACAAAAAGAAAGACGGCGGCCGGGTCAATGAAGCGGCGGATCAGCCACGGGCAGGCAACGCGGTCGATCTTCGGTCGCGACCGAGTGACCCAGACGGTGCGCCCCTGTTGATCGCGTTCCGGCACATGATTGGGCCGCACCAAAAGACCATTGCCTTTGACCCAGGCCTCGAAGCCGCCTTCCAGACTTTCGGCGCGAGCCCCGGCGTGACGCAGCCAGGCAGCAACGCCTTGGCTCAGCTTTTGCCCGCGTTGGCACACCGCGACGACAAAACGGCCGGCATAGTCCTCCGCCCAGCTGGAGACGGTGCGATAATCGCGCCGAATACTTGCGGGGAGCAGGCGCGGGTCGGATGCGTGATCTGTGTCGATGCGAACATCCACGATCACCGGAGCATCGGGTGTTCCGATGAGGCGGGCCAGCTGAGCGACAGTGATAGTATCGGGCGTGGCCATAAACGTCCCTTCCTCTCTTTGGAGGTTTGGAGACGCGATACTTCGGCCAAAGCCTCACGGGGCGATCGCGGTCAACCCCTTGCGCAAAAAAGGAGCAAAACAGCCGGCTGTTGTCAACGCAGAGTTCGGGCCGCTCCCTTGTCTGTGTTGTCCGGCCGCAACGGGCAGCCGGATTCCCACGGTGCCCGCGCGGCGCTAACCAGGTGACAGAACCTGCACACGCGCAGTCTGCCAGTAGCGCCGTGAGATCAGCGCGAGGGAACCTTCACTTCTTCGGGCGGCTTCACCTTTTGGAATCTGGCCAGGAGGAGCAAGTCGTAGACCGCTTTGACCGCACCGCCGATCAGCAGTGGCCATCCGAAGGGTGAAAGCGTCAGGAGATAGCCGGAGATCAATGAACCGGCGGCCCAAGCGAACGGTTTGGGCACCGCGGTCATGCTTGCGGCTGCCGGTCGTTCATCGGGCCGCACCACGGCCATGACGTAGGAACTCCTGGTCGGCACGTCCATCTGCGATAGTGCGCTGCGTGCCAGGAGCAGGCCAATGGCGGCCGCCAGGTTGGGCGCGAACGGGACCAGCATGAGTAGCACGTTGGAGGGCAGGTGGGTCAGGACCACGGTGTTGATGAGCCCGATACGCTCAGCAATCGGCACCGCGATCACGTAGGAGACGGCGGAGCAGACGCTGCTCCAGAACAGAATTGCGGCGGCCGCGGCGATGGAAATGTGAAATGTCTGGTATAGCCACAGAGCAAGGAGCGACTGCACAAGGAAGCCGGTGCCGAACGAGTCCATGCCGAACAGCGCCGCCATACCGTAGACCAATCGTTTGGATTGGTGCAGCGGCGCCATCGGCGTTTCATGAGCAGCTTCGACAGCGGGAGACAGGCGCCGATAAAGCGGAAAAGTTGCAGCTCCCGCGAGGGCATAGAGCACGAACATGGATTGTATGGCGGTGTCACGGCTGATGCCGGCCCAATCCGCCAAAAAGTCAGGCAACGAAGCAGCCAGGACGCCAAGGGCGCTGGCAAGCGAGCCGACGACGCTGTAATTGGCAAACAGGGCGGTGCGCTGTCTGGGCTCGACAATTTCCGTGAGCATGGTCTGTTCCAGCGACAGGAATATGCTGGCGTCACCGGATGTCGGGTTCATCGTGCCGACGAACGCGATGACCAATAACGGCCAAAAGTCTCGGACGGCGGCAAATCCAAGGCCTGTCGCCGCCATGAGAACCGCCGCCGCAAGAAGCAAGCGGCGGCGCGAATGACGATGTGCTATCCAGCCAATCCATAATGTGAGGAGCGCAGTGCCGATCAGCGTGCTTGCGACTATTGTGCCTACGGCCAGAGAACTAAAACCGAGGTCGACCAGGTAAATCGGCAGCAACAGAGCCACGAAGCCATCGGCAAAGCCCCGCAAGCCGCGCGCCACCAGCACGCGAAGTGCGTCCGATGAAAGGAGGGTTAGAGAATTACTGATTGCCTGAAGCATGCTTTGAGCCCAAACCACGCACAAGTCGCGTCCGGAGCATCGCGCATTTCATCGACATGACATCGCCATCGCGTGGGGCCAGCTCAACTCAATGCACGAACACCCATGCCGGCTTAAGGACCGGAAACGCGATAAGGCCGATCACGGCCGTCGCACCGATCAAGGCCGGATTGCTGATCTTGAAGCGAAACAGCAGCGCAAGGCCGCCTATGGCGATGAGGGCCGTTAGCCAGTCACCGATGGCAATTTTCCCGAGCAAGAAGGACGCGCCCACGATCGTGCCGATCGCAGCGGCGTACGCCCCCTTGACGAAACCTTGAACATTCGGGTTGCCACGATGCCTTATAAGAATTGGCGCCACGACCAGCATGAGAATGAACGACGGCAGGAAGATGCCGATGGTCGAAACCAGTGAACCCCAGAATCCTGCAACAAGATACCCGACGAACGTGGCGGTAATAACAACGGGACCTGGGCTCAACATGCCGATGGCGACAGCAACGAGGAACTCGCGCGGATTGAGCCAGCCGGTCTCTTGCACCAGCCCCTTTTCGAGAAACGGCACGATCACCAGGCCACTCCCGAAAGTCAGCGAGCCCGCCTTCAGAAAGAAGGCCAACAGTTTACCCAAGATAGATAGCGTCGGCAGTTGCGGTGCTGAGCCGATCGCTACAGGCGGCGCAAGCGCAGTCAGTGGTGTGGCGGTGTGGCGGAACAAAGACCCATACCAAAGGATGCCAAGGATGCCGGCACCAATGAACAAGACTGCCACTTCGGCCTGCACCGCAACCGTCACAACGAGCGAGGCAGCGGCTACCGTCCACTGGAACCGGTCTTCCATGCCGAGTTTTCCAAGGCGCCAGCAGGAATGTAGAATGAGCGCAATTACGGCTGGTGATACCCCATAGAAGATTGCCGTCATCCAGGTGAGGCCGCCGAAGTGCACGTAGAGAGCACCGAGCGCCGCAACGATGATGAAGTTCGGCAGAATGAAGGCCCAGCCACCCGCCCATGCGCCCCAGAACCCACAACGCAGATACGAGATAAAGATGCCAACTTGTATCGCCAATGGGCCTGGAAGCGACTGGCTAACCGCAATCGCGTCGCGCATTTCCTCCTTCGTGAGCCACCCTTTGCCTTGCACCAGCTCCTTTTCCATCAGGCCGCAAAGCGCTACCGGGCCGCCGAAACCTATGGTACCGAGCCGGAGAAAGTATCCGATGAGCTCAAGCATCGATCCTTTTCGATGCTCGCGTTGACCAACAGGGCCAGACGATTCGCTGGCGCCGTTCATTGTGTGCGATCTCGTGCGATCGGCGTCGAAACAAAACATGGCGCAGGCGAACACGATGATGGTTTGTTTTTCCCTCGACGAAAATCATCGGCGTTCCGGTAAGAATGGCAGAGGGGAGTGGCCATGGGCGTCCCTTCCTCCTTCTGGGAGGTGCGGAGACGCGATACTTCGGCCAAAGCCTCACGGGGTGATCGCGGTCAACCCCTTGTGGCGGAAGGTGCTCAAAGCGCTCGTCAATGTCAATGCTGGCAAACTCGAGGACAGCATTGGGGACTGCCGGACAGGTGCGGAAGAAGTCGTCGCACGGCTATCACCAACCAATGCGAAGCGAGCGCACCAGGAAGGATTAGATCGCGATCCGCTCGACTTCATCGAGCGTGATCTCGTCGCCGGTGCGATCGTATAGCTTGGTGGTGCGTGGGCTCTCGTGTGCGGCCATCAGTTGCGCGTTTTCCAGCGTGCCGCCGTTGTTGAGATAGGCGGTGATGCCTGTGGCACGAAACGAGTGATTGCTTACGTGCACAATCAGTTTGGCTGCTGCCGCACGCCGTTGAATCATGCGCCAGGCATCGACACGATGCATGCGGTTGCCAGTGAGCGTGCCGGTGCGCTTGTTTGCCGAGCGGAAGAGGGGACCTTTTTTGTCCTCCCGGATGCCCGCTGCTTCGATGTAGGCGTCGAGATACGCCTCTAGATTATGATGAGCTGGCAGTTCGTGATCTTTACCGCCTTTCTCCTGCAGCCGGATCCACCAGCGTTTGCCCTTTGGGAGGTAGTGCTCGACATTCATCGCCACGGCAGCGCTGACGCGGGCAAAGCTGTAGGTCATCAGCGCGATCAGAGCGCGATCGCGGAGCCCAACGGCCGTCGAGACATTGATGCTATCGAGGAGCGTGCGCGCTTGGTCGGCGTCCAGCACGGTGGTCTTGCCGGTTTTGACCACATGCTTCGGTCCACGCACAGCGTGCGCGGGATTGGTGGCAACGACCTGGCCGGTGACCAGCCAGTCAAACAGCATGCGGATGGCGGCGAGATGCTGCTTGGTCGTCGGCTTGGTGGCGTCTTTCAGCTGCGGCTCGGCGCCTGCCTTGCGCTTCTCCAGCACTTTCAGCGCTTCGATGTAGGCGGCGACGTGCAGCGGCTCGATGTCGGCGAGCTGGCCGATCTGGTTCTGGTCGCACCAGGCGAAGAACCGGCCGACGGCGTGCATGTAGGCGGTTCGCGTGTTCCGGTTACGGATGTTGGCGCCGAAGAACTCCAGGAAGCGCTTGGTCGCGCGCTCGCCGGCGTCGGCGACCATGCCAGGCACCACGGGGGCCGTGGCCGGGATGGCAGGTGTGGCCGGCCGGATGACGGTCAGCTGGCGATCTGAGTCGAGGGGCATGTCAACCATGGCTTAGTGTAACATAACGTCCTGTACGTTGCGGCTCCGCGTCGTTCTAAAGTCCCAATTTGCCTGCCGGGCTCTCTCGGCTGAGCTTGGCGCGTCGGACGTAGCTGCGCATCGTGTTCAGGCTCCGATGCCGTGTGTGACCCATGATCTCTTCATCCGGGACACCATTGCGATAAGCGGTCGTGACGAACCCGGCCCGCAGGCCGTGCGGGCTGAACGGTTCAGCCAACGTGCCTTTCAGTCCAGCTTTGGCGGCACGTTTGAGAAGGATCTGGCGCACTGCGTCAGTGGTCAGCCTGGCGCGTTCGACTACGCCACCACGGTTGACTTTCCGGAACAGCGGGCCGACGGTGATTTCGGACAGCTCCAGCCAGGTTTTGAGGACGGTCACTGGACAGGTGTCGTCTGCCTGCCCGCGGGGAATGGCGATCTCGGCGCCTTCACCTTGCGCGTCCGTCTTCGAGCGCCCGATGAGCAGCTTCAGGCCGCCTCTGGTCCAGGTCAGGTGTTCCACATCCAACCCGACGAGTTCGGAGCGGCGCAATGCGCCGGCGAAGCCGAGGAGAAACATCGCCTGGTCGCGCGCGCCAGCGAGATCCGGCCCGCACGCCTGGCACAGCTTGCGGACCTCCGTCGTCGTGATGGCTGCGGCGCGGCGCGGCGGACTGCCATGCTTACGTCCGATGCCGCGGAGCGTCTCGCGGATCGCAGGATGCTTGGTGTCAAGGGGATGGCCGGCAATGCCACACGCACGGGCAATGGCGGCAACTCGACGGCGCAAAGTCGGCATCGCATAGCCTTCACCAGCAGCCGCCAGATAGGCGCCGACGACCTCCGGTGTGGCCGGCATGGCGACGAAACCGTGCCGGTCGCACCAGGCCTTGTAGTGCGCGAGGTCGGTCGCATAGGCCCGCAAGGTCGCCGGCGCATCCGCTGCATCCTGATAGGCCTGCGACTTGGCGAGCGCCATTGCCGCGCGCGGCGCTGGCGGTTTGGCGCCTTCCAGGCGGGCTAGCTGGCGCTTGCGCGCCTCAGCGAATGTATCTGCCATCCCCCTCCTGTTAGCACAGAATAAGAAGCGATAACAGCCCTTCCCGCGTGTTTATGTGCCGTAGCGGCGGCTTTAGGTGGGGAGCGGACGGCCGCTTACATGTTTGAAATCAGACATTCGGCTAAGGGGCGTGGCCTGCCTGCGAACGTGTATCCGCCGTCTGTACTGAACAGCTATGCTAGTGCGAACTTCGGCGATGATGAGGAATG
>DATBKQ010000476.1:0-10506 GCA_036555825.1 Acetobacteraceae bacterium | reverse complement strand
GGGTGATGGATCAGAAAGAACCCCACCGGGACGTCGATCGCCGCCCCGGTCGCGCCAGTCTGCAAGGACGACTTTGCGATACTCAGAAATCCCGATGAGAAGGCGTAGAGCCGCATACCCTCGGGCGAGGCCGCGCCGGCCGCGGATGCCAGCCCCAGAGAGGCGCACGCCGCGGTGGCGACGCCCAGACACAGTTCCTTGATTCTGAGATTCATCGGACGGTTTACCTCCCCTGTAAGCAAGCCGCGACACGACTGCGATCGCCTCTCGATTCTCGGCCCGGACCGCACTTCTGAGCGACTTCGGTCACGGACCTGTCGGGCGAGATTCGGTGTGAGCTAATGCCCGGGTTGCAGCGCTGTCAACCTCCCAACGCCTCTGGGGGTTGGCGGATCTGTTGGTGGGGGTGGGCGGACGGGGCTACTGACGGAAGGTCGTATCTTCCGCTTTCAACCGGCGGTTCAGCATTCGCGGGTGCATCTTCAGGGTGTCCGCGATCTCCTCCAAAGAGGCCTCGGAAAATATGACCCGCGGGCGCAGAACCCTGACAACCCGATCCGCGATGCTCGGTTGCCTGACGGCCCAATACTCGGCAACCGACTTCTCCAGTATCTCCCGTGCCTTCGGGTCCCTGGCGGATGACTTGGTACGGCAGGGGTCGCGATAGCTCCACGCGAACGGCCAAAGGGGGGTTCACGATGACGAAACTGACAAGGCGAACTTGTTACCACTGCGTCCCCGGGCGCGCCGCTGCTGCTCCTAGTCAACGCCGGCTGAATGCGATGCTGTTCGGAAGCAATATCAGACACCGGTGAGTAATTGATAAGGCTTCGCCCTGGGGGACGCCCTCTCCCCGCGGCCCCCTCCCGCGAGGGGAGGGGGTTCCTTTTTCGCGTCAGCCGATGGAGATGCGGCGGGGTTGAGCTTCCTTTGCCTTCGGCAAGGTCAGCGTCAGTACGCCATCATCGAGCTGGGCGCTGATGTGCTCCTGGTCGATCTTGCTGGAGAGCGTGAACGACCGCGTGTAGTGGCCGACGTTGTACTCGGTGTACAGCGGCTCCATCCCTTCGTACTTGGCGAAGTCGATGCGGCCGTCCACGCGCAGGACGCTATTCTCCAGCGCGATGTCCAGGTCCTTCTTTTCCACGCCCGGCATCTCGAGGACCACCGTGAGCGCTTCGTCGGTCTCGTAGATGTCGCCATAGGGGATGTAGTACCGGCCGGGAACCGTCTTCTCTTCCTTGCTGACCAGTTCCTTCTTGTCGCGGACCGCGAGTTCCTGTGGGGTTGCCATCGTTCCCTCCGTTACGCCACCTGGATCGACCGAGGCTTGTCGCGCTCGGCGCGTGGCAGGAACAGCGCGAGGATGCCGTCGCGGTATTCCGCCTTGACGCCATTGGCGTCGATCTCGACCGGCAGGGTCACCGCGCGGTCGAACCGGCCGGAGAGCCGTTCGCGCCGGTGCACGCCAGCCTTCTCGGGGTAGGTCGCCGACTTGGTGCCGGCCAGGCGGATCGTGTTGCCTTTGACCTGTACCTGCAGGTCGGACTTCCGGATGCCGGGGACCTCGGTGATGACGATGAAGTCGTCGCCCTTGCGGAACACGTTCATCGGCGGATAGCTGCCGCCGCCGCTTGGGCTCGATGCGAGCCAACTGCTGGACCGGAACGAATCCAGTGCCTGCTGGAGGCTGGTGAGCGCATCGAACGGATCGCCAAACAGTGCCATCGTTCACTCCCTCCGCTGCTTACAGACCGGAAGGCGAATTAGGAACCGGAACGGCGAGGGTCAAGGGTTGGCCCCCTCCCGCGAGGGGAGGGGGAGCGTGGTAGCAAACGCTATGCGAACGCGAAGTCGCTGGCGCCGATCGTGGCCAGTTGCGTGTTCTGCAGAACAATCATGCCGGCGCCGGCGACCTTGGCTCCGAGATCGATGCGGACATCGGCGCCGGCCTGCGAGATGTTGCCGGCAAGGTCGGCGAAGGTCGCGAGTGCGGCACCGTATCCGGTGAGCTGGATGAGGTCGGTGCCGTGTTGGAAGTCGCCGATCGTGTCGGTGCCGTTGGAGTCGGAGAAGACGAAGCGGTCGGCGCCGGCACCGCCCAGAACCATGTCGTCGCCGGCGCCCCCGTGCAGCACATCGTTGCCTGCACCGCCGTCGAGGATGAACTGCATGGCAGGCGAGGCCACGCCGGATGCGTCGATGGTGTCGTTGCCGCCGAGACCGGCGAGGACGATCGGTGCGCCCGCCTGGCCGGGGAGAGTCGCGGGCGTGGGGAGGCCGCTTACGGTGACGTTGCCGCCGTCATCTGTGGCGGCGATGACATCGTCCGCCGCGGTTCCGGTCAGCGCGGTTCCGGCGCCGGGCGCACCGGACGCCGATGCCGTGGCAGCACGGGCCAGCGCGGCGGCCGACTGAATGACGATGTTGTCGCCGGGACCGCCGTCGAGCACGTCCTGTCCTCCGCCGCCGATCAGCACGTCGTCTCCCGCGCCGCCGGTCAGCGTGTCGTTGCCTGGACTGCCGATCAGGACATCGTCGCCGTCGCCGCCATTGGCGGAGAGCTGCACCGCCGCGGAGAGCCCTGACGCCAGGATGACATCGTCGCCGCCGAGACCGTTGACGACGATGCGATCGCCTGCGTCGAAGTTGGCGATGTGGACCTGGGCGGCCAGGCCGAGCACGGTGATACCGGTGGCGTCGCCGACGATCTGGATGACATCGTCGCCGGCCGTGCCATTGATGACGACCGTATCGGGCTGGTTGTCGGGGCCGCCGCCGGCCGCGGCGAGGTCCAGATCGACCAGGTCGGTGTCGGTGCCGGAGAGGTCGTTGACCGTCATGGTGTCGGCACCGCCCAGGGCGCGGAAGCCGACGGTCTCGGTGTCGTTCAGGTCCATGACGATGTTGGCGACGTCGCGGAAGAAGCGCACCCGCCCGCCGTTGGCGGAGATGTCGATGGTCTCAGCGACGTTCGCCCCATTGAACTGCAGCGTGTCGTTGCCGGCCTGGCCCTCGACCACATCGCTGCCGTCGCCGGGGTTCCAGACGAACGTATCGTTGCCGGAGCCCATGAGGGCGGTATCGTTGCCGGTTCCGCCGACAACCGTATCGTCCCCGGCGCTGCCGATCAGCAGGTCGGTGCCGGCGCCGCCGTTGAGCGTGAGTCCGATCTGACCGGCGGCGAGGCCGGATGCGTTGATCGTGTCGTCGCCGGCGCCACCGTTCACGGTGAGCCGGTCGTTGGCGCCCTCGGCATGCGCGATGGTCACCTGCGCCGGCAGCCCGCTCACGGTCACCGTGCCGGCGTTGCCGGATACCATGATGTTGTCGTTGCCCGCGGTGCCGTTGACGGTCACCTGATCGGCCGCACCGTCGCCGGCGGTGGTGCCGCCTGCGGCGAGATCGAGCGAGATCTGGCCGACACCGGTGCCGGTGAGGTCGCCCACGGTGATGGTGTCAGGGCCACCCAACGCATTGAACCGGATAGTTTCAACGCCATTGAGATCCATGGTGACGGTGGCGACATCGCGGAAGAAGCGGGCGCGGCTGCCGTTGGCGGAGATGTCGATGTTCTCGGCGACGTTGGCGCCGTTGAACAGCAGCGTGTCGTTGCCGGCCTGGCCTTCGACCGTGTCGCTGCCGTCGCCCGGGTTCCACACGAAGGTGTCATCCCCGGCGCCGAGGAAGGCCACATCGTCGCCCTGACGCCCGGTGACCACGTCGTTGCCGTCGCCGCCGAGGAGCATGTCGGCGCCGCGGCTGCCGAAGACGGTGTCGTTGCCGGCGCCGGCATCGATGGTGAGCTTGACCAGCCCGGCATTCAGTGCCGATGCGTCGATGGTGTCGCCGCCGCCCAGGCCATTGACCACGAGCGAGTCGTTGCTGCCTTCGGCGCCCTTGATCGTGACCTGCGCCGGCAGTCCCTGCACCGCGATGGAAGTCGCGTCGCTCGACACGGTGATGTGGTCGGCACCTGCCGTGCCATCGACGGTGACCGTGTCGGGCGCACCGTCGCCCGTGCCGCTGCCGGCCGGTGACGACAGGTCGATGTTCACCAGCTTCGCGTCGGTGCCGCTGAGATCGTGGACGAGGATGTTGTCGGCGCCGCCGAGTGCGGCGAACTGGATAACCTCGACGTCGTTGAGGTCCATGGTGACGTTGGCGACATTGCGGAAGAAGCGCACGCGCCCGCCAGTGGCCGAGATGTCGATGTTCTCGGCGACATTGGCGCCGTTGAACTGCAGCGTGTCGCTGCCGTCCTGGCCTTCGACCGTGTCACTGCCGTCGCCGGGGTTCCAGACGAACGTATCGTCGCCGGCGCCGAGTAGTGCCGTGTCGTTGCCACGGCCACCGATGACGATGTCGTTGCCGTCGCCGCCAAGCAGCGTGTCGTCGCCGTCGCCGCCGGTGATTCTGTCGTTGCCCGCGCCGCCGTCGATGGTGAGCTGGATCAGGCCGGCCAGGCCGTTCCCGGCGGTGATCACATCGTCGCCGCCATTGGCGTTGAGTACGAGGTTCTCGGTGGTGCCGATGTCGATGCTGAACGGGGCGGGGTCCAGGCGATCGAAGCGAACGCGTGTGCCATTGGCGGTGATGGAGAAGGTTTCCGACCCGTTGCCGCCATTGACCTCGGCGGTGTCGGTACCCGCGCCGCCTTCGAACAGATCGGTATCGTCGCCGGGATTCCAGATCATGCGGTCGTTGCCGCCTTGGCCGAACACCTGGTCGTCGCCGTCGCCGCCGGTCAGCACATCGTTGCCGTCGCCGCCGAACAGCAGATCGTTGCCGCCCTTGCCGAGCAGCGTGTCGTTGCCGTCCTGGCCGAAGAGTTGATCGGCGCCGGAGCCTCCGGTGAGCGTATCATTGCCTGCGCCACCGAACAGCGCGGCAGCCGGCAGGGCGCCATTGGCTTCGTCGAGTGCTATGGTGTCGTCGCCGCCGAGACCGAACGCCTGGATCTTGCCGGTGTTGGCGACGGTCGGCGTGCCGCCAAGCACCGGGACGGCGCCGCCATTGACCAAGATGTTGCCGGCGGCATTGCGGCTGAAGGTGATCGTGTTGTTGAGGTTGTCGCCGAACGCCGACAGCAGACCGGCGCCGGGAATGAAGGTGGCTGTGACAGCCATGCGAGGAGCCCTTTTTGTTACCGAACGACGGGCTTCCTGTGGCCTGAAGGTGTGCCAAGTCTGTTAGCCGGATCACACGCGTGAGGCCGCGGCCCGGCGCGACCGGCGATCGCGGCGGCGAACCGTCGTTGTATGCGGTTCACAAATCCGTATGGAATGCGCGCAGCGCGAGCAGGGTGAGGAGTCCGGCATTGAGCAGCATGACGGCGGGCGCCGCGGCGGCCAGGGCGCGCGGCCAGTGCCGTGCGGCGGAGTGGCCGGCGATGCCGACCGCCGCCAGGGCCGGAGCCGTGCCAAGCCCGAACGCGAGCATGCCGAGGGCGCCGATGACCGGATCGCCACTGGCCGCGGCGGTGGCCAGTGCGGCGTAGAGGAAGCCGCAGGGCAGGAAGCCGAGGACGAGGCCGAGCGGAAAGCCGCCGCGGGCGCGCCGTGCCAAGTGCCCGATGGCGCGGGCCCAGCCGGCCGGGGCCCGGTCCGGCCCGCTCAGAATGTGCGTCGCATGGGCGAGGAACAGCGCGGCACCGAGCAGCAGGAGAGCGGGGGACGCCAGGGCGAACCACGGCATCCGGCTGAACGTCGCGCCGGCCAGCGCCCCCAGGGCCGTGTAGGTGGTCAGGCGGCCCGCGTGATAGGGCAACAGCGCGCCCCGGCTGATGCGCTGCCATTCGCAGAGGCGCGTGGCCGGCAGGCATGCCATCCTGTCGGCGACCTGGCCGAGCACGAAACCGCCGCACATCGGCACGCAGTGCATGGTGCTGCCGGCCAGGCCTGCCAGGAAGAGGCCGGCGAACAGCCCGCCAGAGAAGGGGATCGAGGTACAGAGGGAAGCGATCATCGGCTCCTCCCGGCGACCATTGCCCCCCCTAACCCCCTCCCGCGAGGGGAGGGGGGATTTTTTGCATGGTCCTGCCGCTTACTCACATTGACCTAGATCAATGATCCGTTAACGCCGGGACGGCAGGTTGCCCGCCGCATCTGCCGGAGCGTTCCATGGATATCGACCCGAGCGACCTCATCGTGGGCCTGATGATGGCTGCGTTTGGCCTGGTGGGCCTGATCCTCGCCTCCGGGGCGATGGACAACGGGATGTACGTGTTCGGCTGCTCGCTGTTCGTGTTCGCCTGCGCCTTCGACTTCGGCCTGCTGCGCCGGCATTTCGACCGCCTGGAGGCGCGCCGCCATGGCTGATGCCGCGATCATGCCGCGCGCCCTGCCGGAGTACAACGAGGCGGTGGTCAAGAAATTCGTTGTCGCGTCGGTGTTCTGGGCGGTGGTCGCGTTCCTGGCCGGGGTCTGGATCGCGACCGAGCTCGCCTGGCCGCAGTTCAACCTGGGGCTCTCGTTCCTGAACTTCGGGCGGCTGCGTCCGGTGCACACCTCGGGCGCGATCTTCGCGTTCGGCGGCTGCGCGCTGCTGGGCACGTCGTTCCACGTGGTGCAGCGGACCTGCCGCGCGCGGCTGTTCGGCGGCGATGCGCTGGCGAACTTCGTGTTCTGGGGCTACCAGTTCTTCATCGTCATGGCGGCGCTGTCCTACGTGATGGGATACAGCAAGAGCCAGGAATACGCCGAGCCGCCGTGGCACGTCGATGTGTGGCTGACCATCGTCTGGGTCGCCTATGC
This sequence comes from Acetobacteraceae bacterium, assembly GCA_036555825.1. Taxonomy (GTDB): domain Bacteria; phylum Pseudomonadota; class Alphaproteobacteria; order Acetobacterales; family Acetobacteraceae; genus JAMXLO01. Next base: position 3,751 of record DATBKQ010000476.1, on the reverse strand, counting down.
GGTGGTGTTCATCGGCACGCTGATGAAGCGCGAGGAGCCGCACATCTACGTGGCGAACTGGTTCTATCTCGCGTTCATCCTGACGATCGCCGTACTGCATATCGGCAACAACCTCGTGCTGCCGATCTCGGTGTTCTCGGCGCAGGGCTATCAGGTCGCCGCCGGCGTGCAGAACGCGATGATCCAGTGGTGGTACGGCCACAACGCGGTGGGGTTCTTCCTGACCGCGGGCTTCCTGGGGATGATGTATTACTTCATCCCGAAGGCGGCGAACCGGCCGGTTTATTCGTACCGGCTGTCGGTGGTGCACTTCTGGTCGCTGGTGTTCCTGTATATCTGGGCCGGTCCGCACCACCTGCACTATACCGCGCTGCCCGACTGGACGCAGACGCTGGGCATGGCGTTCTCGGTCATGCTGTGGATGCCTTCCTGGGGTGGGATGATCAACGGGTTGATGACGCTGTCGGGGGCGTGGGACAAGCTGCGGACCGATCCGGGCCTGCGCTTCTCGGTCACCGCGGTTGGCTTCTATGGCATGGCCACGTTCGAGGGGCCGGTGATGTCGATCCGCGACGTCAACGCGCTGAGCCATTACACCGACTGGACGATCGGGCACGTGCACTCCGGCGCACTGGGCTGGGTGGCGTTCATCACCTTCGGCGCGATCTATTACCTGGTGCCAGTGCTGTGGAAGCGCCCCGGGCTGTATTCGGTTCGCCTGGTGTCCTGGCACTACTGGATCGCGACGTTGGGCATCGTGTTCTACATCACCTCGATGTGGGTCGCCGGCATCATGCAGGGGCTGATGTGGCGCGCCTACGACCAGTTCGGGTTCCTGCAGTACTCGTTCGCCGAGTCGGTGGTGGCGGTGCATCCATACTACGTGATCCGGCTGTTCGGCGGGCTCTTGTTCCTGACCGGTGCGCTGCTGATGGTGTACAACCTGATCCAGACGGTGCGGGGCAAGATCTCGACCTCCGAGCAGAGGATTGTTCTGCCCGGAGCGGTCGCGGTGGCGGGGGAATAGGCGATGTTCATCCGCCACGAATTCATCGAGCGCAATGCGTTCCTGCTGCTGGTGCTGACGCTGGTCACCATCGCGATCGGCGGCCTGGTCGAGGTGGTGCCGCTGTTCACCATCGAGACCACGGTGGAGCATGTGCAGGGCGTGCGGCCCTACTCGCCGCTGGAGCAGCGCGGGCGCGACATCTATGTGCGCGAGGGCTGCTATCTTTGCCACAGCCAGCAGATCCGGGCGCTGCGCGACGAGGTGGAGCGGTATGGCCACTTCTCGCTGGCGGCGGAGAGCATGTACGACCATCCGTTCCAGTGGGGCTCGAAGCGGATCGGTCCGGACCTGGCGCGGGTCGGCGGCAAGTATTCCAACGACTGGCACTATGCGCATCTGGCCGATCCGCGCAGCGTGGTGCCGGAGTCGCTGATGCCGCGCTATGCGTTCCTGGCTGAGACGCCGCTTGTGACCGATGACATCGCGGCGCGGCTGCGCACGCTGCGGGCGGTCGGCGTGCCTTACACCGATGAGGAGATCGCCAACGCCGCGGCCGACCTGGCAACGCAGGCCGATCCGAATGCCGACAATGCGGACCTGCTGAAGCGGTATCCGAAGGCGGCGACGGTGCCCGGCGACGGCCGCGTGGTCACCGAGATGGACGCGCTGGTGGCGTACCTGCAGGTGCTGGGGACGACGGTCGATTTCGCCGATCCGGCCAACGAGCGATTGCAGCAATGATGGAGCTGATCATGTGGCTGCAGCACCACTGGGTGGTGCCGGTCACCATCGTGTTCCTGCTGATCGTGCTGACCACCTACTGGCCCGGGCGCAAGGCCCGGATCGAGCGGCACGGCCGTATTCCGCTCGACGACGACCGCTGAGGAGCCGCCCGCAGTGCCAACCAAGGTTGAGAAGGATATCGTAACCGGCACCGACACCACCGGCCATGAGTGGGATGGGGTGAAGGAGCTGAACACGCCGCTGCCCAAGTGGTGGCTGTATCTGATGTATGCGACCATCGCGTGGTCAGCGGTGTATTTCCTGCTGTATCCTTCGGTCCCCGGCATCAGCGGCTATTTCCATGGTGTGCTGGGGTATTCGCAACGGAACGCGGTGGATGCCGACGTGCGGGCGGTGGCGGCGCAGCGCGCCGGCACGATGGACAAGATCAAGGTGCTGTCGTTCGAGGAGATCCGCAAGGATCCGCAGCTTATGGCGGCCGCCGATACCGCGGGGCGGATTGCGTTCGCCAACAATTGCCAGCCTTGCCATGGCGCGGGCGGCGGCGGCCGGCCCGGCTATCCCGCGCTGGCGGCCGGGGCCTGGATCTGGGGCGGGTCGCTGGATGCCATCCAGCAGACCATCACGTATGGCATTCGCAGCGGCGACGACAAGGCGCGCGAGGCGCAGATGCTGCGCTTCGGCACGGACGGAATCCTGAAGCCCGAGCAGATCCAGCAGGTCGCGGACTATGTGATGACGCTGTACGGCGAGCCGACGGGCAGGGATGTGGCGGCGGGGCAGAAGCTGTTCGCCGACAACTGCGCCATCTGTCATGGCGAGTCGGGGCAGGGGGATCGGGAGAAGGGCGCGCCGCGGCTGGCGTCGCGGGTGCATCTTTATGGCGACAGCCGGGATGCCGTGGTGGCGCAGGTCACGTCACCACGGATGGGGGTGATGCCGGCGTGGCACACACGGCTGGACGAGGCGACGATCAAGAGCCTGGCGCTGTATGTGCACTCGTTGGGTGGAGGGGAGTGAGCGCCGTGTCATTGCGAGCGAAGCGAAGCAATCCCGGTCACGCCTGGCGCGTAGGTGCTGAGCGAGATTGCTTCGTCGCTGCGCTCCTCGCAATGACACGCTGATCATGTCCCGCATCAGCAAGGCCGATCGGCAGCTTCAGCTCCAGCGCGAGGAGATGGGCGACCATCTCTATGCCAACCGGGTGCGGGTGTATCCGAAGACGGTGCACGGGCCGGTGCGGCGGTTCAAATGGGCGGTGCTGGTGTTCTGCCTTGCCGTGTACTACCTGCTGCCGTGGCTGCGCTGGCATCGCGGCGTCAATCAGCCGGATCAGGCGGTGCTGCTGTCGCTGTGGCACGAACGCTTCTACTTCTTCAACCTGGAGTTCTGGCCGCAGGACATCTATTACCTGGCGGGCCTGCTGATCATGGGCGCGGTGGCGCTGTTCCTGGTCACCAGCCTGATCGGCCGCGTGTGGTGCGGCTACACCTGTCCGCAGACGGTGTGGACCGACCTGTTCATGTGGATCGAGCGGCAGATCGAGGGCGACCGCAACGAACGTATGAAGCGCGACGCGGAGCCGCTGAGCTTCGACACCGTGTGGCGCAAGGTGGTGAAGCACGCGGCCTGGCTCGGCATTGCGTTCTGGACCGGCGGCGCGTGGATCATGTACTACGTCGATGCGCCGACGGTGACGGTGGAGTTCTGGACCGGCACCGCGTCGAGCGAGGTGTATTTCTTCACCTTCCTGTTCACCGCGACGACGTATCTGCTGGCCGGCTGGGCGCGCGAGCAGGTGTGCACCTACATGTGTCCGTGGCCGCGCTTCCAGTCGGCGATGCTGGACGAGCAGACGGTGACCGTGACGTATCAGGGCTGGCGCGGCGAGCCGCGCACGCGCGGCAAACGGCAGGAGAGCGCGCCTGCCGGCGACTGCGTCGATTGCGGTGCGTGCGTCACCGCGTGCCCGACCGGCATCGACATCCGCGACGGCAT
>DATBKQ010000475.1:0-7067 GCA_036555825.1 Acetobacteraceae bacterium | reverse complement strand
CTGGCGCAGCCTGGCGCGCGCCTCGGTGAGAATGTCGCGGCGCTCGCGGAACACACGGTCGGGCGGCAGGTCGGTATGGGATTTGCGGAAGCTTGCTTCCCAATCTTCCTTATTGAGGTGGAACGCGGGCGCGATGATGTGGCTGGGCAGCTCGTGGCGAAGCTGGATGATGTATTCGCCGAGGTCAGTCTCGATCGGGGTTATGCCGTGACGTCCGAGATGGTCGTTGATGTCCAGCTCCTCGCTGATCATCGACTTGCCCTTGGTCACCGTGCGGGCGTTGGCGGTGCGGCAGATCGCCAGCACCGCGTCGCGCGCCTCGTCGGCGGTGGCGCACCAGTGCACCGTGCCGCCGGTCTTGGCGACGTTGGCTTCCCATTCCTCGAGATAGAAATCCAGATTTGCCAACGTGTGGTTCTTGATGTCGCGCGCGATGTCGCGGAGCTGTTCGAACTCCGGCAGGGCGGCGACCGCGGCGGATCGGCGGGCGATGAAGCTGGGGCCGCTACGGGCGAGCGCCTTCTGCAAGCCAGCGTCCCGCAGGGCGCGCCGGGCGTTCTCTTTGAAGGCGGGAGAGGTGGCGATGTGCATCAGGTCTCGGCTCGTCGAATGCCGCATCAACAGTGCTGGGGCAGCAGTGGACCGGCCGGCACGCCCGGTCAACAGCGGCTCCTCGGTCCGGCAATGGCGATAGTGTCGAAGGCCACCATATTACATGGCTGCCGGCCGAGGAGGGTACAGTGGAACTCAACGCGGACTTCTCCCAGCGGATCGCGGTGCATGCCGGGCGGCTTGACTGGGTAGCTTCGCCGATCGAGGGGGTGGACCGGCGCATGCTGGACCGGATCGGCGACGAGGTGGCGCGCGCCACGTCGATCGTGCGCTATGCACCTGGATCGCGGTTCTCCCGGCATACGCATGGCGGGGGCGAAGAGTTCCTGGTGCTGGACGGGGTGTTCCAGGATGAACACGGGGATTATCCGGCCGGGTGGTACGTCCGCAATCCGCCGACTTCGGCGCACACGCCGGGTTCGCGGCCAGGGTGCACGCTGTTCGTCAAGCTGTGGCAATTCGATCCGAATGATCGGACCGAGGTGAGGCTCGATACCGGCCGTATGGCGTTCACTGCCGATGTGTCACGTCCCGGCGTGGCGCTCATGCGGCTATTTTCGGATCGGCGCGAGGAGGTGCGGCTCGAACGTTGGGCGCCAGGCGCCGCAATCGACCTACCGCTGCCGGGCGGGATGGAACTGCTGGTGCTGGATGGCGACTTCACCCAAGACGGCGAACGCTTCGAGCCGCAGTCATGGCTCCGACTGCCGTGCGATGCCCGCCTGCACGCCGCGGCTGGCGCAGGTGGATGCCAAGTGTGGGTGAAGGCAGGGCATCTGGTACAGGTGCCGGCGGCTCCCGTGAGGTGACCGCGCGGGCGCTGCGGGGAGAGGGCCTGCATGAGGTCGAATTGCCCGGGAAGAGCGGGTGCTTCCGTAGAGGCGAGGCAATCTTCATGCCCAGCAAGCCGTCCCGTGCACTATGCGGACCCTGTCCTGGCAGGTCGGATATCGGTCTCGGCGAAGTCGTTGCCTTTGAAAAGCAAAGGCAGGTTCCGCACCTTCGCCAACGCGTATGCGAAAAGGTCGCCAAAATTCAGCGCCGCCGGATGCCCGCTGCCTCTGCCGAACGCAACGAAGGCAGCGTAGGCAGCGTTCATGTCGGCCGCGTCCGGCGCCGTGATCTCGAACATCGGCAATGCCAGCAGGTCGTCGACGAAGACCACGGCGCGATGGCCCCGCCGGCCGAAAACGACCATTTTGGCTTCAACCGCCGAGACGGTGCTGATCAACGCCGGGGGGCCGCTTCTCAGTACGTTCAGGAACGCCGGACGCTCGGGTTCATTGAGGACGATGGCGACGATCGCGGACGTGTCGACCGCGATCATCGCGGCAGGCCGTGTTCGTCCCAGTCGAGGGCATCGAATGGTTCAGGCAGATCGGGGATGCGATCGATCTGGGCCAGGATCGCATTTAGCCGGTCCCAATCATCTGGACCGCGCAAGGTGCGGTGGGCCTCGGGGCTGACGTCCGGCCGGCCGGGGCGCCCGACGGGCCCTGCACAGGGAGCGGCGGCCGTTTCTGACCTTCTTACCGGCGAGCCCATACCGTCCCGTCGTGGCAGCCGCTGGAACGGACCTAACGTGGTCAGGTCAATCCCGAGTTCTTCAAGCGTTGCGTACCACACAGGGTAACGCAAATGACCCGATTTTCCCCAGATATTGGGCAGATTACATTCAAGATATTCGCTGATTTTGATCAACCACCGGTCGTGCCGCTCTGACGATTCCACCACCTCGGAGATACGGCCGATCAAGAACGCCGCCCGATGTGGCGCGGTCGGCGCTCCGAAGTCGGCGTTGTGCCTGTTCTGCGTGCACACGAGGAATTCGCATTTCCGTGCGCGATCGGCGTTGAGACGCCAGTCACGCGACCCCTGATCCCTGAGAATCCATTCCAACGGCCGGGCGGTAAACGTTACGACAGCAGATGCCATGGGCGCTTTCCGCAATTTTGATGCGGCCGCCTACTATGAAAAATTCCTGGGATTTTGTCAACGAAAATCTTATGATTTTGGAGAATGCGGCGTAACTGGGCGGTGCCCTTCCCCCCGCGCGAGCCGGGGGGAAGTGAAGCCCGCATTAGGTTGAATAGTCGGAGAAGCGCACGCCGCCGTAGCGGGCGCGGTAGTCGGTGCGCACGTTGACCAGGGCCACCATGCCTTCGTCCACCTTGCGCTGGGCGCGTTCGAGGGCAGGGCGGATGTCCTCGGGCTTGGTCACGTACTCGCCGTAGCCGCCAAGCGCCTCGCACATCTTGTCATAGCGTGTGTAGCCGAGGTCGCGGCCTGGCTTCTCGCGCTGAGGATCGCCGGTCCAGCCGCCGTTCAGGCTGACCACGATCAGGATGGGAATCTTGTGCCGCACCGCGGTGTCGATCTCCATGGCGTTCATGCCGAGTGAGCCGTCGCCGTGCACCACGATCACCTGCTTGTCCGGGCAGGCGACCTTGGCGCCGACACCGAACGGCAGCCCCACACCCATCGTGCCAAACGGACCCGAGTTCAGCCGGTGGCCGGGTGCGAAGGTCGGCATGGTCTGGCGGCCGTAGTTCAGCGTCTCCTGGCCATCGACGCACAGGATCGAGTCGCGCTGCGCGAAGTTCCTCACCTCCTCCAGCATGCGGACCGGGTGGATGTCGCCGTCCTCGGCGGGCCGGTTGGCGCCGGCCTGGGAGCGCTTGGCGGCCTCGCCCTCCGCCAGCTTCTGCCGCCAGGCCTTGTAGCTGTCCTGGGTGACCTTGCCCTTGATGCCGTCCAGCAGTTGCTGGAGCACCATCTTGCAGTCGCCGACGATCGGGATGTCGACGCCGCGGGCTGCCGCGCCGATCTCCTCGGGGTCGATGTCGATGCGGGCGATCCTTGCGTTGCCGCCGAAGCGGGGCGGCGCGGCGTGGCCGATGATGTAGTTCATCCGCGTGCCCAGCACGATGATCAGGTCGGCGTCCGCGAACGCGGTGTTGCGCATGGTCAGGAACGAGCAGGGATGATCGTCCGGCACCACGCCGCGGCCTTGCGGGGTGGTGTAGAAGGGGATGCCAGCGGCTTCGACGAATTCCTGCATCTCGGCCCAGGCGCGCGACCAGATCACACCGGTGCCGGACACGATCAGCGGCTGCTTCGCTTCCGCGAGCGCCTTCACCAGCTCGTTCACCCGGCGAGGATCGCCGAGTGGGCGGCTGTCCAGCAGCTTCCGGCCGGCGTAGCTCCAGTCCACCAGGTTCTCGTCGATCTTCTGGTAGAGGATGTCGCCGGGCATATCGACATAGACTGGGCCAGGCTTGCCGGCGATGGCGCGCTGGAGGGCCCAGTTCACCTGCTGCGGGATGCGCTTGAGATTGTGCACGCGATCGACGTGCTTGCAGCAGCCGCGCATGAGTTCGACCTGGTCGATCTCCTGGAATACCTGGCGGCCGAACTGGCTGATCGGGCTGGAGCCGCCGAACGCCACCACCGGGCAGCAGTCGATCAATGCATTGGCCATGCCGGTGATCAGGTTGGTCACACCGGGGCCCGAGGCGGCCATGCACACGCTGGGCGTCTGCCGGAGCCGGCTGTAGGCCTGCGCCATGAAGGCGGCGGCCTGCTCGTGGCGCACGTCGATCATGCGGATGCCTTCGGTGATGCAGGTGGACTCGGCCAGCAGCATCGGGCCGCCCATGATGTAGAAGATGTCCTGGACGCCGTCCTTCTTCAGGCACTTCGCCAGGATTTCCGAACCGGTCAGTTCAGCCATTCGTGGGACTCCTTCGCAGGTGTCATTGCGCGCGGAGCGAAGCAATCCCGGTCAGGCTTGGGGCGCATGGCCTGACCGAGATTGCTTCGTCGCCTTCGGCTCCTCGCAATGACACGGGGTGTCAGCCGATTACGCCGCCGTTCTTCAGGCCGCCGACCGCGTCGCGATCGAGGCCGAGCCAGTCGCCCAGCACCTGCTCGTTGTGCTGGCCGAGCATCGGCGAGGGAGCGACGGGCGGCGGCTTGCCTTCGAAGCGGACCGGCCAGCCGACCATCTTGAACGGACCATACGTGGGATGTTGGAACGTCTGCATGATCTTGCGCTGCTCGAAGGTCGGATCGTTGTAGAGTTCCAGCGTGTCGAGCACCGCGCCGGCGGGCACGCCGGCGGCGCCGATGATCTCCATGCACTCCTGCTTGGTGTGCTGCCTGGTCCAGGCGGCGATCATCTCGTTGACCTCGTCGGCGCGTTCGGCGCGGGCGGCCGGCGTTTCGAACCGCGCATCGCCGATCAGCTCCTCGCGGCCGATCACCTTGAGCAGGCGCCGCCAGTGGTCGGGATTGGCGCGGCTGGTGAAGACATAGACGTAGTCATTCAGGCCGCCGCCCTTGCTGGGGAACGTGCCCATGGGCGGATTGGAGCCGGATACGCTGCTGTTGCCGGCGCGTCCCGCCGCCTGTTTGTCGCCGTTCCGGTGCTGCGCGGCGAAGGCGATGCGGATGTAGTGCAGCATCGCATCCTGCATCGCCACCTGCAGGTGATCGCCCAGGCCGGTCTCCTTGCGGCGATACAGCGCGCCCAGGATGGAGATCGCCAGCAGCATGCCGGTGCCGGTATCGCCCAGTGACGGACCTGGTTTCAGCGGCTGACCGTCGCGTTCGCCGGTGATGCTCATGGTGCCGCCGCAGGCCTGGGCAATCATGTCGAACGCCAGGTTCTTCTCGTACGGGCTGCCTTCGCCGAAGCCCTTTACCTGACAATAGATGATGGACGGGTTGAGCTTGCGGACCACGTCGGCGCCGAGGCCGAGGCGTTCGATCGCGCCGGGGGCGAAGTTCTCCACCATCACATCGGCCTTCGCCGCGAGGTCCTTCACCAGTTGCAGACCTTTGGGGTCTTTCAGGTTGACGGTGATCGACTTCTTGTTGGCATTGAACAGCAGGAAATACGGATCGTCCTTGGCAGCCTTGCCGCCCAAGGCCCGCCCGGGATCGCCGCCGCCAGGGTTCTCCAGCTTCACGACATCGGCGCCGAGCCAGGCCAGCGCCTCGGTGCAGGACGGGCCTGCTTCGAACTGGGTGAGATCGAGAATCTTCACCCCCTTGAGACAGGTCTGTCCGTCCGACATGATCGTTTCCTCCGGTTTGCTGCGTATCAAGAAGAAAGCTACAGGGACGCGGGCCGTCCGTCATCCCTGCGGTGATCGGATTTGGCAGCCGACCGCCCCGGTCGAGCAGCCTAAATCTGCGAATAACCAGAGCCCGGCGTGTCCACGCCGCGTCCCACGGCGCGGTCGATCCAGCCGAACTCCTTGAGGATTTGCTGGCTGTAGGTCACCCGGCCATTGACCTTGTCAGCCGGCTCGCTCGCCAGCAGCAGCGCCGCGCGTGCCATTATTGTCGGCGGTTCGCCTTTCGGATCATCCATACCGGAGACCAGCTTGTGGTACACCGTCCCCGGGGTGGGCACGACGCGCGAGGGCGAGACGGCGGCGATGGTGATCCCGTCGTACTGCGCCACCTCCTGCGCCAGACCCTGGGTGAAGCGCTCAAGCGCCGCCTTTACCGCGCCGTACATTGTTCCGCCGCGCACGGCCTTGTCGGCATAGGGGCCGCGTCCGGGGCCGATCGCCGCGCCGGAACTGATATTGACGATCGCGCCGCTGCGCCGGGGAATCATGTCCTTCAACACTTCCTTCGCCAGCATGAACGGTCCATGCACATCGACCGCGAACGCGCGCACCCAGCGGTTGGTGGCGAGCTCGGCGATCGGCTGGAAGTAGCTGAGTGCCGCGTTGTTCACCAGGATGTCGACCGGGCCGTAGTCGCGCGCCGACTGCACCAGCCGGATGCATTCCTCCTCGTTGGAGACGTCGCAGGCGACAGCCTTGGCCTCGCCGCCCTTGGCGCGGATCAGCTCCACGGTGCGCTTCAAAGTGCCTTCGAGAAACGGATGGTCGCCCTCGCTGAAGGTGCGCGCGGCGCAGATCACTCTGGCGCCTTCCTCGGCGAACAGTTCGGCGATCGCCTGGCCGATGCCGCGGCTTGCGCCGGTGACGATGGCAACCTTGCCGTCGAGCTTGCCCATGTTGCTACCTCCGATCCCGCAAGAGCCGGCGGGCGATCACCATCCGGTGCACTTCCGACGGCCCTTCATAGATTCGCATGGTCCGTACCCTCTGCGCCATGAGCTGCAGCGGCAGCTCCTTCGCCATACCCATCGCGCCGAAGGTCTGCATCGCGTGGTCGATCGTCTCGGTCGCCATCTCGGTGCCGTAGAGCTTCACCATGGACGCCTCGGTGCGCACGTCCTTGCCGGCGTCCGATTTTGCGGCGGCGTCGTACACCATCAGGCGGCAGGCGTGGATCTTCAACGCCGCTTCGGCAATCCACCACTGGATGGCCTGGCGGTCGGCGAGGCGCTGGCCGAAGGTGACGCGCTGCCTGGCGTGCTCGATCATCATGTCGAGCGCGCGGCGCGTCATGCCGACGCACCAGGCGCC
>DATBKQ010000474.1:0-10017 GCA_036555825.1 Acetobacteraceae bacterium | reverse complement strand
ATGATGAGGTCAAGTTGACCCTCATCATGCTTTAGCTTCTTCATGTTTGAGCGCGTGATTCAGACCTCCGGGCGATTCCGCCTCCGGTCATCACGCGCTAGGCCGCCGCGAAAATGCCGTCCAGCCTGGCATCCCAGAGCCGGATGCCGCCGGTGATGCCGGCCTCGTTCGACACAAGGCGCACCTTTTCGGGCAGGTCGCCATCGATATGCCGCGCGTTGCCTCCGCCGATATACAGCACGTCGAAATCCGTCAGCGTGGCGATGAAGCCGATCGCCTTGCGCACCCGGCGGTTCCATCGCTTGCTTCCGGCGTCGCGCCGTGCCGCATCGCCGATATACTGGTCGTAGGTCTTGCCGCCGCGCACCGGGTGCTGGCTCAGTTCGAGATGCGGTCCGGGCAGGCCCTGCTCGAACACGGCGAAGCCCATGCCGGTGCCGAGTGTGATGACACATTCCAGGCCATGCCCGGCGATCACGCCGAGGCCCTGCACCGTCGCATCGTTCGCCAGGCGCGCCGGGACGCGCAGCCGGTCGGACAGCGTCCTGGCGAGCGGGACGTCATGCCAGGCCGTGTTGCCGAGGTTCGGCGCGGTCAGCACCCTGCCGGCGCGTACCACGCCGGGAAAGCCGATGGATGCCCGCTGGAACGCTCCGAGCGGCAGCACCAGTTCCGCCAACGCCGCGATCACCGCATCCGGTGTGCTGGGATTGGGGGTGACCACCCGCACCGGGCCAGCCGTCATCCGGCCCGCCGGGGTCAGCACGCCGGCTTTCAGGTGAGTGCCGCCGACGTCGATCGCCAGCGTGAGCGGCTCGCTGCCTGCCGGCGGTCCGTTCCTTCCGCCGCGGCGAGCGGTTCGCGTGCCGGCACCTGCCGGCAACGGAGCTTCGTCTGACATGCTACCCGCCACCAAGTGCCGACTTTCAGTGAAAGTCGGCACGTCGCTCCTTGGTTTGAGTCTCCGATTCACGCGGCGGATCGTGCGTCGCACGCGACTCACGATCCTCTGCGATCGGATACTAGCCGCAACTCGCGTCAAAGCAATGAAAGCGTAACGCCGGCTGCGTCATAGCTGCTGCGCCAGCCGCCGTCCCAGGAGCCAGCCTGGGATGGCCGACACCGGCGCGCCCGGCAGCATCAGCAGCCAGCCCAGCGGCTGGCCGTTGACGATCAGGTCCATGCCGATACCCAGCATCATGCCGCCGACCAGGCAGCCGATGACGGCCGAGGAAATGCCAAGCCAGACGATGTCGGCGCGGTTGATCACGCGGGCGTGCTAGGCGGCGGGCGCGCGTTTGACAAGACCGGGGCGGGCTCCGTAGAAGCGGCGCCGGGTCCCCAATGCGCTCGCGCACTGGAGACCCGTCACTGCCGGGAACGCGGACGGAACTTCGGGTTCCGCGCCCGCCACGCGCCATGCGTGGCCTACCGGTGCAACAACCGCCGGACGAAAGGGCAACGCCGACGATGACCAAGCGCGCCGAGAGCAAATACAAGATCAACCGTCGCCTGGGGGTCAACCTTTGGGGTCGGCCGAAATCGCCGATCAACAAGCGCGAATACGGGCCAGGCCAGCACGGCCAGCGCCGCAAGAAGGCCACCGACTACGGCACGCAGTTGATGGCGAAGCAGAAGCTGCGCGGCTATTACGGCAATATCAGCGAGAAGCAGTTCCGCCGCTATTACCAGGAGGCGGTTCGCGTGCGCGGCGACTCGTCGCAGCTTCTGATCGAACTGCTGGAGCGGCGGCTGGACGCGGTGGTATATCGCATGAAGTTCGCCATGACGCCGTTCGCGGCGCGACAGTTCATCTCGCACGGCCACGTCACGGTGAACGGCAGGCGCGTGAACATCCCGTCCTATCGGGTGAAGGACGGCGACACGATCGAGGTGAAGGAGCGGTCCAAGCAGCTCGCGATGGTGCTGGATGCCGCGCAAAGCAACGAACGCGACGTGCCAGAGTACCTGGAGGTCGATCACCGGGCGATGAAGGGCCGGTTCGCGCGGGCACCGAAGCTGACGGACGTGCCGTATCCGGTGCAGATGGAGCCCAACCTGGTGGTGGAGTACTACTCGCGCTGAGCGGCGCGGCTTTTCCACCTGCCCTCGGTATCATCTCCGTGACCTGCTGCATCGGCGGCGACAGCCGCGGCGTTGCTGCCGCTGAATGTGCCACTCGGCAAGGAGCAGGACCATGAGAATTCTGGGCGCGATCGGCCTGGCGGCCATCCTGATGGCGACCACGGCTGGGGCGGGCGTCGCGGCCATCGGCAGCGACCAGGCTCGTGAGGCGAACGCCAACAACGCCACCGGAACCACGACGAAAACGGGGCCGACAGCAAACCAACCGGGACAGGCCGGCCAGGCCGATACCGGGTCGGGCAAGAGCGTCGGACCGGCAGCCGGGAGCAATGCCGCCAATACCCCGCTGGGCTATGCCAAAGGGCCGGGCGAAAGCAGCGCGGTCGGCAAGCAACGGTAGCCGCGTGACGACCGGAGGCGGAAGGCTAGCCGGGTGAGGTCAGCCTGCGTGATCTGGAATAGGGCGACATACGCTGGCGTCTGGTGCTGTCGGAAATAGGGCGCGCGCAGGAGGGTGCGCATGACCCACACGCCGGGCCTTACTGCCGCCTCGGCTGCTGGCAGCAGCCGTTGGAGCGAGCGGGTTGTACTGGTGACGGGCGGCAATTCCGGCATCGGCCGGGCGTTCGTGGAGAGACTTGCAGCCGATGACGCAAGCGTCATCGCCTGCGGGCGCGACCGAGGCTCGCTGCAACAACTGCAACGGCAGAACCCGGCAATCGAAGCTGTCCGATGCGACATTGCGGACCGGCCGGACGTGCTCGCCCTGGCAAGGACCATTGCAGCACGCCACGGCAGACTCGATGTGCTGATCAACAATGCAGCGGTCATGGAGCAGGTCGACCTGCTTGACAACAGCATATGCGACGCTCGCATCGAGCGCGAGATCGGGATCAACCTGACCGCCACCATCTTGTTGACCCGCCAGCTTCTGCCGCTGCTGCGCGCCAGTGAAAGGGGCATGGTCGTTATGATCACCTCAGGTTACGCGTTGCTGCCCGCGACGCGTGCACCGACCTACTCGGCAAGCAAGGCCGGGCTCCACGCCTTCACTCTGGCGATGCGCCGGCAACTGAGTGCCGTCGGTATTCGGGTTGTCGAGGTATTGCCCCCGCTGGTCGATACGCCGGCAACGCGTGCCGTGAATCGGCCGAAGATGTCGGCCGAGGCATTGGTCAAGCGGGTCTTGCGGGAGATTCAGCATGGCCGCGACGAAATCCTTCCGGGGAAGGTTGCCTGGTTGCCGATGATGATGCGGTTGGCTCCGAAATACGTCGGCCGCCGTATTGCCGCCACCTGAGCAGATCTCACCCCTGCTTGGATAGGCCGGCAACCCGAGTCACACTGCGGGCAATCAAGCCGCGGGCGGGGAACATGCAAGCAGACTACGTGATCGTGGGGGCGGGATCGGCCGGCTGCGTTTTGGCCAGCCGCCTTACCGAGGATGCGAACACCAGCGTCATTCTGGTCGAGGCCGGCGGCAAGGACCACAATCCGCTCATCCATGTCCCGGCCGGCTTCTTCAAGATGCTCGACCACGACAAGCTGACCTGGAAATATCGCTCCGAGCCCGATCCCGGCACGAACGGCCGGGCCATCGTCTATACGCGGGGGCGCGTGATCGGCGGCTCCTCCTCGATCAACGGCCTGATCTACATTCGCGGCCAGCCCGAGGACTACGACCATTGGGCACAGGCAGGAAACCGCGGTTGGAGCTGGGACGATTGCCTGCCGGTGTTCCGCGCCGCCGAACGCTGGGAAGGCCAGGGGAACGAGGTTCGGGGCAAGGACGGCCCGCTGCACACCTCGAACGTGGGCCGCTCGCCACTGTGCGCGGCGGTGGTTGAATCCGGCAAGCAATTGGGCCTGACCTACCAGGAGGACGTGAACGGCATCACGCACGGCTCGGTCGACACGATCGGCTGGTGCCAGCAGACGCGCAACGGACGGCGGCGGGCCAGCGCCGCGCGCACCTATCTGACGCGGGCCTTGTCGCGACCGAATCTGCGTCTGGTTACCAACGCCATGGTGCATCGCGTGATCTTCGAGGGCAAACGCGCCGTCGGCGTGGAATTCGCCCGTGGCGGCATCACGCAGCGCGCGACCGCCGGGCGCGAGGTGATCCTGGCGGCGGGCGCGGTCGGGTCGCCGCACCTTCTGCAGCTTTCCGGCGTCGGCGACGCCGAGCATCTGTCGGAAATCGGCGTTCCGGTCGTGCACGAGCTGAAA
This sequence comes from Acetobacteraceae bacterium, assembly GCA_036555825.1. Lineage (GTDB taxonomy): Bacteria > Pseudomonadota > Alphaproteobacteria > Acetobacterales > Acetobacteraceae > JAMXLO01. The sequence continues at coordinate 5,703 of DATBKQ010000474.1, read as the reverse complement.
GGCGTCGGGCGCAACATGCAGGATCATTTCCAGGCGCGCATTTCCTATCCGGTCACCGGCCTCGCCACGGCGAACGAGAAGGCGCGCGGCATTCCGCTGGCGATCGAGGTGCTGCGCTGGATGTTCACCGGCAAGGGCATGCTGACCTACAGCCCGTCGCTGGTCGCGGCATCGGTGAAGGTGCTGGAGTCATCGGCCACGTCCGACATGCAGATCACCTTCGCGCCCGGCAGCTTCAAGAACGGCCAGATCGGCGAGCTGGAGGAAACGCCTGGCGTCAGCGCCGGTGCCTGGCAGATGCGGCCGCTGTCGCGTGGCTATGTGAAGGCGAAGTCGAACCGGCCCGAGGATATGCCGCTGATCAATCCGCGCTACCTGTCGGACGAGACCGACCGCATGGCGCTGCTGGGCGGCCTGCGCTTCGCCCGGCGCATGTTCGAGGCACCGGCCCTTAAACCCTATCTGCGTGCGGAGAGCCTGCCCGGCGAGGATGTGCGGACCGACGACGAGTTGCTGGACTACGCGCGGCGTTATGGCGGCACCTGCTATCATGCGAGCTGCACCTGCATGATGGGCCAGCATCCATTGGCCGTGGTGGACGATCAGTTGGGGGTGCACGGGATGGAGGGGCTGCGCGTGATCGATGCATCGATCATGCCGGCGGTGACATCGACCAACACCAACGCGCCCACCATAATGATCGCCGAAAAGGGTGCGGCCATGATCAAGGCGGCGGCGCGCGAACGGCTGGCGGCTTGAGTTGTACGCCTTGCCCGCGCAGCGGGAGAGGCGGCGCGCAGGGCTGGAGAGGGTGCCGCCAGCCCGAGGCGCCGCGCATGGCGCGGCGGCCCAGGTCCGGGCTCAGACCTTGCTGACGTTCCAGAATACCGGCACGGCGCCTTTCAAAATGCCGGTCAGGTTGCTGCGATACGCTGACGGAGGCAAGTACTGGCCAAGCGGCACGAACGGCACCGTCTCGAACGCGCGGGCCTGGATCTCCGCGTCCAGCTTCTTGCGTTCGGCCTCTTCGGTGGCGTCCATCCACGCGCTGCGCAGCGCCTCCATCTTCTCGTCACTCGGCCAGCCAAACCAGGCGTCCTTGCCATTGCCGCGGAGGTTGGTGGCGAACACCGGATCGCGGTATTCGGCCGCCGGCGCGCCGTAGGGGAACAGCGACCAGCCGCCTTTGTCCAACGGCTCCCGGCTGGTGCGGCGCTGCACCACCGTGCCCCAGTCCAGCGATTGCTCGTCCAGGTTGATCCCGACGCGCCGGAGCGATGCGGCGACCACACTGCTCATCGCGTCATAGAAGGTCTGGTCGGTCGGATGCATCAGCACGACGCGCTCGCCGCCATAGCCGGCCTGCTTCAGCATCGCCTTGATCGCGTCCGCATCCGGGCGCCTGCGTACCGCGTCCATACCGGCATCGTTCGCCGAGGGTGTGCCAGGCAAGAAGTAGCCGACGGGCGCGCGGTACAGGCTCTTCTCCTCGCCCATTACCGCGGTCATCACCTCAACCTGGTCGATCGCGGCGAGGATGGCGCGGCGAACGCCTTCGTTGGCGGTCGGGCCTTGCAGGCAATTCGGCCGCAGCCCGCCGAACGTGCCGTAGATGTCGATTGGCGCGACGGTCACGCCGGACGCCTTGCGCAGCATAGGCAGCAGGTCCGGCAGCGGCGAGTCGAGCCAGTCGACCTCGCCGGCAGTCAGTGCGTTGGTCGCGGTGGCGGCATCGGGAATGATCCGCCACTCGACCCGGTCCACCAGCACGCGATAGCCGCCCGCGGCGAAACTGGCCGGCTCCGGCCGGGGATTATAGCGCTCGTTCCTCGCGAAGACCGCCAAATTGCCGGCGACGTATTCGCTGGCGACCCAACGGAACGGGCCGCTGCCGACGACTTCGGGAACCTGCTTGAACGGATCGGTCTGTGCCAGGCGTTCCGGCATGATCACCGGCGTCGGCTGGGTCTTCGCCAGAGCGTAGGGCAGCGAGGCGAATGGCTTGCGCAGCCGGAAGACGATGGTCCTGTCGTCGGGTGCTTCCAACGTGTCCAGCCGGGCGGCAATCGTCTGGCCGATCGGATCGCGCTTCATCCAGCGTTGCAGCGAGGCGACGCAGTCGCGCGCCAGCACCTTCTCGCCATCATGAAACGCCAGGCCGTCTCGCAGGCGCATCGTCCAGCGCAGCCCGTTGCTCTCCACCTGGTGGCCCTCGACCATCTGGGGCTGCGGGTTGAGCTCCTCGTCCCGGCCATACAGCGTTTCGAACACCATCGCCGCGTAGTTGCGGGTGACCAGTGCCGTGGTCCAGACCGGATCGAGGCTGGTCAAGTTCGCCTGAGGCACATGGATCAGCGTCTTCGCCTTGCCGCCAATGGCCGGCTGGGCGAGCGCGGTGGGGCCAAGCGCGGCGATAGCCGCTCCCGCAAGAAAGCTGCGGCGTTTCATTCCGGATGTCCTCCAAAGCACGAACCGTCGATCGAGCCGATGTTCCAGCAGACCATCCCTGGGGAGGTCAATCGTCGGAGACGCCATGGCGCATGCCAGGGCCGCATCGTAGACACTTGCCTCGCGCCGACGTACTCCGGGGTTTGGAGGGCACATGACCCGGCGCTGCCCTGGGCGCGGGCGGTTGGAGGCGGGTATCACAGGGCGAATGCGCCATCCTGAATCTCGCGATGGGGGCCTCGTACGAGCCATGAAAGAGAACAGCATAAGGCGGGCGGTGCGTGAGGGGCGGGCCGCGCTTGGCACCGGGCTCAAGGAGTTCGCGTCGCGCGGCGTTCCGTGGATCATCGAGGCCTCCGGCTTCGACTACTGCATGATCGACCACGAACATGGCGCCTTCGACCTCGAGACGATCGCCGATCTCGCCGGGTGGTTTCAAGCGACGGGCGTCTCGGCGATCGTGCGCATCCACAAATCGTTCAGCTACCTGATCCCCGCGATCCTCGATCAGGGGATCATGGGCATCCAGGTCTCGGAGGTCGATAACGCCGAGGAGGCGCGCGCGATCGCGCGGGAGGCGAAGTATCCGCCGATCGGCAATCGCGGTATCTCGGGGCAGGGGATGCACACCGGATACCGAAGCCATGGCGCCCGGCACGCGTCCGAGTATGCGCCTTGGGCCAATGCCAACATCATCGTTTGCGTGTCGATCGAGTCGCTCGAGGGCCTGGAAAATGTCGAGGCGATCGCGGCGGTGGAAGGCATCGACATGATCGCCTATGGGCACTCGGACCTCAGTGCGCGCCTGGGCGTTCATCTCCAGCTTGAGCATCCCACGTTCAAGGCAGCCGTGCGCCGGATTGCGGAGGCCTGCACCGCGCACGGGAAACTCGCCCGCGGGTCGGCGGAAACCGAGGGGCAGATCGAGGAGTACTGGCGGCTTGGGTGCAAGGTGTTGAACCTGCCCGGCAATGACGTCAGCACCTATCTCGATGGCCTGAAGGCGCGTGCCAGCCGCGCACATGCGCGGCTCAAGTCCATCGGCGTTCCGATGCCTTGAGAAGCGCGTCGCTTGGCAGCATGCAAAGGAGATCACATTCATGACGTTCGATGTAGCGACCGGCATCAGTCGCATTCTCAAGCAGGAGGGTGTGGGTTGGGTTTCGACTTTCCCTGTCTGCCGGGTGAACAACGCACTCGGCCGGGAAGGGGTGCCGATGCTGATGATGCGCGACGACCGCTACGCCGTCGCGGTCGCCGACGCGTTCTCGCGCATCACCGCGGGGTCACGGATCGGGGTGTGCACCTTCCAGGGGGGCGTCAATGCCGCCGGCATGCAGTACGCCTACGCCGGGCTGGCGCAGGCGTATGAAGATGGCTCGCCGGTTCTGTGCATCACCGATGGCGTGCCGGCCGGCAGCTCGGGCAACAGCCAGTATGACGTCGCATCGGCGATGAAAACCGTGTCGAAGTGGTTCGGCTATCTCGACAAGCCCGAGCGCACGCCGGAGCTTATGCGCCGCGCCTTCACCATGCTGCGCAGCGGCCGACCGGGCCCGGTGATCCTGGCCATTCCCAACGCCGCGGCCACCTACGACGAGACCGCCGACCCCTACCGTCCCGTGAAGGGTTGGAAATCGACGCCGGACCCGGCGGATGTGCGCGCCGCGGTTGATCTGCTCCTGGCTGCCCGTGACCCGCTGATCTATGCCGGCGAGGGCGTCATCTACGCGGGCGCCTCGGACGAGCTGAGAGCGCTGGCGGAGCTGGCGAATGTGCCGGTGATCGCGACCCTCAAGGCCAAGGGTACGTTCCCGGAGAACCATCCGCTGTTCGTCGGCGTGCGGGGCGATCAGGTGGCACATTACCTGAACAAGAGCGACGTCATCCTCGCGGTAGGCTCGAGCCTGTCGCCGGGCCGCTTCAGCCACGGCATTCCCGACGCGGCGAAGAAGACCATCATCCATTGCAACGTGGACGAGCTGCACATCAACAAGATGTACCCCACGGCGCACGCGGTGATCGGCGATGCGCGCTTCACCTTGCAGGCGCTGCATCAGGAGGTGTCCGACCGCACGTCCGGTGGCGGACGGCCGGCGGGTGATGTGGCGGCGGAAGTGAGGGCGGCACGCGACGAGGCGCTTGCCAGATACCGGCAGGTCATGGCGTCCGACGAGAAGCCGATCAACCCGTACCGGGTATACGGCGACCTCATGCAGGTGCTGGACCTGCGCAATTCGTTCGTGACGCACGAGTCCGGCAACACGCGCGATCAGCTCAGCACCGTGTTCGACACGCTGATCCCGCGCGGCTTCCTGGGCTGGGGCAATGTCTCCACGCTCGGCTTCAGCCTGGCCGCTGCCATCGCCGCCAAGAAGGCATTTCCGGGCAGGGCCTCCGTGGCGGTGACCGGCGAGGCGGGCCTTGGCTACATGCTCGGCAACCTCGAGGTTCTGCTGCGCGAGAAACTCGGGATCACCGTCGTGCACATCAGCAATGGCGGGTTTGCGGGCTATGGACCCGGCTTCTGGGGACCAGGGCACGATCCCTTTACACATCAGGTGCTGGGGCCCGACGAGGTGGATATGTCGAAGGTGATCGGCGCGCTGGGCTTCCACACCGAGCGGGTCAGTGAGCCGGCCGAGATCATCCCTGCCTTGCGCCGGGCGCTTGATATCAATACCTCGGGTCGCCCGGCCTATATCGAGTTCGTCTGCTGCCAATACCCGGTCTATGGCAGTTGGGTTGGACGTGGCGAGGGGTGAAGCGATGCCGAAGCTGATCCCGGTTCCCGACGCATTGAGCAAGCCGTTCTGGGACGCGGTCAATCAAAGGCGGCTCGTCTTGCAGCACTGCACGGCGTGCGAGAGGCTGCAATACCCGCCGCAACAGGCCTGCCAGGTCTGCAACTCGCCCGCCGGTCTGACGTGGAAAGAGGTCGAGGGAAGGGGCCATATCGCGACCTACATCGTGATCGAGGATGGCCGCCTGAACCGGCGCATGCCCGATCAGCCCTATAACCTGGCAATGGTGACGTTGGACGCGGACCCACGGGTCAATTTCTATTCCAATCTCCCGGGCACCCCGCCGTACAAGGTGCCGGTGGGCGCCGCCGTCGAGGTAACGTTCGAGGAGGTGGCCCCAGGCCAGCTCATCCACGAGTGGCGGGTCGTTGGCTAAAGCATGATGAGGTCAAGTTGACCCTCATCATGCTTTAGCTTTTCATGTTTGAGCGCGTGATTCAGACCTTCGGGC
>DATBKQ010000473.1:0-7707 GCA_036555825.1 Acetobacteraceae bacterium | reverse complement strand
TCGTACCTGATGGACCCTGCGGCCGACCTGGGACTGGGGCTCGACGTGTATGGCGTGCGCTATCCGGATGAGGCGATCGCGGCGCTGCGCGGGCATGGCGCCCGCTATCGTGGCTGGCTGCCGAACGCGCGCGTTCCGGAGGTGTTTGCGCGCCATATGATGACGGTGCACGTGCCCCGCCGGTTCTATGTCGAGCGGCTTCCGGGCATTCCGACCATACGCATGTTCGAGGCAATGGCATGCGGCATTCCGCTGCTGTGCGCACCATGGAGCGATAGCGAGGCGCTGTTCCGCCCCTGGCAGGACTATCTGCCAGCGCGCGGCCCCGCGGAAATGCAGCAGCACATGCGGGCGCTGCAGGCGGATGCCGGACTCCGGCGCTCGCTTGCGACGCATGGACTGCAGACCATCGCAGAGCGGCACACATGCTCTCACCGCGTCGATAAGCTGCTGGCGATCATCGATACCCTGAATCACGCACCGAGAATGGCGGCCGCATGATCCGCGTCGCGTTCTACGGCTCGAGCCTGCTTTCATCGTATTGGAACGGCGCGGCGACATATTACCGCGGACTGCTGTCGGCGCTCGCGCCGCTTGGCTACGAGATCACCTTCTATGAGCCGGATGCATTCGACCGTCAGTCGCACCGCGACATCGGGCCGCCGCCCTGGGCGCGGGTGCGGGTCTATCAGGCCCGGCCGGATGCGTTGCGCGCCGTATTGGCGGAGGCCGCGGGAGCCGACGTGGTGGTCAAGGCGAGCGGGGTTGGTGTGTTCGACGAGGAGTTGTTGAGCGGAATCATGACAGCCGCCCGGCCGGATGCGCTGCGGGTGTTCTGCGATGTCGATGCACCCGCGACATTGGCGCAACTGCGCGCCGGCACCGCGCCGGTCCTGCGCGGCGCCTTGGCGGAGCTGGATCTGGTGCTGACCTATGGCGGGGGGCCGCCGGTGGTGCAGGCGTATCGCGCACTGGGCGCGCGCTGCTGCGCAACGATCTACAACGCGCTCGATCGCGCCACGCATTACCCCGTGCCAAGGGAGGCGGAGCTGGCAGCCGATCTGTCGTTCCTGGCCAACCGGATGCCGGATCGCGAGGCACGCGCGGACGCATTCTTCTTCGTGCCCGCCGCGCGCCTGCCGAACAAGCGTTTCGTGCTTGGCGGCTCCGGCTGGCAAGACAAGCCGATGTCGCCGAATGTGCGCTGGATCGGTCACGTCGGCACCGGCCGACACAACGCCTTCAACGCCTCGGCGCTGGCGGTACTGAACGTTGCGCGCGACAGCATGGCGGCGATGGGCTTCTCTCCCGCAACCCGCGTGTTCGAGGCCGCCGGCGCCGGAGCGTGCCTGATCACCGATGCATGGGAAGGCATCGAGCAATTCCTGGCGCCAGGCGAGGAGATCCTGGTCGCGCGCGACGGTGACGATGTGGCGGACATCATGGCGACACTGACGCCGGAGATGGCGCGCGGCATCGGCGAGCGTGCGCGCCGGCGTATCCTGGCGGAACATAGTTACGCGCAGCGTGCGCAGGCGGTCAATGATCTGTTCCGCGGCACGCTCGCACGCAAGCGCCAGTTGGTGGATGCCTGAGGGGGCGGTATGCGTCTGGTATTTTTCGGGCTGAGTCTCAGCTCGTCATGGGGCAACGGCCACGCCACCACCTACCGTGCGCTGCTGCGCGGCCTGGCGGCACACGGTCACGACATCCTGTTCCTCGAAAGGCAGCGGCCGTGGTACTCGGCGCACCAGGATCTGACGGATCCCGGGTTCTGCGAACTGCAATTCTACCACTCGCTGGAGGAGCTGGGACGCTGGCGCCGCGTGCTGGCGCGGGCCGATGCGGTCATCGTGGGCTCCTTCGTGCCCGACGCGATAGCGGTGGTGGAATGGGTCAGTGGCATCAGGCGCGGCTCGCTGGGGTTTTATGACATCGATACGCCGGTAACGCTGCGCAAGCTGGCGCAGGGCGATTCGGAATATCTGTCCCCGGCGGTCATGCCGCTGTTCGACTTCTATCTCTCGTTCACCGGCGGCCCGGTGCTCAAGCGACTGGAGCGGCGGTACGGCGTGCAACGTGCGTGCAAACTGTACTGCTCGGTGGATCCTGCCTTGTACTGCCCGACCGGCGACCCGTTGCGTTGGGACCTTGGGTATATCGGCACCTACAGTCCGGATCGTCAGGAACCGCTCAGGCGTTTGCTCATCGATGTCGCTGTCCGGTTGCCGGACCGGCGCTTCGTGGTGGCCGGCGCGCAGTATCCGCAGGGTATCGAGTGGCCGGCCAACGTCGAGCGCATCGAACATCTGCCGCCCAGCGAACATGCCGCGTTCTATTCCAGCCTCGGCTGGGCGCTCAACGTGACGCGGATGGACATGGTGCGGACAGGCCACAGTCCAAGTGTGCGCCTGTTCGAGGCAACAGCCTGCGGCGCGCCGGTGATAACCGACATCTGGCCAGGGCTCGAGGATGTGTTCGCGCCTGGCCGCGAGCTGTTGACGGCGGCGTCCACCGACGATGTCATCGCCGCCCTTGCCTTGCCTGATGCGGCACGCATGAGGATCGGCGCAGCCGGCAGATCGCGCACGCTCGCCGGGCACACCGGGGAACGCCGGGCGCGTGAACTGGCGATGCTGCTGGCCGATCAGGCGCGAGGACGGTTGCGGCGATCCGCATGACCGGCAGACGTTTCATCGAGGGTTATGCGATCGTATCGGAAGATGGAATGCTGGCCGACGCCGCGCGCCACATGCCCGATTCCCTTAAGTTCGGTGCTGATCAGCGCTTCTTCGAGCATGGTCTCGATCGCGTCGATGTGGTGGTGCACGGCCGGCATTCGCAGGAGCACTTCGCGCGCTCGCCACTGCGCCAACGGCTGATCCTGACCAGACGCATCGCCGACCTCGCACCGCATCCCTCCAATCGGCGGGCGCGCTATTGGAATCCGGCAGGCGTTTCGTTCGAGCAAGCGTTGGCGGCGCTGAGCGAACCGAAGGACCGCATCGCGGTGATTGGCGGAACCGACGCATTCGGCCTGTTCCTCGATCTGTTCGACGTGTTCCATCTGACACGGGCGCCAGGCGTATGGCTGCCGAACGGCCGCCCGGTGTTCCCTGCAGTGCCCGCACGGCGCCCCGAGGAGGTGCTGGCTGAACACGGACTGCGGCCTGGCCCGCTTCAGGTGCTGGACCCGGCACACGGCCTCACGCTGGTAAGCTGGCATCGCCGCTGAACAAGAGCAGCAGGACGCCGACCCCATTGCGAGGACCCCGCCGAAGGGCGGGGGACGAAGCAATCTCGGTCACGTCCACAGGCGCCCCCGCACCAGATTGCTTCCCCTGGTCGCGCTCCACCGATGGCGGGGGCACTAACGCGTGCTCTCCTGCGGCCCGGGCTTCGGCAGCCGCTGCCCGCCGGGCTGGTGTTTCGCCCGCGCCAGGATGCGATCGCAGCGGTGGTCGTCGCCAGTGCCGAACTGGATCGTCGGCAGCGCGGCGAGCGGGGGGAATATCACCCCCAGCCCGGCCGCCAGCCCGCCGCGCACCGCGAGCTCGGCACCCGGCAGGATAGAAGGATGCTTGAGGGTGCCGCCGATGTTCAGCGGCGTGGGCAGCGACCCGATGCTGAAGTGCTTCGCTTCGGTGCGGAGCTGCAGGTCAAGCGTCTCGTCACGCAGGTTCGCACCGCCGGTGCCGGTCACGATGGCCTCGCCGGTGTCGAGCACGAGTGCCCGAAGCTGCACGGTGCCGCGGCGCAACGCGGCATCGGTCATGAAGCACTGCACCTGGGTCCGTTGCGGTATACCCAACACGGACAGCACGGCATTGCCGAACTCCAGCCCGGACAGATCGACCAGCACGGCACTGAGGTCGCCGCCGACCATCCCCAGCTTCAGCTCGCCATTGCCGTTGTCGAGCACCTGCGCGATCGAATTGCCCACGCCGTCGATCGCCGCCGACCCGCCGATGGTTCCGGCGCCCTGGAAAGCGTGTGTTGCCACCATCAGCCGGGAGACGTCGATCCGCTGGAATGCGATGTCGGCCCTGGCGTGCGTGAGGTTGCCTTGCGGTGTCAGCTCGACGTTGCCGTCGATGCGGCCGGCACCGACGCCGAAGCTGAGCGGGCGCAGCGCGACCTGGCCGTTGACGATGTCCAGCTTCACGTCGAGGTCGTCGAGCGGCATCGATCGCCCCTCGATCGACTGGCCGCGGTAATGCATATGGACGTTCGCCCAGTGCAGCTTGGGCACGCTGATCGGGGTGTCCGGGATCAGCTTCGGGCTGGCTTCCGCGCGCGCCACCTGGGCCCGCTGCGCGGGCGTTTCGCCGGCCGTGGTCGTCCGGCCTGGCTCGGTGCCGATGAAGCCGCCGAGGTCGGCAAGATCGACGCGGCGTGACCGCAGGTTGGCCGTCATGTCGGGCGGCTCGGTGTCGGGATTGACCGCGATCGTGCCTTCCAGGTCGCTGTTGCCGACACGCGCGGTGAAATCGCGAAGCTGCACCAGGCTCTTGCTGAAATCGAGCTGGCCGGTGAGCTGATAGGCCGGGGTCTTCGGCACCGGGATGCCGGTGAGCTGGGTGAGCAGCGACATGTCCGGTCCGGCGAAGTGCAGCTTCAGATCGGCGCCCTGCATCGCCATCGGGTTTTGCACGGTTCCCGTCAGGCTCACCTCGGTCGGTCCGTTCTGGATGCGCAGGTCGAGCGGCCATGGCTGCGCGGTGTCGCGCAGCGATAGCAGAGCGCCGCCCACCAGCCGTCCGGTGATCGGCTGCGCGTTGTACGTCCCCCGGGCGTCGGCGACGATCCGTGCTCCCCCGCCCTGGCCCTGCGTGGCGATGCCCACGGTCAGGTCGGCCTTCAGCTTGGCCAGGCGCACGAACATCTGGCCCTCGTCGATGCGCACCTCGCCGATCTTCGTGCTGCCGCTCGAGCTGCTTGCCAGTTGCAGCTTGTAATTGTCCGCGCCGTTCGGCAATTGCGTCGCAAACACCTGCGGGCGCTCCAGCTCCACCAGCGGCACTATCGGTTGGCCGTGCCGCAGGTAATCCCAGACATCGACCTTCACGCGCAGCCGCGGCAGCTTGGCGAGTGGCTCGCCGGTCCAGTCGGGGCGATTGCCGATCGTCACGTCATCAGCGGTCACCGTGACGACGCGCCCCGGCACGATGTGCAGATGCGCGATGGACACGGGCCTTCCCAGCGCGGCGCCGGCGCGGGCCGCCACCACCGGAATCAGCAGATCGCCTCCCCAGACCACGGCGACGATAACGATAGCCAGTATCGAAAGGCCCAGGCCCAGCAGCCAGACCAGGGCGCGGCCTCGCCGAGCCATGGCGCCTCCTGTGGAGCGAGGCCGTACAACGAAATGCGGGGCAGCCGGGTTTCCCGAGCAGTGTCTACCGAGCGGCCGCGACGTAAGGACCAACGGCGGCGAGCAACTGTGCAGTCGGGGCAAGGCGCGGTCCTTCGCCCTCGTCCACCGGCGGCACGATCGTCACCCGCCAGCCGGCCAGCGTCCGCAACGAAGCCTGCGCCACCGGATGGTCCAGCAGCGGCTGGTTCAACGATGGTCCGACGATGACCGGGGTGCGGCGTCCGATCGCCTCGGCCACCACGGACAGCGCGAGATTGTCGGCGATGCCATGCGCCAGCTTGTTCAGCGAATTGAAGCTGCAGGGGGCAAACAGCACGACACCGCGCGGCGGGCGTGGACGGATGCCGAGATCGAAATAGGATTCGACCACCTGCGCGCCCGCCATGTCGGCGAGCTCGCGCGGCGCAAGCACACGCGACGCGTTTGGCGTGGGGATGGCAATGACGGTCGCAAAGCCGACCTGGATCAACCCGCGCAGGATCTCGGGACAGCGCGCGGCGGTCGTCGTGCCGCTGAGCACCAGATAGGCGACATCGAACCGTTCGGAACCGGTTGCTGGCAAGGCTCACCCCCGCATTCGGAAGCTGGGAAAATACATGGTCCGCCGCTTGGGGCGAAGCTTCCGGCGCGGCGCTCCGGCGGGCATAAGCCGGGTCGTGAGTTTCGTGCTTGCATCAGCCCTGCTGCCCTTGCTGCGCCGGCTCGATCCGGAACGGGCGCATCAGGCTGCGCTGCTGGCGTTGCGCTGGGGCTTCGCCGGGCGGGATGCGTCGGCGGACGATCCGGCGCTGGCGATCGAGGCGCTGGGTCAGCGCTTCGTCAACCCGATCGGGCTGGCGGCCGGCTTCGACAAGAATGCCGTTGCGCTTGCGCCGCTGACCCGGCTGGGCTTTGGCTTTGTGGAGACCGGCACGGTCACGCCGCGACCCCAACCCGGCAATCCGCGGCCGCGGCTGTTCCGGTTGGAAGAGGACGGCGCGGTGATCAACCGCATGGGGTTCAACAATGCCGGTCTCGACGCCTACCTGAAGCGTCTGTCGCGCCGGCCGTACGGACCCGTCGTTGTCGGTGCGAACGTCGGCATCAACAAGGACGCGGCCGATCCGGAACGCGACTATCCGGCGCTGATTGCCGCGGTGTCGCCGTACGCCGACTACGTGGCGATCAACGTGTCGTCGCCTAACACGCCGGGGCTGCGCGACTTGCAGGGCGAGGCGCGGCTGCGCGGCATCCTCCACGCGGTTGCCGCGCGTGTCGCGCACCATCCACCGCTGCTGGTGAAGATCGCGCCGGACCTCGGCGAGGCCGCATTGCAGGCGCTGGTGGAGACTTGCGTTGCACTGGGCGTGCAGGGGCTGATCGTATCGAACACCACAACGGCGCGCCCGGCCGGCCTGCGTTCACCGCATGCGCGCGAAGCCGGCGGCCTGTCCGGCGAGCCGCTGTTCCGGCTTTCCACTAGGGTGCTGGCGCAGGCCTTCCTGCTCGCACAGGGCCGGTTGGTGCTGATCGGCGCCGGCGGCGTGTCCGCGGGCGCGGAGGCCCTGGCCAAGATCCGTGCAGGCGCATCGCTGGTGCAGCTCTATACCGGCTTCGCCTATGCCGGACCGGCAGTGATCCCGCGGCTCAAGCGCGAGCTGGCGGCGGAGCTGCGCGGCATGGGGTTCGACCGCCTCCAGGACGCGGTGGGCAGCGACGCGCGACATCTGGCAGGATAGCGCCGATGGAACATCTGCCAGGATTCGCCCCGCTCGCCGATCGCTACGACGGCTTCGTCCTCGATCTCTGGGGCGTCATCCATGACGGGGTGAATGCCTTCCCGCATGCGGTCGATTGCCTCGCCCGGCTGCGTGCGGCGGGCAAGCGGATGCTGCTGCTGTCGAATGTGCCGCGACCCAACGATGCGGCGCAGGCGCTCATGCGCCGGATGGGCATCCCGGACGATCTCTATACCGACATCCTGACCAGCGGCGAGGCAGTCCGCCGCGCATTGCAGCGCCCTCCCGACCTGTGGTGGGCGGAACTTGGCACGCGCATGTTCCATCTCGGCCCCGAACGCGATCGCGGAATCTTCGAGGGCCTGCCGCTGACCGAGGCGGCCCAGCCGTCCGAGGCCAATTTCGTGCTGAACACCGGCCCGGACGACCACCGCAATCCGACCGACATGGCGGAGTTCGAAACGGTACTGCGTGACTGCGCGCAGCATCGTCTGCCGATGATCTGCGCCAATCCCGATCTGCAGGTGATCCGCGGCGGCGTGCGCGTCCTGTGCGCCGGATCGCTGGCGCTGCGATATCAGGAACTGGGCGGCGACGTGCGTTCGCTCGGCA
>DATBKQ010000472.1:0-5400 GCA_036555825.1 Acetobacteraceae bacterium | reverse complement strand
CGCAGGACGAGCCGCCGGTCATGGACGCGGTGCTGACCGTCTCCGACCGCGAGCGCCTGCAGCGGATGGACTTCGAGGCGATGAGTGCCGAGGAGATCGCCGAAGCGAAGCGGGAGATTCGCCGCCTGGTCCTCCCGCTGGACCTGCGCCGGACACGGCGGCTGCGCACCGACCCGCAAGGACCGATCGTCGATCTGCGCCGCACCGTTCGCCAGAGCCTGCGGCAGGGCGGCGAGATCGTCACCATCGCACGCAATCGCCAACTGACCCGCCCGCCCCCGCTGGTGGTGCTGTGCGACATCTCCGGGTCGATGTCGCGCTACGCACAGATCCTGCTGCACTTCCTGCACGCGATGACCAACGAGCGCGACCGGGTCTGCGTGTTCCTGTTCGGCACCAGGCTGTCGAACGTCACCAGGCAGCTTCGCCATCGCGATCCCGAGGTCGCGTTCCAGATGGTTTCGCACGTGGTCCCCGATTGGTCCGGCGGCACGCGGATCGGCGAGGCGCTGGAGACGTTCAACCGCCATTGGGCCAGGCGCGTGCTGGCACAGGGCGCGATCGTCCTGCTGATCACCGACGGATTGGATCGCGACGGTGCGCGCGGGCTGGCCGAGAACATGGACCGGCTGCATCGGTCCTGCCGGCGGCTGATCTGGCTGAACCCACTGTTGCGCTGGGCCGGTTTCGAGCCAAAATCACAGGGCATACGCGCGATGCTGCCGCACGTGGACGACTTTCGCCCCGTACATAACCTGGCCAGCCTGCGCGCGCTGGTCGATCTCCTGTCCCGTCCCGCACCACCACGCATGCACTTGGCGACCGCGGGCGAGCCTGAAAGGATGGCGTCATGACGATTGCAGAAACCGAGGACGTGATGAGCACCGCCGCCGCCTGGTGTGCCGCCGGCGAGCAAGTGGCTGTCGCGACCGTGACCGAGACCTGGGGCAGCTCGCCCCGCCCGGCGGGCAGCCAGATGGCGGTGACCAAGTCCGGCAAGATGGCGGGCTCGGTGTCCGGGGGCTGCATCGAGGGCGCGGTGGCGGACGCGGCAATAAAGACGATCGAAACCGGCTCGCCGCAATTGCTGGATTTCGGCGTAACGAACGAGCGTGCCTGGGAAGTCGGCCTGGCATGTGGCGGCAAGGTCAAGGTGTTTGTCGAGAAGCTGTCATGACTGCGCTGTCCAGCAAGGGACGTGTGCTGCCATGACCCCCGAAACACTCGCCGCGCTGGAAGCCGCGAAGCGCGATGGCCGCCCCGTCGTTCTGGCGACGCGCCTGCCGGATGGCGAGCAACGCCTGCTGCCCGATCCGGCAGCTCCGGCGGCGCTGAACGCCGCCGCCGAGAAGGCGCTGGACTCCGACCAGAGCGGCACGGTGAAGATCGACGGCACCGACTGGTTCCTGCACGCGCACAACCCGCCGCTGCGACTGATCGTCGTGGGTGCGGTGCACATCGCCCAGGCACTGGTGCCGTTCGCCACCCAGTGCGGCTTCGCGGTGACCGTGGTGGACCCGCGCCGGTCGTTCGCCTCCGACGAGCGGTTCCCGAACGTGACCGTCTCCACCGCGTGGCCCGATGAAGCGATGGACGAGCTGAAGCCCGACTCGCGCACGGCGGTGATCACCCTGACGCACGACCCGAAACTGGACGATCCGGCACTCGATCGCGCGCTGAAATCGGCGGCTTTCTACATCGGCTCGCTCGGTTCGCGGCGGACCCATTCGGCGCGGCTCAAGCGACTGCGCGAACTCGGCCACGGCGATGCCGCCCTGGGGCGCATCCATGGTCCCGTCGGACTGGACATCGAGGCGGTCACCGCCCCGGAAATCGCGCTGTCGATCATGGCCGAGCTGGTGGGGGTACGCCGCGGTGCTCCTTTGCCGCAAAAGCAGCCGCTTGCGGCATGAAATTCGGACCCGTTCCAATCGCGGAGGCGCGCGGCGCCATCATGGCGCATTCCCAGCGGGTCGGGGAGCGGGTCATTCGAAAGGGCTCGGTGCTGGACGAAGGCGCGCTGGTCGCGCTGCGTGAGGCTGGGCGCAGCGAAGTGATCGCCGCCCGGCTGGAGCCGGGGGACGTGCCGGAGGACATCGCCGCCGACCGGCTGGCCCAGCCGCTGGTCTCCCCGCTGCTCGCCCGCACGCGCGCCGCGACCGGCCGGGTGAACCTCGCCGCGGAAGTGCCAGGACTGCTGCGTGTCGACGCGACCATGGTCAATCGCCTCAACACGATCGATGAGTCGATCACCATCGGGACCCTGCCCGATTATTCCGTGGTAGCGCCGAAGGACCTGGTCGCGACCGTCAAGATCGTCCCCTTCTCGGTCCCCGGCAATGTGCTGGCGGTCGCCGAGGCATTGGTCCGCCAGGCGGGTTCACCCCTGGTCCTGCACCCGTTCCATCATCTGAAGGTCGGGCTGGTCGTCACCGAGCTGCCCGGGTTGAAGGACAGCGTTACCGAGAAGACGATCGCGGCCACGGAACAGCGGGTCTCCCGGCTCACCGGCTCGCTGCTGTCGCCGCTGCGCACGCCGCACGAGGAGGCGCCCATCGGTGAGGCACTGGAATCGCTGGTTTCCCAGGGCGCGGATCTGCTGTTGGTGGTCGGCGCCTCCGCCGTGGTGGACCGGCGCGACGTGGGACCGTCCGGCATCGTGCGGGCCGGCGGCGAGATCCTGCATTTCGGCATGCCGGTCGATCCCGGCAATCTGATCTGTCTGGGCCGCATCGGAACCAGGCCCGCGCTGGTACTCCCTGGCTGTGCGCGCAGCCCGAAGCTGAACGGCATCGACTTCGTGCTGACGCGACTGTTCGCCGGGCTGACCGTGGGGCCGGCCGATATCATGAAGATGGGCGTCGGCGGCCTGTTGAAGGAGATCGAATCCCGGCCGCTGCCCCGCGAAAAGGCGCCCGCGACACCGCGCACCGGCGTGGCGCCCCGCAGCGCCCCCACCATCGCCGCGGTCGTGCTGGCGGCCGGACGCTCGCGCAGGATGGCCCCGCACAACAAGCTGCTGGTCGCCGACCGCACCGGCAAACCGATGATTGCGCGCGTGATCGATAATGTTCTGTCGTCCAATGCCCGGCCGATCCTGGTGGTGATCGGCCACCAGGCGGAGCAGATCCAGCACACACTCGGCGGCCGGCCAGTACGATATGTTCACGCGGCGGATTACGCGGAAGGATTGTCGGCGAGCCTGAAGGCCGGGATCGCGGCGGTACCCGACGAGTGCTCGGCGGCGCTGGTCTGCCTGGGCGACATGCCGCTGGTGACCGGCCGGATGATCGACCGGCTGCTGAGCGCGTACGATCCCGAGGAGGGCCGGCAGATCGTGCTGCCGACGTTCCGCGGCAAGCAAGGCAACCCGATGCTGTGGGACCGGCGGTTCTTCTCCGACATCCTGCAGATCACCGGTGATTCCGGTGCGCGCTTCCTGCTGGGCAAGCATCTCGAGGCGGTCGCCGAGGTGGAGATGGCGGACGATGCGGTGCTGCGCGACTTCGACACGACGGAGTCGCTGAACAGCCTGCCTCAGCGGCTGCGCCCGGCGCCGATCAGTTCAGCCTGATGCCGGTCTGCGAAGCCGATCCCTGGCGCTTCCAGTATTTCGAGCATGTCGACTGCCCGCCCGACATACGCATCTCCACCGAGGATGCTGATTCGTGGGAGTGGTTCCCGCGCCATCGCTGGATCTACGACAAGCTGGCGGTGGCCCTGTCGCAGGGTCTGCAGGCGGCACCGCACGGCGTGATGCCCTCGTCCTACCCGGTGTTCTCGAAACCGATCATGAACCTGCGCGGCATGGGGATCGGCAGCCGCGTGATCGCCTCGGCCGACGAGTACCGCGCCGCGCTGACTGCGGGTCACTTCTGGTGCACGCTGCTGCGCGGGGCGCACGTCAGTACTGATGTCGCCCTGGTGGACGGTGAGCCACGCTGGTGGCGGCACACGACCGGAGCGACCGCGCCTGGCGGCACGTTCGATTACTGGCTGATCCACGCTGGGAAGATGCCGGAGATCGAGGACTGGTGCGGCGCATGGTCGCGCACGCACCTGCGCGGCTACACCGGGATGGCGAACTTCGAAACCATCGGCGGCCGGATCATCGAGGCGCATCTGCGCTTTGCCGACCAATGGCCTGATCTTTACGGGTCGGGGTGGGTTGAAGCGGTGGTGCGGCTCTCTGTCACCGGCGAGTGGAGTTACCCGGACGACGAGCGCGTCGATGGCTACAGCGTCGTGCTGTTCGGCCCGCATGGTCCGCGATACCGGCATCCGCCCGCCTCGCTGGTGCGGGGGGTGCGGGAGATGCCGGGCGTGTCGAGCGTCCAGATCACGTTCCACGAGGACAAGGCGCCGGACCACCACGCGATGCCGCCTGGGGGGTTCCGGCTGGCCATCGTCAATGCCCTGACACTCGCGGCCGGACAGGCGGGCCGGGAACGGTTGCGGCGCTGCTTCCAGGCACCTGCCGATTGACCGAGAACGGCATAATGTCTCGTCATCCCGGGCGGCGGAGCCGACCCGGGATCCAGGGCCACCATCGGCGCGGTCACCCTGGATCCCGGCTCTTCGCTGCGCGAAGGCCGGGATGACGATGGGTGGCTGCGCGAAGGTCGGGAAACCGATGTGTGGTCTCCGCAGTTGACCGCCAGTTCCCTGGCCCGCGTATCACAAGATACGTCGCCTGGGTGGGAATGTCAGAGCATCCTCGCGACGCGGAAGCCCACAAAGTCGAATCGATTGACCGAACCCAACCTATTGCGGCTGGCAGAGCGGAGGTACATTGGATTGTTTTTCCAGGAACCACCGCGCAGAACACGTTGGGTGCCGCCACTTCCGGATGCAGCACAATCGGCTGTCTCATGGGCTGCGCCTTGGGCTGACTGGCCTGAGCGATAGCAATCCTGCACCCATTCCGAGACATTCCCGTGAACGTCGTGCAATCCAAATGGGTTCGCCGGGAAGCTCGCGACCGGCGCAGTCTTCGCATCAGACGAAGTTCGTGTTGGTGAACCGCCGTAGGAGTATTTCCAGTCGTACTGGGCTTGATCGGGGCGGACTTGCTCGCCGGTCGAGAATGGTGTCACGGAGCCTGCCCGCGTGGCATATTCCCATTCAGCTTCGGTCAGCAGCCGATAACGCTTTCCAGTCTGCCCCGACAGCCAAGTGACGTATGACTGAGCATCATCCCAGGACACGTTGATCACCGGGCGGTCACCGCGACCCCAGCCTTGATCCGGCGGACTGTAACCGCCACACCCGCCAGCCGTCACGCAAGCATCCCACTCGGCAAATGTCACCTCGACCCGTCCCGCAGCGAATGGCTCGATGGTGACCCGCTGCTGCGGTCCCTCGTCAAGGCCGCGCTCCAGTTCGTCAGTGGGCGAACCG
>DATBKQ010000471.1:0-29209 GCA_036555825.1 Acetobacteraceae bacterium | reverse complement strand
AACAGCGCCGCTGCACGCCAGGATCGAGCAGATGCTGACGGAGGGTCGCGTCATTCTTCCCGGAGCTCAGGCCCTGTTGGGGTTCCAACTCGTCATCGTGCTCACCGCGGCCTTCGAGAAGCTGCCGGAAAGCTCACGCATGCTGCACGGACTGGCGCTGCTGGCGATCACACTGTCCGTCGCGTTGTTGATGACGCCGGCCGCCCTGCATCGGATCGTGTGGGCCGGTGAGGACACCGAGGCAGTGCTGCGGGTCGGTGGTCCACTCACGGTTGCCGCCCTGCTCCCGCTCGCGCTGGGTATGTCCGCCGACGCCTACGTTGTGTTCGCCCGCATCGCCGGGTGGCCGGCATTCGGCGGCCTCGCTTCAGGCGCGGTGCTGGCGTGCCTTTTGGCCTTGTGGTTCATATGGCCACTAGCGCGGCGCGCCGCGGCCGTTACTGCCGCGACGCCGATTCCGTGACCGAGCAATTGCCCGCTGCGCGCCGCCCGACGAATTCGCTTGCTGACCGGCCTCTGCTCGTCATCGATGGCGATTCCTTCGCACATCGTGCGTTCCATGCCCTGCCGCGATCCATCAGGCGTGCCGGCAACAAGGGCGGAGGCGCCATTGTCGGTTTCGGCAATCTTCTCGTTCGGCTGTTTCAGGCGGAACGACCTCGGGCTGTGCTGGTCGGTTGGGACACGCTGACCGCGCCCAACTTTCGGCAGCGGCTCTTTCCGCGTTACCAAAGCGGCCGCCAGTTCGATGCAGAACTGCTGGATCAACTGGCAATCCTGCCAGACCTGGTCTCCGCATGCGGCTTTGCCAATGCAAAGGCGCCGGGTTACGAGGCGGACGACTTCCTCGCCGCCGCCGTGGCCCAGCAAGAAGCTGCCGGCGGCAAGGCTGTGGTCGCCAGCGGCGATCGCGATTCGTTTCAGCTCGCCTCCGCAGCCACGACGATCCTTTATCCAGTGAAAGCCGGCGTAATGTCTCGCATCGGCCCCGAGGAGGTGCGCCAGCGCTATGGCGTGACGCCGAACCAGGTGCCCGACTTCATTGCTCTGCGTGGAGATCCATCGGACAAGCTCCCCGGTGCCGCTGGCGTCGGGCCGAAGGGAGCAGCCGCACTGCTTGGCCGGCACGGAAGCTTGGAAGCGGTGTTGGCAGTCGGGCGCCTCGCGTCACAGGCAGACGACCTGAGGCTCTACAAGAGAGTTGCCACCATGGACGCCTCGGCACCGCTTCCGTCGCTGGCGGACCAGATCGCCACCTGGGACCGTGCGGCAGACCTGGCGAGAACGTGGCAGCTCGATCGTCTCGCGCGCCGGTTCGATGAGCTGGCCGCGGAAACCCGCGCCAGGCCGACGACGCCGGTGCGGCGGCCGCAGCTGCGGCAGGTTCTCAAGATCGCCACCTTCAACGTCAACAACGTGATCCGCCGCTTGCCCAATCTGCTTGGATGGCTTGCCGGCTCGCAACCGCATATCGTCTGCCTGCAGGAACTGAGATGCACCGACGATGCATTTCCCGCCGCCGAACTCGGCAAAGCTGGCTATCATGCCGTGTGGCGCGGGCAGCGCACATTCAACGGCGTGGCAATCCTTGCGAACCCCGGCGGTCCGGTCCTGACTCGCGACAGATTGCCAGGCGATCCCGCGGACATGCAGAGCCGTTACATCGAGGCCGCGGTCAGGGGATTTCTGATCGCCTCGATCTATCTGCCGAACGGCAATCCGCAGCCCGGGCCAAAATTCGCCTACAAGCTCGCCTGGTTCGAGCGGCTGCTGGCGCATGCCAGGACCTGCTATGCGCTGGACGCGCCTGTGCTGTTGGCTGGCGACTTCAACGTCGTGCCGACCGACCGCGACATTTATCCCAGTAAGTCCTGGTCCAGGAACGCCCTGCTGCAGCCCGAAAGTCGCGCCTGCTTTCAGCGCCTGCTGGAGCAAGGCTGGGTGGACGCGGTCGGAGCGCGTCATCCTGACGAGCCGATGTACACGTTCTGGGATTACAAGAGGGATCGATGGCAGCGGGATGCCGGGCTGCGCATCGACTTTCTGCTTCTGAACCGCGCGGCCGCGAGCCGCCTGATCGATGCCGGCATCGACCGCGAGGTTCGCGGCGCGGAGGGCGCCAGCGATCATGCGCCGGTCTGGGCGACATTTCGCGCGGTTTAGCTTAGCTGCGAACGGACCGGGCGGCGCGACTGTCCGCCACGACGCAGAGCAGCTCGAACAGCAGGTTGGCCGCGTTCAGTGCGGTCTGGCCGGTAGGGTCGTACATCGGCGCCACCTCGCACAGATCGGCACCGATCAGGTGTCGTCCGCGCAGGCTTTGTAGCATCACCTGCGCGTCGCGCACCGAGTAGCCGCCAACTTCCGGAACGCCGGTCCCCATCGCGTGCGCCGCGTCCAGGCCATCGATGTCGAAGCTGACATAGGTCGGTCCGTCGCCGATCACGCGACCGATCTCCTCGATCACGCGTGTGCGGCCGAGTTGCTCGAATTCGTCCATGGCAATGACGCGCATGCCCGCCTCACGGCTCCAGCTCGCGTCATCGGAACTGAACATGCTGCCGCGGAGTCCCACCTGCACCGTTCGCCCCGGATCGATCAGCCCTTCCTCCACGGCGCGTCGGAATGTTGTCGCGTGGTTGATGCGCGTGCCCATCAGTGTGTCGAGTGTGTCCGGGTGTGCATCGAACTGCACCAGCCCTATGGGCTGCGTCCTGACGATCGCGCGCAGGATGGGAAGCGGGATCGTATGATCGCCGCCAACGGCGATCGGGGTGATCCCGAGACCATGGAGCGATCGGAAAAAATCTTCGATCGTGGCGAGACTGGCGCCGAGATCCATCGCGTTGATCGCAACATCGCCGACATCGGCCACCTGACAGAGCTCGAACGGCGCGATCCGGCTGCTCGGATGGACTAGCCGGATGGTTCGCGACGCCTCGCGAATCGCCCCCGGGCCACCGCGGGCACCGGTGCGGTGGTTGGTGCCGAGGTCGAAGGGCACGCCGACCAGCGCGATATCGACTCCCGAATCGGGCGGCACGCGCGGCGCGCGCAACAGAGTTGCCACGTCGCCGAAGCGAGGCGATATGGCTGGATCGGCAGGCTTCAAGCGGCGATCGGTCATGGCGGCCTCCAGGGGCTATCGGATTGCCCCAAGTCCTGCCACTCTGTCACCGGTGTCCACAACCCGAGAAGGCCTGACCCCATGCAGATCGAGATCGAATACTGCGGAATGTGAGGCTACGGACCGCGCGCCCGTGCGGCGGCAGATCTGATCCGGAAGTCCCAACCGGCGGCGCAGGTAGCGCTGCGCAAGTCCGGGGGCGGGGTGTTCGAAATCACCGTGGATGGCAGGCTCACTTACTCGAAGAAGGCGAGCGGCCGTTTCCCGACCGAGGACGAGGTCCTGGCAGCGATCAGGTGAGGTCGCCCAGCGCGTGATGACCAGAGACGGGGTCTGACCTCATGTTGCCTTAGATCATTGCTCCGATTGCCTGAGGCCGTGCTGCTTCCGCACGCCGTTCAGCCGTTTCATGTGATCCTGCAGCAGCCGACGACGAACTGCATCGAATGCATCGCGGATTGCCACGTTCAGCTCTTCATGCGCGTGGTCCTCGCCAGGCTCGCGCTTGACCACGATCCGCCCGCCCGGCACCGCGAGGTCCACCCGGACGTGATAGATGTTGCCCTGCCGGTGATGACGATGGGCGGCCTCCAGCGTCACCCGGCAGGCGCTCACTCTGTCGGACAACCGCTGGAGCTCTTCGACCCTGCGTCGGACCTGGGCTTCGGCTGATGGCGACGTTGCCATGCCACGAAACGCTATCTGCACCTCTGGGGACATCCCCGCCTCCTCAACGGCAGGCTGAAACAATACCCCCCGGGTGCTGCCGGTCTTTGATCTCGATCAATCCTGCGTAATTCCGGCTATCTCGCCCGCAAGGTCAGAATATAGGAGGCCAGGTCATCGACCTCTCCGCGGCTCAGATGCAGGTCTGGCATCCTCGCGTGCGGTGTCTGAAGGAACGCCCGCAACGAGAGCACGGTAATGGACTTGTCGGCGGCAATGGCGGCGAATGTTGGCGCGCCGTTGCTGACGACCACCCCGTGTGCCTCCCCCACCAGATGGCAGGAGCTGCACCAGGTTTCCGCCAGTTTCTGGCCTGTGGCGGCATCGCCGACGTCCTGGGCGCTTGCCGGCGCAGCGGAGACTGCCAGAAACAGCCAGGTCAGTAGCGTGGCCAAGTTCGGCCGTACCGTTGCATCGCATTCCGTCATGCGGTTCCCATACCGATGTCGACAGGTGCGATCAATGCGCCAGCAGCACCGGCAGATCCGCACCCGACAGGATCCGGCGGGTGAACCCGCCAAAGATGATCTCGCGGGTTCGGCTGTGGCCGTAGCCGCCCATCACCAGCACATCCGCGTTCGCAGAATGCGCGGCAGCCAGCAGCGTCTCCACTGGCGGACGGCCCTCCGGCTTGAGGCACTGCACGCTGGTTGCAGAATTCTGCCACGACAAGGCACGGCGAAGGCGCTCGCAGGACGATTGGTTGCTGCTCGTGTCCTCACTGACCGACAGGATGAGGACTTTATTGGCCAATTGCAGGAACGGCTGCGCCGCGGCGATGGCGCGTGCGGCTTCAGGCCGGTCCTTCCAGGCAATGGCAACCACGCCGGACAATTCGCGGCGCGCCACTGCCGGCGCGATCAGCACGGGGCGGCCGCTTTCCATCAATGCCGCTTCCAGCATGTCCATCGCGACCGCCTCGCCATCGCGAGGGCGTCCCATCACGATCAGGTCGGCGGCCCGCCCATGTTCGGCAAGCCAGTGTGGTTCGTCGCCCGTCTCTATTCGCCAGTCGGCCGAGGGCAGTCTGGCGGCTGGATCGGCGGAGACGAACAGTCGCTCCGCTTCACAGAAGTCACGGAACGCCAGTTCCGCTTTCTTCTGCCGGCTGGCAGCCTCCTGTTCCAGCGTCTCAAGCATCTCGGGGTAGCCGAACCCGCCGCCGGTGTCCGAGCTGGCCATCGCGGTCAACGTGGCCTGTACGTCGGGGCGAACGTGGAGGAACGCCAGATGCGCCGGCATGAGTCGCGCCACGGTCAGCGCCATGGAGAACACCGGTCCATCGGTCTCGGCACCGGTCGCCGG
Source organism: Acetobacteraceae bacterium (assembly GCA_036555825.1). GTDB lineage: Bacteria > Pseudomonadota > Alphaproteobacteria > Acetobacterales > Acetobacteraceae > JAMXLO01. The sequence goes on along the minus strand of DATBKQ010000471.1, from coordinate 24,051 downwards.
AACGAGGATGTATCTGTACATGGGCGGCTCCGCGTGATGCATCTCCTGTTGCCACGGAATCGCGTGGGATGCGTTGACCTGGATCAACCGATGGTGCGGAGCTATTTCGGCTGGGGAAGCCTGGAATAGACTTCGCCGGGCTGGACCGACATGACGAGAACCGAAGGCGTGTCTGTCGGTCCGAACGGCCCGGGCACCTTGTTGCTGATCGGCGGCAGGGTCTGCAGATAGGCGGCAATGGCCAGCGCGTCCGGCTGGGTGAGGTGGGAGAAGCCCTGCCACGGCATGATCGGCGCCAGCATCCGCCCGTCCGGCCGTTTGCCCGTGGTGATCGCGGTCGCGATCTGCTCGGTCGTCCAGTTGCCCAGGCCCGTTTGCTTGTCCGGCGTCAGGTTCGGGCCGACGAACACGCCATTGCCGGGGATGGCAAAGCCTACATTCGATCCACCGAGGTACTTGGTCATATCGGGTTGGCCGAGCAGATGGCCGGGGGTGTGGCAGTCGGTGCAGCCCATCACCTGGACCAGGTATTGGCCACGCGCCACATCGGGGCCAGCGGCGCGCAGTGTGGCGGTCGGCACGGCCGCCACTCCCATTGCGAAGATGAGTTTGGACGCGTAGCGCAGCACAAGCCTCCCCTTTGTTCGTGTTTTCCTGTTGCGTTAGGATGCCAGAACCTAGCAGCGGATGGCTAAGTCTTGTCGAGCCAGAATATGTCCTGGCGGACGACATCGTAGATGCCGAAATAGTCGTACGGATTGTAACCTTTGAGATAATTCCACCAGACATCGTTGATCTGCTCCCAGCAGATCGGCAGCAGCGGTGGATCCTGCTCCATGATCTCCTCCGCCTGACGGACCAGCGCCTTGCGCTTCGCGGCATCGACCTCCGAGTCGATCTGATCGACCAGCGCGTCGAACTTCTCATTATGCCAGAACGAGTAGTTCTGCGGTCCACCGGTGCGGTACCAGGCGTTGAAATAGTCCGACGGATCGAGCAGCGTCGAGACTATCGCGCCGACGCAAAGATCGAAGTTGCCCGCGGTAGCATCATCGAACCACACTGACTCGACCACCGTGCGCAGCTTGCACTCGACGTTGATGGTCTGCTGCAGCATCGCCTGGATCGCCTGCGCCCACAGCTTGAATGTGGCGATGTCCCGCACCATGAAGTCGAGGCCCTTGATGCCGTTGGCGTAGCCGGCTGCCGCCATCAGCGCCTTCGCCTCTTTCGCCGCCGCAGCGGGATCCTCCTGATAGCCCACCTTCTTGAGCAACTCGGCTTTCGGTGTGGCGAATTCCGAGAACGGATAGATGAAGCCGCCGACCTGCATCGGCGCCACGTCCTTGACCACGTCCACCAGCACGTGGTGGTCGAACGACAAATGGAACGCCCGACGGACGCGCGGGTCGTCGAAGGGTTTCTTCCTGTCGTTGGTCCAGCAGCCCTGGATGACGCTCTGGTTGAATGCCGTGGTGGACACGCCCGGCGTGGCCTTGGCCTTCCGGGCGGTAACCGGATCGACGATTCGCGCATAGTCCACGCGGTTTGACAGGACCGCCGCACCAAGCTCCGGCGAGAACGGCAGCAGATTGTAGAACTCGATGCCGTCGAGATACGGCAGGCCTGGGTTCCAGTAGTCCTTGTTCTTCTCCACCACCCAGACCTCGTTCTCGACCCGGCGCGTGGTCTTGAACGGGCCAGTGCCAGGAATGTTCACCACCTTGCGCAGATTGAAGTTGTTCTCCTCCAGCGTCTGTTTGCGCAGGATGCCGTTCCAGCCGCTGGCAATTGCCGCCATAATGAAGCTGGATGGCCGCGGGGCAGCCAGCTTGAACTGCACGGTGTACTTGTCGGGCGCGGTGATCTCGCTCACCGACTTGAACAGGATGCTGCGGGGGATGTTCACGCCCTGTGGCGGTTTGGCAATCCGGTCGAACGTCGCCTTCACGTCCGCGGCGGTCAGTTCGGCGCCGTCGTGGAACAGCACGCCCTTGCGCAGGAAGAACGTGTAGGTCGTGCCGTCCTTCGCTATTTCCCAGCTATGTGCCAGGTCCGGAATGATCGTCTTGCCGCTGTCGCGCGGGTCGTGGCGGATCAGGTTGTCGAACATGCAGCCTTGTGTGCCGATGTTGCCGATGGTGCCGGACTGCTGGAAGTCGAAATGCGGCGGGCGGTTCAGGATGCCCATGCGCAGCACGCCGCCGTGCTTGGGATTTGGTTCGGGTGCGGCGAGCCGGAATTTCGAGCCGTCGTACTCGGTTGGGATTTCCGCCAGCGTATGCGCCGGTCGCAGGCCATACACCGCCGCCGCCGTGGCTGCGCTGCCTTGCAGGAATCTGCGTCGCGTCCAGTCCCGTGGTTCACCGTACATTGTGTCGTTGCCCCCTGATTTGTTGATTACTTATGTCTTGCTCAGCCAGAACGTATCCTGGCGCACCACGTCGTAGGCGCCGAAATAGTCGTCCGGCCGCAACCCTTTGACGTAGTCGTACCAAATGTCGTCGATCTTCTCCCAGGCGACCGGCAGCAACGGCGGATCCTGCTCGAAAATCGCCTCTGCTTCGCGGATCAGCGCCTGGCGCTTTGCTGCGTCGACCTCGCGGTCGATCTGCTCGATCAGCGCGTCCACCTTGGGGTTGCTGTACGAAGAATAGTTCTGCGGCCCGCCGGTGTGGTACCAGGCGTTGAAGTAATCGGACGGGTCCAGCAGTGTGGAAACGACGGCGCCGATCGCCAGGTCGAAGTGCCCATTGGCAATGTCGTCGAACCACACGGATTCCACGACGTAGCGAAGGTTGCAGGTGATGTTCAGTGTCTGCTGGAGCATCGCCTGGATTGCCTGCGACCAGACATGATAGCTGGCCAGATCGCGAATCAGGTAATCCAGCTCTTGGATGCCGTTCGGATGGCCGGCCGCCGCCATCAGCGCCTTGGCTTCCTTCTCGGCCGCTGTGGGGTCATCCTGGTAGCCGAGCCGCTTGACCAGCTCCGCCTTCGGGGTTGCCAGATCGGAGAAGGGATACATGAACCCGCCGATCTGCATCGGTGCCACGTCCTTGATCGCCTCGACCAGCGTCGGCCGATGCAGTGCCAGATGCATCGCCCGTCGGACACGCGGATCGGCCAGCGGTCCCCGCTGGATGTTGGTGTAGGTGGCATGGATAACGCTTTGGTTGAACGAGGCGACCTTCATTCCTTTGGTGGCCTGTGCCTTGCGGAAGGTCACCGGATCGGTGACGCGGCCATAGTCCACCCGGCCTGACAGGATGCCCGAGCCGAGCTCCGGAGAAAATGGCACCAGGTTGTAGAACTCGATGCCATCCAGATACGGCAGACCGGTGTTCCAGTAGTTCTTGTTCTTCTCCACCACCCAAATCTCGCTCTCCACCCGCCGCACGGTGATGAACGGGCCGGTCCCCGGATAAGGCCAGACCTTGCGCAGGTTGTAGTTGTTGTCCTCCAGCGTCTTCTTGCGCACGATGACGTTCCAGCCGCTGGCGATCGCTGCCATTATGAAAGCCGGCGGCCGCGGCTCGGACAGCGTGAACTGCACGGTATACCTGTCGGGCGCCTTTACCTCGCTGACGGCGCGGAACAGGATGCTGCGGGGTATGCTGATGCCCGGCGGTGGCTTCACGATGCGATCGAACGTCGCTTTCACGTCCTCGGAGGTCAGTTCCGCGCCATCATGGAACAGCACGCCTTTGCGCAGATGGAAGGTGTAGGTCTTGCGGTCCTTGGCGATCTCCCAGCTATGTGCGAGGTCGGGAATGATCGCCTTGCCGCCGTCGCGCGGGTCGCGCCGGATCAGGTTGTCGAACATGCAGGCCATCGCGCCCAGATTGTTATAGGTGCCCGACTGGTGCAGGTCGAAATGCGGGACGCGGTTGGTAATACCCATCCGGAGCACGCCGCCATACTTTGGATTGGGATCGGGGGCTGCGAGCTTGAACGATGTGCCGTCGAACTGATCGGGAATGTCCGCCAGCACCGGGCGTGGATACAGCGCACAGGCGCCAGCAGCCATCGCGACGCCGGATGCCAGCAGATCGCGGCGTGTCAGCCGCGCGGACTTACCTCGCGGATCGCCCACCGTCTCCTCCCCAAATGCTTTGCGCCAACGTGGATGACGTGCTGTTATGGCACCCGAACCGTCGACTTATTCAACGATAACACGCCGGAATCTCGGGAGTCACGTCTTGAGTGAAGTGCAGTCGCCGACGCGCGCGCCGTCCTTACCTGCCTCGCGATCCTCGGTCCCACTGCTTGAGATCGACGATCTGCACACGCAGTTCGCTACGCCGGCGGGCATCGTGCGGGCAGTGGATGGCGTTTCGTACAGCCTGCGCAGCGGCGAGACACTCGGTGTGGTCGGTGAGTCGGGCTGCGGCAAGAGTGTCACCGCGCTGTCCATTCTGCGCCTGGTATCGAGCCCGCCGGGCCGCATCGTCGGCGGTGCGATCCGTTTCGAGGGTACCGATCTGCTGACGCTGACCGAAGGCCAGATGGAGGAGGTTCGCGGCAACCGGATCTCGATGATCTTCCAGGAGCCGATGACGTCGCTGAACCCACTGCTCAGCGTCGGCCGTCAGATTGGCGAAGCGGTTGCACTGCATCAGGGGTCATCGCGCCGCGAGGCAATGGACCGTGCGATCGACATGCTGCGCCGGGTGCATATTCCAGAGCCGGAGCGGCGGGTGCACGCCTATCCGCACCAGCTTTCCGGCGGCATGCGCCAGCGTGTGATGATCGCGATGGCGCTGTCCTGCAACCCCAAGGTGCTGATCGCGGACGAGCCGACCACGGCGCTGGACGTGACGATCCAGGCGCAAATTCTCGACCTGATGCGCGAACTGCGCGACACGCTGGGAACCGCGATCATCCTGATCACGCACGATATGGGCGTGGTGGCCGAGAATGCCGATCGCGTCGTGGTCATGTATGCCGGGCGCAAGGTGGAAGAGGCGGGGGTGGACGATCTGTTCGAGCGGCCCGCGCATCCGTACACAAGCGGGCTGTAGGGGTCCATCCCGAGCCTCGACTTCGCCGCGCGTGTGCCGCGTGGACGGACCCGCCTCGCCGAGATCAAGGGGATGGTGCCCTCGCTGTTCAATCTGCCGAAGGGTTGCAGCTTCGCGCCGCGCTGCGCGCTGGCGACGGAGCACTGCCACGCGGCGGCACCCAAACTGGAGCTGCACCGGCCAGGCCACTGGGTCGCATGCTGGCGCGCCGGAGAAGTGCTGTGAGCGATTCGCCTCTGCTTGAGGTGCAGGAGCTCAAGAAGCACTTCCCGGTCTACAAGGGCGTGTTCTCGCGCGTGGCGGGTCAGGTGCACGCGGTGGACGGCGTGTCGTTTCACATCGATCGCGGCGAGACGCTTGGGCTGGTCGGCGAGAGCGGCTGCGGCAAATCGACGGTAGGGCGCACCCTGCTGAAGTTGCTGGAACCGACCGCCGGCCGCATCAAGGTGCGCGGCGAGGATATCACCGATTTCGATACAACGCAGATGTTCCCCTTTCGGGAACAGATGCAGATGATCTACCAGGACCCGTACGCGTCGCTGAATCCGCGGATGACGGCGGGTGACATCGTCGAAGAGCCTCTTGTCATTCATGCCACCGGGACCCGGGCCGAACGCCAGGAGCGGGTCGCCAGCCTGTTCCAGCGCGTCGGGCTGCGGCCGGAGCATATGCATTCGTATCCGCACATGTTCTCGGGCGGGCAACGCCAGCGCATCGGCATAGCACGCGCGCTGGCGCTGGGACCGGCACTGATCGTCGGCGACGAACCGGTCTCGGCTCTGGATGTCTCGATCCAGGCGCAGATCATCAATCTGATGATGGACCTGCAGAACGAGTTCAAGCTGTCGTATCTGTTCGTGGCGCATGATCTCGCTGTGGTGGAGCACATCAGCCATCGGATCGCGGTGATGTATCTCGGCCGGATCGTCGAGACGACCGACAAGAACAGCCTGTTCGATATGCCGCTGCACCCTTACACCGAGGCGCTGCTGTCGGCGGTGCCGATCCCCAAGGCGGGTGCGCGGCGACGCAAGCGGGTGATTCTGAGCGGCGACGTGCCGAGCCCGATCAACCCCCCTTCAGGCTGCCATTTCCACTCGCGGTGTCCTTACGTCATGGCTGAGTGTCGGCACGAGGTGCCAATGCTCAGGGAAGTGGTGCCGGGGCACTGGGCGGCGTGCCATCTGCACACGGGGGGCGTGCGGTTTCCGCTCGCCGCCGTCACACCGCTCCACGCAGCCGCGGGTCCAGCGCGTCGCGAATCCCATCCCCCAGCAGGTTGAACGCCAGCACCGTCAGGGTGATGGCCACGCCGGGAAACAGCACCAGCCACCATGGCGGCACCAGTCCAGCATTCAGCGAGTCGGCCAGCATGTTGCCCCAGGTCGGCGTCGGCGGCGGAATGCCGACGCCGAGGAAGCCGAGTGCCGCCTCGATGATGATCGCCACGCCCAGATGCGTGGTCGCCAGGATCAGGTAAGGTGCAATGCACTGCGGCAGGATGTGCCGCGCCATCATGCGCAGATGCGAGGCGCCAAGACCGCGCGCCGCCTCGACATAGGATAACTCCTTCAGCGACAGCACCACGGCGCGGATCACCCGGCCGCCGAACGGTATGCGGGTGATGGCGATCGCGACGATCACAGTGCCCATACCGGCGCCCAGCGCCATGGCGATCGCCATGGCCAGGATCAGGTCGGGGAACGATTGCAGGAATTCGATGATTCGCTGACTGAATATATCGAACCGGCCGCCAAAGTAGCCGCATGCCAGGCCCCAGATGGCGCCGAGTGTCGTGCCCAGCAGCACCGCGCCGGCTGCCACGGTGAGCGAGGCGCGGCTGCCGTAGATCACCCGGCTGAGCGTGTCGCGACCGATCTGGTCGGTGCCGAACCAATGCAGTTCCGATGGCGGCTTGGTCATGTGGCGGAAGTCGGCGCGCACCGGATCGTAGGGCGCGATCGCCGGGGCGGCGATCGCCATCACGATGATCGCGGCGGCAACGCAGGCCCAGAATGCCGACATCGGCGAGCGGCGCGCAAAGGTGCGCACGCCGTTGACGGCACGTCGTGGCCAGGACGGCGGTACGACCGCGGTACTCTCCAGTGGCAGCGTGGTATCGGGTTGAGTGACGCTCATCGGTAACGGATCCTCGGATCGAGCCAGGCGGAGGCCAGATCGACCGTGATGTTCAGCAGCACGAACACGATCGAGTAGAGGAACACCAGGTTCTGCATCACGAAGATGTCGCGCTCGCTGACCGCGGTGTACATGGCGTAGCCAAGACCTGGCGCGCCGAAGGCACGCTCGACCGGGATCGAACCGGCGAGCACGAAGCCCAGCAGGATGCCCGACAGTGTTACCACCGGCAGCAGCGCGTTGGGCAGTGCGTGGAACGCGATGACCAGGCGGTTGTTCAGGCCCTTGGCGCGCGCGGTACGCACATAGTCCTCGCGTACCACCTCGAGCAGGCTGGAGCGCGCCATGCGCGCGATGTAGGCGGCCTGGCCCAGGCCAAGGACCAGGGCTGGGCCGACGACAATCTGCAGATTGGCAAGCGGGTCGGTGAAGAACGCCACGTTGGCCAGCGGTGCCCGGTAGCCGAGGCCGAACAACAGCACCAGCACGATCAGCATGCCGAGCCAGAAGCCGGGTATCGCCAGGAACAGGATACTGAGGAACCGCGAGATGTTGTCGCCGATGCTGTTGGGCCGGAGCGCGCTGACGATCGCGACAGGGATGCCCACCAGCCATGACAGCACCACCGAAAGCGCGGCGATCTCCGCGGTGAGCGGCCCGCGGCGCGCAATCATCTCGGCCACGCTCTCCGAGCGGAAGAACGAGTGGCCCAGGCTGCCCGACAGAATGTCGCGAACCCAACGCAGGTACTGGACGATCAAGGGGTCGTTCAATCCAAGCTGTGCCATATAGCTGGCACGCTGCTCAGGAGTGAGCTTGGTGAAACCCTCGGGACCGAAGATCGCCACCAGCGGATCGCCCGGCAGGACGCGCAGCACGAAGAACACGACGATGGACACGCCGAGTACTGTGATCGCACCGAAGGCGAGACGCCGTACGATATAGCTGTACATGGGTTCCCGATCCGCCTTTTGCGGCGGCGCTCGACGTTTGCCTCAGCGCCAGCCTGTGGCCGGGCCGGCGGAGAAGTCAAGCAAAGAAGCAGTTCTTCGGCCGTGGCAGTCCGAGGTGGTCGCGCAGCGTCCTGCCGGTGTATTCGCGGCGGAAGATGCCACGGCGCTGCAGCTCCGGCACCACGCGTTGCACGAAATCGTCGAGGCCGGCGGGCAGGAAGGGGAACATGATGTTGAACCCGTCGCAGGCGCGGGTCTCAAGCCACTCCTCCATCTGGTCGGCGATCATTGCTGGCGTGCCGAGCAGCGCGGGGCCGGCGTAGCCGCCCAAGCGCTGAGCGAGCCGGCGCACCGTGAGGTTCTCGCGCCTGGCGAGATTGATCGCGCGTTCGCGACCGCTCTTGCTGGCGTTGGTCTCGGGGATGTCCGGCAGCGGGGCATCGGGGTCGAAGCGCGACGCGTCGGTGCCCAGCGCAATCGACAGCGAAGCGATAGCGCTGTCGTAGTGCACCAGGCTGTCCAGCTTCGCTCGCTTCTCGCGTGCCGCGTCCAGGGAATCGCCGATCACCACAAAGGCACCCGGCAGGATCTTCAGATGGTCAGGGTTACGGTCCAGCTTTTCCATGCGGCCCTTGATGTCGGCATACAGCGCCCGCCCGCCGTGAATGTCGCCGGCGCCGGCGAACACCATCTCCGCGGTTTCCGCGGCAAGCTGCCGGCCGGCATCAGAGGCGCCGGCCTGCACGATCACCGGCCAACCCTGGATCGGGCGCGCGATGTGCAGCGGCCCACGCACCGAGTAATACTTGCCCTTATGGTCCAGGACATGCATGCGCGACGGGTCGAAGTACTCGCCGGTCTTTACGTTGCGGATGAACGCATCCTCCGCCCAACTGTCCCACAGCCCGGTGACAACATCGTAGAACTCGCGCGCACGGCGGTAGCGCTCGTCGTGCTCCATCTGGTCTTCCAATCCGAAATTCAGCGCCGCATCCGGGTTGGAGGTGGTGACGATGTTCCACGCGGCGCGCCCACCGCTGATATGATCCAGCGAGGCAAAGCGGCGCGCGACATGGAACGGTGCATCGAACGTGGTGGACCCGGTGGCGATCAGGCCGATGCGCTCGGTGACCATCGCGAGCGCGGAGAGTAAGGTGAACGGCTCGAACGAGGTCACCGTATGGCTGCGCTTCAGCGCGTCGATCGGCATGTTCAGCACGGCCAGATGATCGGCCATGAAGAACGCGTCGAATTTGCCCCGCTCGAGCGTCTGGATGAAGCGCTTGATGTGCCCGAGGTTGAAATTCGCGTCGGGGTAGGCGCCGGGATAGCGCCAGGCCGCGGTGTGGATGGTCGTCGGCCGCATGAAGGCGCCCAGATGGAGCTGGCGTTTGGCGGTCATGGTATCGTTGTCCGTCCCTCTGAGGAAAGCGTGATGGCACCCAGGTTCAATATAGGCGATGCCCCGCGGCGGCGGGAGGATGCGCGTTTCATTACCGGCCAGGGCCGCTATGTGGACGACCTGCGGTTCGACGGAATGGTGCACGCCGTGCTGCTCCGCTCGCCGCACCCCCACGCGCGGATCGACCGGATCGACACCGCGGCGGCGTGCGCGGAACCTGGCGTCCTGGCGGTGCTCACCGCCGATGACGCGCACGCCGACGGGTTGCAGCCGCTGCGCCCGACGGCCGAGGCGAATGTGCAGACCGGCGAGCCATTCGCCTTCGTTCCGCAACCGCTGCTCGCAGCCGGCAAGGTGCGTCACGTCGGCGAACCGGTGGTGCTGGTGGTGGCCGAAACGCGTGAGCGGGCGCTGGACGCGGCCGAAAAGATCGCGATCGACTGGACGCCGCTGCCGGTGAATTCGGCGATCGCGGACGAGGTGCCGGACAATGTCTGCATGGACTGGCATTGGGGCGATGCGGCGGCCGTCGATGCGGCGTTCAGGACGGCGGCCCATGTCGTGTCGCTACGCCTGGACAACCACCGCATCGTCACCAACCCGATGGAGCCACGTGGCGCCATCGGCATCTACGACGGCCGCTACACACTCCATGTGTCCAGCCAAAACCTGCACGGCAACCGCGATGCCACGGCGCGGTCCCTCGGCGTGCCGCCGGCCGATGTGCGGTTCATCGCCCCGGATGTCGGCGGCGGGTTCGGCGCGAAGAACTTCGCCTACGCGGAGTTCCCGCTGATTCTGTGGGCGGCCGGGCGGGTCGGCCGACCGGTGAAATGGATCGCCACGCGCAGCGAGGGCTTCGTATCCGATCATCAGGCGCGCGACCATCGGGCAGATGCCGCGTTGGCGCTCGATGCTGCGGGCAAGTTCCTGGCACTACGGGTGAACAGCGTGGCCGATATCGGCGCGTATATGGCGGGCGGTGCCGGTGCAGTGCAGACCAACCAATATGTTCATCTGCAGGGTGGCGTCTATGCAATCCCGGCGATCGCGCTGCACGTGAAGACGGTGCTGAGCAACACGACACCGATCGGCGTCACGCGCGGGCCGGGCTTCGCCGAGGCAGTGAACATCATCGAAAGGCTGATCGATGCGGTGGCACGGCAATGCGGTTTCGACCGTGCGGAGCTTCGCCGGCGCAACATGGCGGTAGCACCGATGACGAATGCGCTGGGATTTTCGGTCGATAGCGGAGCGTTCGCCGATACGCTCGATCGTGCGCTGCGCGCGGCCGAGGTGGCGGGTCTTCCGGCGCGTCGTGCCGAAAGCGAGGCACGCGGCGTGCTGCGCGGGCTGGGCTTCGCCTACCACATCAAGGGTACCGGAGGCTCGCCGCACGAGAATGTCGATGTCCGTTTCGAAAAGGATGGCACGGTTTCGCTGATCACCGGAACGCAGACCATTGGCCAGGGGCACGAGACGACCTTTCCGCAGATGCTGGCCGATCGGCTGGGTATTGCCAACGAGCTGATCCACCTGTGTCAGGGCGATACCGATCTGATTCCAATGGGAGGCGGGCATGGCAGTTCGCGCGCGACCTATATGGGTGGGACGGCGCTCTTCCATGCATCGGAAACCATCGTGCGGAAGGGACGCCGCATCGCCGCGGATGCACTCGAAGCCGCGGAAGCGGATATCGACTTCGCCGATGGGCATTTCACCGTGGTCGGCACCAACCGGTCAATCCCACTGCTGGAGGTGGCGGCGCGGGCGCGCAATGACGGCACGCCGCTCGACACGTATCACGCATGGACACGCGAGCACATGACATTCCCCAATGGTGCGCATGTCGCGGAGGTAGAGATCGATCCCGAGACCGGCGTGGTCTCGCTGGTGCGCCACACCGCGGTGGACGATTACGGCGTGCTGGTGAACCCGACTATCGCGGCGGGGCAGGCGCATGGCGCGATCGCCCAAGGCGCCGGGCAGGCGCTGCTCGAGCACGCGGCCTACGATGCACTGTCAGGGCAACTGTTGGCCGGTTCGTTCCTGGACTATCCGCTGCCGCGCGCCGATGACCTGCCGGCATTCAACCTGGCATTCAACGCCACGCGCTGCACCACCAACCCACTCGGCGTGAAGGGCTGCGGCGAGGCCGGGGCGGTGGCCATGTTGCCGGCGATCCATAACGCGATTGTCGATGCATTGGCACCACTCGGCGTCACACGGTTCGATGGAGCGGCGACGCCGTTCCGCATTTGGCAGGCGATGCGCGATGCAGCCAAAGCATGTTGACTGGAAAACCACGGATGAACACGGATGCACAGGTGGGCCATCGTACGCGGTCTATCCGTGTTCATCCGTGGTTTTCAACCCTTGTCTCTAGCTCTTCACCGCACGCATGATCGCAACCCAGCGGTCCAGCACTGGCAGGATGGTGTCCGCCTTCTCCGACGGCAGGCTGACCGACACCCGGTTCACCCCCAGTGCCTGGTAGCGTTTGATCAGATCGGCATCCTCCGTCTGGCCCCCGATCGAAATGTCGAATCCATTGGGATCGCGCCCGGCCTCGGCGGCCATCTGCCGGAAGCGCGGAATCAGCTCAGTCAGCGGCGTCGGTGAGGCGGAAGTGACCTGCGGCATCCAGCCATCGCCATAGCGTACCGCACGCCGCGCGCTATACGGGAACGCGCCACCCACCAGGATCGGCGGGTGCGGTTTCTGTACCGGCTTCGGCCAGGCCCGCATCGGATCGAAGTTGACGAATTCGCCATGGTACTCGGTGGTGTCCCGCGTCCAGATCGCCTTCATCGCCTCGATGCGTTCGCGCGCTAGTTTGTGGCGCATCTTGAAGTTCGTGCCGTGGTTCTCCATTTCGTCCTGGTTCCAGCCGTTGCCGACGCCGAACACGAAGCGTCCGCCGGACATCACATCGATCGAGGCCACCAGCTTCGCCGTCTGGATCGGGTCACGCTGCGCGATCAGGCACACGCCAGTGCCGATTTTCAGCGTCTTCGTCGCCGCTGCTGCCATACTCAGCGTGACGAACGGGTCCATCGCATCGTAGTAACGCTTCGGCAGATCGCCGCCGAGGACGAACGGCGTCTTGCGCGAGACCGGGATGTGCGAGTGCTCTGGCGCCCAGACGATATCGAAGCCGCGTTGCTCCAGCGCAACCGCGAGCTCCGCCGGGCCCATAGAGTAGTCGGTAAAGAACATCGAGGCGCCGAATTTCATGGTTGCTCCACCATTCCCATCCACCACATGGTGCCGTCGCCAACATTGACCGGATAGCTGCGTGCGAATGCCAGCGTGCCGTCCGCGGCAATGCGGAACAGCGACAGGTTGGCGCCTGTGATGTGCGCCACCGCCATTAGCCGGCCACTCGGGTCGATGTGGAACGTGCGGGGGTGCACGCCGTGCGACTCGATGTGTTGGATCAGGTCCGGCTCGCCGGTGGTCTGATCGATCGCATACGCCGCGATCGAATTCTCGCCCGAGGCGTCGGCTGCTCGGTTGGCGACATAAACGGTGCGGCCGTCGGGATGCACGTGCACGGTGCCGACCGCTTGGCGGCCGACCGGCGTCCGGCCGAGCGCCGGCTTGCGGAACCGCGGTGTGGGCGACAGTGTGCCGTTCATTCGATCGAACAGGTCGAGCGCGTTCTGCCGCTCCAGCGACACATAGATCCATGGCCGCGACGGATGAAAGTCCAGGTGCCGTGGGCCAAAGCCATATCCGCCATCCGGCGCGACCGACGCCTCGTTGCTCAGCAGGCCGTCGTTGAAGTCGAACGCTTTAAGTGAGCCTGGCTCCTCTGGCTTGCCGCCCACGGCATCATGGCCGCGACAGACCAGGATAACCTTTCGGTTGTCGAGGGTCGCACGCACCTGGTGGCCGAAGATGCCCGGATCGATCCGCTCGCGCGGTACCACCTCCGCACCCGGCGTGCCATCGCCGTTGATGCGATAGACGCGGACCGCGCTGGGATTATTGAACGCGACCAGAATGAACCGCGACGGAATATCGGTTGACATGTGCACTGGCCGGGTCGGCAGCGGGATCGGCACCCCATGCTGGGCAAGCGTGCCGGTCCCCGGATCGATACGCAGCGCCGTGACGTGGTGGTTGCTGCCGGCCGGCCCCATCCCAGGCGCGCTGTCGCTGCTGGCGACATATAGAAACCGGCGCGATGCATGCGGCCAGGCATACTGGACGTTGGCCGGCAAGCTGACAGTGCCGCGGCGCGCCAGGATCGCCGCGTCCACATCCACATCGTAGTGGGTCAGTTCCGCTCCCACATTGGCGTATAACCACACCTTGTTCGGCATGTTGCTCCTCCCAGGGGCTACTCCCAGGGCTGGACCATGATCTTGGCATGCTTCTCCGGGTTGGCCAGCTCGGCGAATGCGTCCTTCACGCCGTCCAGTCCCACATGCCCGGTGATCAGCGGTGTCACGTCCACCTTGCCCTCGGCGATATGACGCAGGCTCTGGGCAAATTCCTCGGCCGTGTAGGCCAGCACGAACTGGATGTTGAGCTGCTTGATGATGCCGAAGAACGGCTCGAACCGGTCGGTTTCCATGCAGACGCCGACTACCACGATGCGTGCATCGGCCGGCGCGCCTTCGACGATCTGCTGGATCACCCCGGGTACGCCGACACATTCGAACATCACCGCCGGCCGTTGCTTCGGGCCGCTGCCGAACAACTGAGCGTAGCGGCTGCCGTCGTAGCCGGCGGGCGTGGCAACGTCCTTCCAGGATCGGTAGGGCGATTTCTCGCCCGGATCGATCACGATGTCGGCGCCCATCTTCAGCGCGAGCGCACGCCGGCCGGGCGAGAAGTCGGCGGCAACGATCGGGCGCACGTTACGGATCGCCAGCGCCGCGATCACCGACAGTCCAACCGGGCCGCAGCCGATCACCAGCGGCACGTCATCGGGTGCCAGCCGTGCCTTCTGCACGGCGTGCCAGCCTACTGCGATCGGCTCGGTCAGCGCCGCCTTGTCGGCCGGTAGCCCGTTCGGTACCTCCAGCAGCATGCGTTCCGCCAATGGCAAATACTGTGCGAACCCGCCGGCAATGTCGTTGGAATAGCCAATACCTTGCACCGTGGTTCCGGCGATTGTCATCGGCATCGAGCAGACAAGAGTTCCTGGCTTCAGCCGCCTATCTGTCGCGGCGCCGTATTCGACCACCTCGCAGCAGAATTCGTGGCCGAATACCACGTCGCGAGTAGGGTCCATCGGCCAGCGTCCGCCGGCGCGGCGCGAGCGTTCGATGAACTGCTCGGTGAATTTCGCCGCATGCAGGTCGGTGCCGCAGATGCCGCAGCACAGCGTCTTGACCAGCACTTGGCCCTCGGCGGGCCGCGGATCGGCGACGGTGTCGACGACGAAATCGCCGTGGCGAAAGATCGCGGCACGCATTACATCCCCCTTTGTGTCAGGCTGACAGCATAGCGCGAATATCCGGCAGATGCTCGCGGCCCCAGAACAGCTCGCCATCGACGATGAAACTCGGAACACCGAACACGCCGAGTTCTTCCGCGGCCCGGCTTACCGCCGCGACTTCGGCACGCAGCGCCGATGCCTGCGCTGCGAACGTGGCTGGGTCGGCGCCAGTCTCCCGCAGCACGGCGGCGATCACCGCCGCGTCCTCGATATCCAGCTCGCGCCGCCAGAAGCGTTCGAACACCACGTCGTGGTAGCGGCGGAGCACTGCGTCGCCAGCGCGTTGTGCGTGTAACATGCCGGCGGCAGCGAGCGATGAATCCCAGATCTTCCGCGGGCCGCGGATCACCAGTCCACGCTTCTGCGCCTGGCGGCGGCAGTCCATGTAACTGTAGCGCACGCGGCGCCACTGGTGCGCGTTACGATTCTCCTCGACCACGCGGCCGTCGTCATCGACGCGCGCCGAGCCAAGGGCCGCGGGAATGTCCAGCATGTACGGCCGCCACTCGACGCGCACACCCAGATCGTGCTCAAGCTCATAGGTAGCGTCCTTCGCCAGATAGGCATACGGACTCTTGTAGTCGGTATATACGATGATGGTGCGCATGATCAGAGCGGTATCGTCCTTCGCTTCATGACCTCGTCCCACAGCTTGCCGCGATCGAAATCGAACACGAGCTTCGGGTCCTCGGGCATGGTGAACCAGGCCCCAAGCATCAACTCGCCTTCAAGCTGACCAGGCCCCCAACCGGCATAGCCGAATGCCACCAGGCTCTGGCGCGGTCCGTCATGCCGGCCAATGTCGCGCAGCACCTGCGGATCCGCCGTCATCGCCACGCGGCCATCGATGTCGATGGTGCCGGACCGGCGGTACTCGGCGGTATGGATGATGAATCCGGCCTCGGGCTGCACCGGGCCACCGGCGAACAGGCGGACCTGGCCTTCGGTGTCCTTGCTGTCGATGCCGAGCGCATTCAGCAGTTTGACCACCGGAACTTCCTCGACCGGCCGATTGATCACAATCCCGAGTGCGCTCTTCTTGTCGTGTTGCACCATCATGATGACGGTCCTGGCGAAACGCGGATCGCCCATCTCGGGTTCGGCCACCAGAAGCTGGCCGGCGAGCGACGCTCCCGGTTGCGTGTCCTCGGGCTTGGCAACGGCAACGCTGAACGCCGGCGAGACGAGCAACACGCCGAACGACAGCACGGCACGCCTGGACCGCATGAGCCGCATCGGTCATATCCTGCCGCGTCAGCAGAAGGAAACGCAAGAATGGCCGATACGCCAAGCTTTGGCCGCTACACCGAAATTCCCTTTGATCGCATGACCCCGCAGCAGCAGGAGGGCTATCGGTTCCTGGTCGAAGGCCCGCGCGGGCGACTGCCGGGGCCATACAAGATCTGGGTGCACAATCCGAAGCTGGTGCATGCCGCGGCCCCCCTTGGGCAGCACTTCACGCCAGGTGCCTCGTCGCTGAGCGAGCGCGAAAGGGAAATCGCCGTGGTGGTGATCACCAGCAAGTGGCACTCGGCGTATCCCAACAATGCGCACGAGAGGCGCGGCAAGGAGGTGGGGCTGCCCGCGGCTGCGGTTGAGGCCATCATCGCCGGGTTGCCTACGTCGTTCGACGACGCGCGCGAGCAGTGTGTGTACGAATGCGCCATGGCGCTGGCGTCGGAACGCATCGTGCCCCAGGGGCTGTACGATCGCGCGGTAAAGGTGCTGGGACACGAGAGCATCACCGACATGATCGTGTTAATGGGTTATTATACCTGCGTGTCGCTGACGATGAACTTCTATGCCGTGCCGGCAGGCAGCGCGGGACTGGCACGGCAATGACCTGACGCTGTCACGCCACCCGCGCCTTTGTATCCTGCGAAGCCGAAATTCTCGCGGAAAAGCCGAGCAGGCGGGCAGCGGCGCCGATCGTCCAACCCTGGATGACCAGCGAGACGACAACCACAACAAACACGCCGGAGAACAGCTTCTCGTCGCGGACCGGGTCGGCGAGCGCGGGGATGAAGCTGATGAAGATCGGCGCCGCGCCGCGCAGGCCGACCCACGAGGCGAATGCAGACTCGCGCCAGCCGAAGCGGAACGGCACCAGGCAGGCGAAGGTCGCCAGCGGACGCGCCACCACGATGAGTACCAGCGCGATCGCAACCCCGGTGGGGATGAACGGCACGAGGTTATGCGGGGTGACCAGCAATCCCAGCATCAGGAACAACACGATCTGTGCCAGCCAGCCGAACCCATCGAAGAAGTTGGCGATCGCCTGCCGCCCAGGATGCCTGGTTGCTCCGACCATGATGCCGACCAGATAGATCGCCAGAAAGCCGCTGGTCCCAAGGACCTGTGCCAGGCCGAACACGGCGAGCGCGAAGGCGAGCACCAGGACCATTGCTGTCGGCACTTCCAGCGACAGATTGCGCAGCATCAGGACGAGTAGCCAGCCGCCGCCGAGGCCAAGCAGCATGCCGCCGATCATCTCGTGCAGGAACAGCATCGTCCCGCCGAACCAGGTGGTCGCGGCTGGGTCGATGATGCTGTGGATGACAAACACGGTCAGGAAGATCGACATCGGGTCGTTCAAACCCGATTCCACCTCCAGCAGCGCGGTGACGCGTTCGGGCAAGGCGACATGGGCCCGCTTCAGCAGGGCGGCCACCGCCGCGGCGTCGGTCGGCGCCACCGCTGCGCCGACCAGCATGGCCATGCGAAACGGCACGCCTGTCAGCGCCCATACCGCGGCACCGACACAAACCGCGGTGACCCCGACGCCGACGACGGCGAGCGCCAACGCCGGCCATCCGGCCAGCCGCAGCATCGCCGGGGTGGTCTGCAGCCCTCCTTCCAGCAGGATCACGGCAAGCGCCACGCTGCCGATCAGATAGGCCGAGGCGAAGTCGTCGTAGGGGATGCCGCCGGGACCGTCCTCACCGGCGAGCATCCCAAGGGCGAGGAACACCAGCAGCACCGGTGCCCCCAGCCGCCGTGACAGCAGCCCGGCGAGCACGCTCAGCACGCACAGCACCGCGCCCCCGAGGATCAGCTCGTGGGCGAATGCCATGTGGGCGTGGCCGAGCTCGAACAGATCGGGACCGATCGGCATGCCCCGCGTGTGCGCGAAGTGCTATTGCGCCGGAACGGCCGCGCGCTGGCGAGCCATGTCCTCCTCCCACGGTCCCGGGAACAGCCCCAGGTTCACCACGTCAGGCGCAAATACTTCTTCCTGCCGCGGCCATTTCTCGCGCGGCAGTTCGTAGGAGACTTCCAGCCCGTTGCCGTCCGGGTCGCGGAAGTAGATGCCGAGGGAGAGGCCGTGGTCCGAGATGTGGTCGATCTTCACGCCCTTCTCCTTCAGCCGATGATACGCCTCTTTCAGATCGTCGAGGCTCTCCATCATGAAGGCCGCGTGATTCAGCCCGACCTGACGCTTCAACTGCAGGGGCGCGTCGTCGCCAAGTTCCATCAGCGCGACTTCGTGCGATTTCTCCTTGTCCGCCGACATGAACGCCGCGCGGCCGGGACGGAAGTGATAGGTGTGCAGCCCAAGCACGTCTTCGTACCACTGCCGTGAACGCTCCGCGTTGCGCACGTACAGGTTGACGTGCCCCAGATGCTTCGGCCGATAGCTCATAACGGGTCCTCCTTGTTCAGAAAATCCAGTACGCGTTGCATCGTCTCCTGCCTCGGATAAATCGCGGCCAACGCGCGGGCGCGTGTCAACGGGTCGGAGGCGAAGAAGCGCTCATACAGTACCTGGCGGCTGCCGAACGAGCTGCCGGCGACGTCCCAGGCCAGGCGGAACAGGCGCACCCGGTCGCGTGCCGCCGTCGCGTCGGTGGCCAGATACTGCTCGATGTCGGCGGCGAGGGGGCCTTTGAAGTCGGCCTCGCTTGGCGTGATCATGAAGCTGGATGAACCAAGCAGTTGCAGGATCTCGATCATCCGCGGATAGGCGGTCATGAACAGGTTGCGGGTGCTTTCTATCGTCACCGGCTCGGGGCACATCACGCCCCACTGGTCCAGCGTCGCATCGGCCTCGGCGGCGCGCATCAGCGCGCGTGTCATCGTGGTGTAGAGCATCAGCTCGCCGATGCGATCTTCGACATGCGGCAGGTGCTTGTTACCGAGTGTCTCGGTCATCAGCAGCGCGAGGCCGAGGACGAGTTCGCACTTGGCGAGGTTCTTCGCCGCGCCCTGGTGCGAAGAATGCGCCGAATAATGCGTCCCTGCCGCGGCGCCGTTCAGCTTCTCGACATCGCCATAGACGAACACGCGTTCCCACGGGACTTCGACATTGTCGAAGAACACGATACAGTCCATTTCCTCGAAGCGTGAAGACAAGGGCTGGTCGAAGTGTGAGCGGCCGAGATCGAAGCTGTCGCGGCAAAGGAACCGCAGGCCCGGAGTCCCGCATGGGATGGCGAATGCCAGGGCGAATGGGCTGTGTGCTTCGGTATGCTGACCGAGGCGCGGCGAATAGACCGCGATTTCGTCGGAGATCGGGCCGAGTGTCGCCAGAATGCGAGCCCCGTGCACCACGATACCGCGGCTGGTTTCCTTCACCGCCTGCAGGGCGGTCCCTTGCTGCAGGTTGTAGGTGGCGGTGACGTTACGGCTGCGCTGCAGGTTGATCAGCGAGTGCGTGAGCACGATGTCGTTCTCGCGGATGAACTCGTAGTAGCGGCGGACATTCTCGGCGTATTTGCCGAAATACTCCGCGGCCGCGCCCCAGGCGGCGAGTGTGACGTTCATGAAGTCGGGCGAGCGGCCCATCATGCCGCAGGTGCTGCGCGCCCAGTTCAGCATCATCTCCCGCCGCGCGATCAGCTCGTCCTGGGTGCGCGGGTGAATGAACGAGAGGCCCACGCGATCGCCGGTCGTGGGTGAGACGTAGGTCATCGCGTCCCGCTGCTTGGGATCGCATTGCAGGTCGTACAGCGCGGCGATGGCGCGGGCGCCGCCGGCGAGGCCTGGATGCGTGGTGACGTCCCTGACGCGCTCGCCGCCGAGCCAGACCTCGCGGTCCTGCTCCCGCAGTCCGTTCAGGTACTGGCGTCCCGTGCGAGCTGGCATGGCGCGTCTCCTCTGGCAGACCGTCACTTTGACACGGTGGAGGGGCCGGCTACCAGTCGGGAGCGAATCCCTTGAAGGCGTGCGGGATGCGCTGGATATCGGCAAGGATCTCGCGGCGCAGCCCGGCTGGCGCGTCGGACGGGAACTCCAGGTCAATCGAATCGGCCGCCCCGCCAAAGCGTTGTTCGGTTGCGGCGGCGATCTCGCGATAGGTGCCGCACGCGGCGAAGATGCGCACCACGTCGTCCGAAACCTGCGCGCCCATCTCGCTCCAGCGGCCCTCGACCGACATCCGGTGCAGCTTCAGCCCGAGGTCCTGCAGCCCGTGCAGCGCCAGGATCGGCATATAGGTGCGGG
Source organism: Acetobacteraceae bacterium (assembly GCA_036555825.1). Classification (GTDB taxonomy): domain Bacteria; phylum Pseudomonadota; class Alphaproteobacteria; order Acetobacterales; family Acetobacteraceae; genus JAMXLO01. The sequence continues at coordinate 3,636 of DATBKQ010000471.1, read as the reverse complement.
TCGAGCCGTAGAACCCGATGCGGCGGCGCACGACCTCCATGCCGGCGGCGACCGAGGCCTGATCCGGCCCCGTGGCAACGAAGCCGCCGCCGTGCACGTCGAAGTTCTCGCGCTTGCGTCCGCCGCGCTCTCTGCCGATGGCGATCTGCGGCAGGCACACCTCTTCCAGGTAGCGGCGGGAGCACAGCGGATGCAGCCGCACGCCGTCTGCCACCTGACCGGCGACGCGCAGCATCGCCTCGCCGACCGCGGCGATGGTCACCGGCGCCATCGGCAGCCCCGTGGGTTCCGGGGAAAAATCCGGCGTCATCAGCGTCAGCGTGTAGTGATCGCTATGGAAGTCCAGCCTGCCGCGCGTCTCCCAGCAGCGCCAGACGGCGCGCAGCGCCCGCACATAATCGCGCAGGCGCGGCGCCGGTGCGCTCCACGCGATGCCGAAGCGGCGCTCGTTGTGGCCCTTCACCTGGCTGCCCAGGCCCAGCACAAAGCGGCCGCGCGAGTTCGTCTGCAGGTCCCAGGCCTGCGACGCCAGCACTGTCGGGCTGCGCGGGAATGCCACGGCGACCGACGGGGTCAGCTCAACGCGTTCGGTTGCCACTGCCGCGATGGCGAGGGGAGCGAACACGTCGTGGCCGAGCTCTACCGTCATCACCGCGTCGAAACCGGCAGCTTCGGCATCGCGCGCCGCCTTCGCGGTGGTGTTCCAATCGTGCATCGGCAGGCGGGTGAAGACGCGCATCCTGGTGCCTCTTCAACGGACACAACGGCGCCGGTTGCCGGCGCCGGGACGTCGCGCGCTGGCCGCGGGTCTCCTGGCATTTCGGCCGAAAGTTGTGATGAGGCTCATACCCGCTTCAACTCTCGCCGATCAGTGTGCCGCGTCCTGAACTCTCAGGGAAGGACGTCTTCATGGGATCGTGTGGGCGAGGCGGGGTGAGCAGGTGGCTCCGCGGCATCGTTGCGGGAATGGTGCAGGTCATCGCGGCTGTCGGGGTTCACTCGCATCAGAGCTGGGCCATTCCCACCGACCCGAATGATCCCAGCGCTTGCGCGGGGAAGATCACAGCTTCGCTGTCCGCGTCTTCGGCCAGGGTCTTCCTTGGGAAGACGACGAACCTTAGCTGGAACGTGCAGTGGCAACCGGGATGCGGGCCAACATGGATGCGCCTTTATTATCGGGATGCGTCCACCGGCGTGTTGATGGATACTGATGTGACCGGTTCCGCGATCGGTTCCAGCGGAACGGCGATGGATCGGCCCCAGAGCAGTGGCAGCTACTTCGTGCAAGCCTACGTCAACGGCTGGCCGATGGACTTCGGGTCCGAGCCGGTCAGCGTCGACCTGCCAGTCGTGAACGGCAGAACGGCCGTCGATATCACCCAGACCAACCAGAACGGACTGTTCGCCCAGGCAATCCGCGTTCCGAACGCCTCGGTCCGCATCGCGGGTGGTCTCGAGCTGGACCTGAGCCATATGCAGAACCTGTTCGTCGCACCAGGAGTACAGATTCTCGGCGACCGGACAGCCGTGCGAGCCGGCCCGCGTCTGTTCACCACAAGCTTTCCGTCACTGTTGCTGAAGGTGGGCTCCGACACGTCCGGCAGCGATCATGTGCGGATCAGCGGGATCCGGCTCGACGGTGGCGAGAGCGACGATCCTTTTTCCGCTGTCGGCAAGGAGGATTCCGACGGCATCGGCGTGTTCTCCAGTCAGGACGTCGAGATCGACCACAGCGAGATTCATCACTGGCGCGGCTCGGCGATCAACGTGCACGACGGCAACAACGCCAACGATCCGGCCTTCGTCGGTCGCATCAACCGTGACAACGCCGATACGGTGCGAGTTCACGACAACTACATTCATCACAACCAGCATCCCAGCAGCAACTACTGCGGCAGTAAGCTGATCGATGGTGGCGGACATGCGGCCGGGTACGGCGTCGTGGCAAGCGACGGCGCCTATGTGACGATCGAAAACAACGTGTTTGACTGGAACCGTCACTCGATCGCTGGCGACGGCAAGACCGGCACCGGCTACATCGCACGCCGCAATCTGATCCTGACCAACGGTGGGGTACACTTCCGATGTCTCGATGAGTCCAGCATCATCGGGACGGCGGTCCGGCTGGTGATGGACCCCTTCTCGGCGATCACCTACATCGCCTGGGAGGTGCTCGACGGCGCCTCGATCTATCATACCCACGCCATCGACATGCACGCGATCCATGACTGCAACGTGGGGGACCATAACTGCGGCCCGGCCGGGGAGTTCATGGATATCGAATTCAACACCGTGCTCTATACCGCGGGCAACGCCATCCACCTGCGAGGAACCCCCGCGATCGGCATGGATGTGAAGCACAACGTGTTCGCACACAGGAATCATGATGGCGGCACCATATCCACCGGGGCACTGCTTCAGAACGAGACGGGTCTGCATGACTCGGACAATGAATTCGGGGTGAACACCTTCAACGATCGGAAGAGCTGCGACTTCGACGGCGACGGCATCGGCGACCCGTTCATCGCCACCGGCGCAACCTTCTGGTACTCCTCCAGCGTGCTGGGCGGGCGCTGGGTGTTTCTCGGCCAGTCACCCGCCCGGCTCGATGAGGTCACGTTCGGCGATTTTGACGGCGATGGACGCTGCGATGTCTCTGCGCGCGGTCAGGAGTTTCTCAACCCCGATCCGCTGCCGTTCGCGCGCAGCCCAGGCGGTATCAGCACTGTCATCGGTACGCCGGCGCTGCTGAACCTGGTCGCCACCGGCGGCACCCGGCCGTATTCCTGGACAGTGACCGGCCTGCCGCTCGGTCTTTCGGCTAATCCGGCCGGCCAGATCACGGGAACCCCGGCCCCTGGTGCCACCCCCAACAACCTCGTGACGGCCACCGTCAGCGACGCCAACCATCAGAGCGGAGGCATCGCCTTCTCCTGGTCGGTGACCGCCACGGTGCCCGCCCTGTTGGGCGAGCGACTGACCGCGGTGGGGGGCCTTGTGACCAATGCCGGCCTGACGCTTGGCCGGGTGTCGTACAGCAACAGTTGTGTGGATCCCGGGACGGTGATCACGCAATCCCCCGCTGGCGGGCGCACGGCAGAGATCGGCTCACCCGTCAATGTCACCGTGTCCAGGTGTGACTCAGGCAACGGTGGCGGCGGCCACATGCAGCCGGCGTGATGCCGCCCGGGCGGTGCCACGCGAACGCAGATCAGTTCAACCGCAGACCGGTGATGTGCCGCGGATCCGGCTTCAGTTCGCCTTTCTCAACCCGCTTGACGATGTCGGTCAGCACCACGTTGGCCGGCGTGGCGATGCCGATCTCCTCGCCCTTCTTCGCCACCAAACCGTTGAGGAACTCGATCTCGGTGCGCCGGCCCTTCACCATGTCCTGGCCCATCGATGGCCGATGCTCGCCGCCGCCGCGGCTCACTTCCGCCAGCCGGTGCTCGTCGTATCGCCGTGTGGCCGTCGCATCACCTTCGCCGGCGCGCACGATGATCTCCGGATCGAGATGGATGATCTCCTCAAGCTCATAACCGAGCGCCTGGCCGACACGGATCGCCTCGCTGCCAAGGCGCGCAGAGAAGCGGCGGATCGCGTCGTTCTGCACCATTTCCTTGCCGATCATCCCGG
>DATBKQ010000470.1:0-23155 GCA_036555825.1 Acetobacteraceae bacterium | reverse complement strand
GGCAGAAGCTGAACGTGGCATTGGCGGCCAAGGTCGAGGAGCTGCAACGCTATCGCAGCGAGTTCTTCGGCAAGCTGCGTGACGTGCTGGCCAACCGGCCTGGCATCCAGATCGTCGGCGACCGCTTCGTGTTCCAGAGCGAGGTGCTGTTCCCGGTCGGCAGTGCCGATCTGACACAGACGGGCCAGAACCAGATCACCGCTCTCGCGGTTACTATCAAGGACATCGCCGCGGAGATCCCCCCCGACATTCACTGGATCCTGCGGGTTGACGGCCACACCGACAAACAGCCGATCAAGCCTGGCGCGCCGTTCGCCTCGAACTGGGAGCTTTCCGCCGCCCGCGCCATCACCGTGGTGAAGCTGCTGATCGCTGATGGCGTTCCAGCCGACCACCTGGCCGCCACCGGTTTCGCCGACAATCAGCCGCTGGATCCCGCCGACACACCCGATGCCTACGCAAAGAACCGCCGCATCGAACTGCGGCTGACCGATCGGTAGCGGTTATCGAGCCAATATGAACGTCAGTGCAATCCGCGATTGGGCAGACGCCGCCAGACGCACGCCGCTGTCTGACGGGGCTGCTCTCGAGGCCTGGCATCTGCTCTCGCCGCGATGCCGCTTCATCAAGACACTGCCGACCCATGCGGCGGTCCTCGACGTTGGCGCCGGCGACGGCTCGTTGCAGATCTATCGCCGCTGGCCGGCGCCGAAGCGGACCGACCTCGCCATGTATACCTTTGCCCTGGCACGCGGCGCGTTGTTCGATCAGTACCAAGGATACGAGCTCGGCGCATGGCCGCAGGGCAAACCCGACTTCGGCGGCACGCTGTTCGATGCAATCGTGGCGGCCAACTTCATCGAACACATCGATGCCCCGACCGATTTCATCGGCTGGGCCGCCAGCCGCTTGACCCGGCGTGGCGGCATCTTTCTGGAATGGCCGGCCGAGGTCTCGCTTGACCTGCCCACGGCCGATGAATTGCGCGCGGTCGGCGTCGATGTGATGACAGGGAACTACTTTGACGATGCAACCCACCGTCGGGAGCTACCGCAAACGAAGGCGGTGCATGATGCGTTGCGCGACGCGGGACTTCGCATCGACGAGGCGGGCACGGTTCGCCTGCCGTTCTTGCACGACCATCTGATGGCCATCGGCAAATCGGAAGGCGATATTGTGCCCCGCACGCTGGCTTACTGGTCGTTCACCGGCTGGTGCCAGTACGTCATAGCGCGACGCTAACCCGGACTTTGCTCCTGCTCGAGCGGCTCTCGCGATTGGCCAGCTCCACCGCCAGCACCTGCCGGCGGCCCTTGCCGACCAACGCCTTCTCCGATTGCTCATAGCGTTCGAGCAGCTCGGTCGAGAACCCCCGGCGCGGTCCTGTGGCACCTCTCAGCTCCAGCGTGCCAACCCGGGTGACCAGCGAGCGTTGGTAATATCCACTGCGGTAGTGGAGCCGTGCTTCGGTCCGTTCCCCCTTCTCCGCGCACAGCGTCTCCGTCAGCTCCGCTTCCAGCGTTCACCTCGATCGCAGAACGCAGCGCCGTGTGAATGAATGCCGCATCGCGCCCCAGCAGCCCTTTGCCGGCGATGACTTCGCCCTTACCTTGGACCTTGGTCAGTCGATCTTGCAGAACTTTCCGGACACTACCCACGTGAGCGGTGGCCAGGACAACACGGGCTCGCTCTACGCTCGATACGCGCCCCGGCGGTGGCATGTCCTGATCTCGGACAAAGGGGAGCAACCGCGTGCTTGCGACGGCGTGCGCCAGCACGAGGACGTGTTGGGGAACCGTAGGACCCCTCCCAAGCTGAGGAGGGTGGTGTTATGGTCGGATGTTCCCGCCATCGCGGTGACCACCAGGACTTGCCCCGGTGATGCACCTACCGATGGCAGACGCAACGATGGAGGTGGAGGGCTCTTACAAGGCGTTTCAAAAGGAAAAGTCCCCGTAGCTCAGCCGGATAGAGCACAGGATTCCTAATCCTGGGGCCGTGGGTTCGAATCCCGCCGGGGACGCCAGCGTTCGATCACTCGGCCGAGCGGTGGACGCCCCTTGGCGACCAAGGCGGGACACTTGGCGAGTGTCGGCCGCGTGCTCGGAACGCAGCCATCGCGACTTCGGCGCTGATACGGCTATCTGTCCAGCCAGATCGTCGCCAGGTCCTGGTTGACATAGTGGCTGGGGCTTATCTTGAAACCTTTGACGTAGCTCCGATACGGCACGATCCGGTAGCGCCAGAGCAGGAAGGCTTCATGCGCTTCCGTGTCGAGCACCCGTTTCTCGAATTGACGCATCAGTTCACGCTGCCGCGCGACGTCGGATTCACGCAGCATCCGGTCATAGATATCGATCTCGGCCGGATCGTCATAGTTCCCATAGTTCGCATCAGACACGGAGTGCGGCAGATACTTGGTACCATCGAGCAGCGGATTGACGATGTTCTGGCACTCCGCATCGATTGCCACCGCAAAGTCACCATGGCGGAGCGCCTCTTCATAAGGTCCGGTCGGAACGACACGCTGAGTTACATGTAGACCGACCTTGCTCCATTCGTCGATGACCCACGTTCCGTTGAACTTGTACGGTTGGTCCACATTGCGGTTGAGCAGTTCAAACGTCAGTCCCTCCGCGCCGGCTTCCTGCAATAACCGCCTCGCCTCGGCGCGAGACACGGCAATATCCGGCCAGTATCCGGCCAATTGCTGCAACTCCTCCCGGGTCGCGGCGAGCGGGGATCCAGGAAAGACAATGCCGCCGACCGTCCGCTGCAGCGTGATGCGCGACATCGGCGCCGCGCCATGCCAGCGGTCGATCGCCAGCGTCAGTGCACGACGAACGCGCACGTCATCGAACGGCCTGCGCGCATGGTTGGGCGTAACCAGGGCCCCGCAATTCCAGTCACTCTCCTGCACGGTGATCCGATCGCCCAAGGCAGCCACCAGCTCATCGCGCGTTGCCGGCGGAAAGCCGCGGAACTCGATCGACGCCCGGTCAGCCTTGATCGCGGCCACCCGCACCGCCTGCTTATCGGCAAAGATGCCAACGAACCCATCCAGATAAGGTAATCCTACCCGGTAGTAGTCAGGATTGCGCACACCTGATATCGACTGCCCAGCCTGATAGTCCTTGAAGAGGAACGGACCGGATCCCATGATCTTCGCCTCGAACCAATGCGGGTTGTGATCGAGAATGTCCTTCTTGTAGATGAAGGCATACGGGTCGGCGAGCGCCGGCAGAAACGCGGCGGTCGCGAACTTGAGATGGAAGACGGCAGTGGTTGCATCTGGTGCCTCGATCCCGTTGATCATCGAATAGTATCCGCGGCGTACGCTAATGACGCCCTCCGGCGGATCGACAATCTTGGCCCAGCTCGCCACTACGTCGTACGCGGTCATCGGTGAGCCGTCGCTGAACCGCACATCGCCGCGGATTCGAAAGGCATAAGTGCGGCCGCCATCCGCCGGCTTGGGGATCTCGGTGCAGACATCGCAGACGAATTGCGTCGTGTCGGCCGGGTTCTGCGGGTTCGCCCGGATCAGCACACTGTAGAAAGGCGCTACCGCATGAATGGTGGCGAACGTGTTCTCGCGGTGCCCGTCGAAGCTTGGCGGTGAGTCTGCCGGAATCATGAAGGTCAATATACCGCCGTACTTCGGCGTCTCATCGGCCCAGACGGGCGAACCCAAGAAGACGACCATTGCCATGCCAGCGATCAGCCATCGACGCATTTCTGCCTCCAGAGCCAAGGCCGGTCACCGGCTCGCGGTGCACTTGCCAGCCTGCAGCCTCACACACATACACTGCTCGCGCGCGCAATCCAGCGAACTTCGATACTCTTATGGCGACGCTGCGAATGATCCGTCGCGCCTCGGGTCCGCCGCACCGCGCCAACCGCGTTGTCCGGCGACGATGAAGGCCGTGCCGCTTGGCAGGGGCGCGATCCGCACGTGGTGCCCGATTGCCACAAGACGGTTGGCAAGCTGCGCAATTGCCCGGCCCTGTTCGAGCTCAACCTCGCCTGCGGTATCCGCGTACGGTGCCCGGGCGGTCGATACGTGACCGTTATCCAACGCTGCTGCGGGCTGCTCGCCAACCATAAGCGCGATCACCGCCTGCGCGACGTAATCGACGATTTCTCCCGCGCCCGCTGACCCGCCGATCAACAACACTGAGCCATCGCGATTCAGCGCGATTACCGGCGCCATGGCAGTCTCCGGGCGTTTACCACCCGCCGGCGCATTCGCCGAGCAACGTCCAGGTGATCCGGACGCGAAGTTGGTCATCGCGTCATTCAAGACGATTCCATCCACGGTCAGCCACGCGCCGAAGTTAACGTTGATGGTGCTCGTCATCGCGAGTGCATCACCCCATTGGCCGGCCACCGAGACCTGGCTGGTTGAAGGTTCCGGCGGGCGGTCACTCGCATTGCAGCCGTTGCGGTGCGGATCGACGATCACGGAGTTATCCTTGATGCGCGCTGCAAGCACCGTCAGATGCGCAGGCGTCAGCAGCGCGCGAGCCGAGACGGGGCCGGTATCCGGGTCCCCGACCATATCCATGCGATCGGCCTCGGCCAGGCTGCCCGCCTCGATGAAGCGATGCACGAATCGCAAGTTCAAAAAGTGTGGCACAAGTGGACGTGTTCTCTCCAGGATGCCGAGAATCTCCAGCACCACCACGCCGCCGTACGATGGTGGCGGAAATGAGCATAGCGTCGCCCTCCGCAACGCCAGGCAAAGCGGCTCGCGCTCCACCGCTTTGTAGTCTGTCAGATCGCTCGCCGTCGTCTGGCTTCCCGGCTGTGTTGCGGCTACCAGTTGGTCAGCGAGGCCCACATACAGCGCATCGGCGCCATGCGCGGCGATGGTGCGCAGCAAGTCCGCCATTGCCGGATTGCGCGCCCGCGCACCTTGCGCCAGTGGCCTTCCTGCATCGTCTCTCAACCAATCCGGCGGCTTCATCCCGGCCCTCGCTGCTGCAGCCAGGCTTCGAGCCAGGTACGGCGAGACAGCGAAACCATTGTCCGCAAGCGCAATCGCGGGTCCGAACAGCACGCGCCAGGAAAGCCGGCCGTAGCGACGGTGCATGACGTCCAGCATCCGCAAGGTGCCCGGAATGCCAACCGCCGGCCCGGTATGCGCAAAGCCCACCGCCTTGGCGGCATCCTGATCATAAGCCAATGGTGATTTCGCCAGGCCGTCGAACGCCGTCATCCGCCGGCTGTGCGCATCGTGATAGAGTGCAATGGAGCCACCGCCGAGACCAGAGGACTGCGGCTCGACCACACCCAGCACCATTTGGATGGCGACCGCGGCATCCGCTGCTGAACCGCCCATCGCCAGCATTCGCATGCCGGCATCCGTCGCGGCGGGGTTTGCGGTGGCGATAGCATAGCGTACACCGCTCTCGGTTGCCGCGGCAGTCGCTGGCAGGACCGCCATCAGAGCCACGAGAAGCCGGCACATCAGTGTCATCTACCGGGGCCCGCCACCGGCCGGCACAGGCGTTCCGTCGCAGCCCTGCTGCTCGATGTCACCACGTCCCGACCCATACGTGGTGTGCAGTTCGAATGTGATCCTCAACAGATGCCCGTCGGACGAAACCAGCGCCGTGGTTGTCGAAGGGTGGCGCTCGCTCAGCGACGGGTAGTGGAGCACCGCACGCCAGACCGTACCCTCAGCGGCAGGTGCCGGCGCAAGCGGCACCTCCACCAGACGATCCGCCTTGAAGCCGGGCAGAAACACAGGAACATCCTGCCCAATGTTCGGCAGCCATCTGACCCAGTAGAACGCCATGGCCAGCGGCGAGCGCAGTGCTGGCGGGAGCGGCGAGGCATGCAGATCGAGATCGACCCGGCGTTCCGGCGGCGCCAGCGGGTAGTCTCGCAGCCAGGGCTGGCCGAAGGTGGCCGGATCCCAGTGCTGCACAAAGCCAGGATGCCGGCGGCGGAAATCGGCCAGGGTCTTCGCTTGCACACGCTCCGCCTGCATGCCGTCCGCGACGCGTCGGAACTCATCCCATTGCTGGCGTACAATGCGGTGGCCGAGCAGGTATCGGCTGTTCACGGCAACGTCCTCGAGCCTTCCGCCGCGCCAGATGCTCACTTCCTCCAGCAGATAGTGAACGCCAAACAGGAACATGCTCGTGGAATCGAAGGCGGCGGCGACATCGACGATGGTGCCATCAGCCGCCTTGGTGACCGCCGTGGTGACCGCGACATGACCGGCATAGTCCGTGCTGCCGGCGAACCGGCACACCTCGGCTGCCGATGCCGTTCCGCAGAGTTGCGCGGCGACAAAGACGACCACCCACCACCAATCAGTCAGATATCCGGCCATTGCGGCATAATCCGAAGCCCTCTTTCCAACAGAGGAGATCCGCTTTGCAGTCTATCGCAAGGAAGGCCAACCTTGTCGACAACTCCCAGAGGGCTGCCGCCATTGCCAGCGATATGCGGAGGCACTGTCGTGCTGCGCTGCTCAGATAGACGGGACGCGCATGTCAACGCGATCTTGCGTGGCGGCATCAGTGCAGCATATTAGGGCTGGAACAGCAAGAGAACCGCGTGCAGCCCGAGTTGTTCGAACCAACGCGCCTGCCTGGTCTGGCGCAGGCCGAGGGGATCGTCACTCCCGATGAAGAGCAGGCGCTGATCGCGTCGATCGACGCTGCTGGATTGTCGCCGTTTCAGTTCCACGACTGGATTGGCAGGCGTCTGACCGCATCGTTCGGCTGGAACTACGATTTCGAAACGGCGCGACTTGCACCAACCGAACCCATTCCCGGGTGGCTGCGGCCACTGCGCGCGAAAGTGGCGCAGTTTGCCGGGCTGGAAGCTGAGGGCCTCGTTCAGGCGCTGCTCATCCGCTACGACGTCGGAGCCGGAATTGGCTGGCATCGCGATCGCCCGATATTCGCGCACGTGGTCGGTGTTTCGCTTGGCGCGCCAGCCACGCTGCGGTTCCGCAGACGGCGGGCTGGCGGTTTTGACCGCGCCACAGCCGAGTTGGCGCCGCGGTCGGTTTATCATCTCAGTGGCGAAGCACGTTGCCAGTGGGAGCACAGCATCACCGAGATGACGCTGACACGCTGGTCGATCACCTTCCGAAGTCTGGTGGCAGGTGTCACTCGGCAGCCTGGCGCTGCCGAGTGTAGCGGTTGATCACCGGCCTCAGCCCGAGGTTCTCGCGTAGCGTCCTGCCTTCATAATTCGCGCGAAACAGCCCACGTCGCTGTAGCTCGGGCACTACCATCGAGACGAAGTCCTCGCCGCCGTGAGGCAATGTCGCCGGCGTGACGTTGAAACCGTCGCATCCGCGGGCCTCGAACCATTCCTGCATGACATCGGCGATATCGGCGGCAGTGCCGATACGGGCCGATCCGGTGATGCCGGAGCGCAGGTAGAGTTCGCGGATGGTCGGCTTCTCCCTCCGCACGCGTTCCACCAACTGGACGCTCAGGCTGCGCAATTCCTGTTTGCCCAACGCTCCTTCCGGCACCGGTTCATCCAGCGGATAGGCCGACAGGTCGCCGAACACGCCGTAGAGACGGCTCAGGCCGACCAGCGGATCGATCTTCGCCTGCAATTCCTCGAACTTCGCCCGCGCTTCGTCGCGCGTGCGCGCAACGACGGGACACATCGCCGGCATGATCTTCAGGTCATCCGGTTCGCGGCCATATTTGACCATGCGCCCTTTCACGTCAGCGTAGTAGGCCTGTGCGTGTTGCAAAGAGTCGTGAATGGTATAGATAACGTCCGCGGTGGCGGCACCCAGTTCGCGGCCCTGCTCGGAGGCGCCGGCCTGAACGATGACCGGATGACCCTGGGGCATGCCTGCAACGTTCAACGGGCCGCGAACCTTGAAGAAGCGGCCCTCGTGGTTGAGCAAGTGCATCCTCGCCGCGTCGAAATAGCGGCCTGCCGCCTTGTCGAACAGCAGGGCACCGTCCTCCCAACTGTCCCAGAGCCCTTTGACCACGTCGACGAACTCGGCCGAACGCGCATACCGCGTATCGTAGTCCAGCGTTGTCTCGAGGCCAAAGTTCTGTGCCTCGTGCTCCGACCACGACGCGACAACATTCCAGCCGGCGCGGCCCTTGCTGATCAGGTCCAAGGTGGCGAACTTGCGCGCGAGGTTATAGGGCTCGTTGTATGTGGTGGATGCAGTGGTGACCAGGCCGACATGCTGCGTGACCATCGCGAGCGCCGGCAGCAAAGTCATCGGCTCCATTTCGACCATGTCGGAGCCTGTGCGGCACAGTGAACCCGGCGGGTCGTCGCCCTGGCGGATTCCCGCGCCGTCGGCGAAGAAGATCATGTCGAGCTTGCCGCTCTCGGCGATCTGCGCGCTGCGCACATAATGTTCGACGTGCAACGGGCCATCGGCCGGCACGTTCGGATGGCGCCAGGCCGCGGGATGGTAGCCATAGCCGCGGATCGACAGCCCCAGCCGCATCTTCCTGGGTGTCATCGCAGAAGCTCCCCCTCACCTCCGTCGGTCATCAGGCGAAGTGCCGCAGCAGCGTCGCGACATTCGGGATCGCTTCCAGGCGAAGGATGGTGTCCGCAGCATCGCGCACCACCGCCTCGGGCAACCGCCGCACCGCGTTGCGCGCACAGCCGGCGAACTTCTCCTTGCGCTGCTCGATGCCGATGGGATTTGCCGGCGAACCAAGCGGCGAGCCCAGCCAGGCAGTAGCCGAACGGCCGTCACACAGCCGGACTGTCACGCCGCCGGCCTGCTGTCTGGCGTCATTGCCTTCGACGCGCGCCGCAATATCCAGGACCTGGGGGTTCTGGATGTCGGCCACTTCGGCGATGCCCACGCGTCCGTGCACCAGCGCCACGGCGACGAGGTAGGGCAGCGCGAACTGCGCCTCGACGATCTGAGTGGGCCGTAGCTTGTGCGAAGCTCCAGCGAAATTGTCCGCAAGTGTCGCAGCGCTGGCCGACACCGAGACCTGGGCGATCTCGGCAACATCGACCGCGGTTCCCAACCCGAGTTCCTGGCGCGCGGCAAGCGCGGCGTCCAGCACGGTGTGCTGTGGGCGGCCGCACGCGTAAGGCTTGAAGCTCAGCTCATCGCCGCGGAACGCGCGGCCCAGACCTTCCAGAAGCTTTGTCGCATCATGGCCGTTCGGTTGATACAGCTCAAAGAAGCCGAAGCGGCCAAGGAAGACGCCTTTCGCGCCAGTGAAGCCTTCGGCTGCGAGACTGGCGGCGAACACACCGCCGCTCGCCGCCTGTCCCGCCTGCAGACGCTTGGTCAAAGCGCCATCGACGATGCACTGGCGGTTTCCCGCGGCTTGGCTGAACGCGATGCCCAGGGCATTCACCATCTGCTCCACGGTCAAATGGAGCAATTTGCCGGAAGCAGCCGCGGCGCCGAACACTCCCATGGCCGCCGTACGGTGCCAACCGCGATCCACCGTTGAGGCGAGCGCGACGCGGCACGACACATCGAGCCCGAGCGCGACAGCGAGCAGCAACATTTCGCCCGACACACCGCCGAACAGGTCGGCGGTCGCGAGGCTCGCGGCGAGCACAGAGGCGCCTGGATGGATCGAACCACCGTGATCGAGCGTGTCGTCAAAATCGAGCGCATGCGCCATGCTGGCATTCAGCATGGCGGCGTGCGGTGCCGGCAGGCGCCGTTGCCACAGCATCACCTGGCTCTGTGGAGCACCCCCCCAACCGTCCATGATGCGGGCCAGTTCCGCGATGCCGGGCGCACCGCTACCGCCTAACAGGCATCCAAACGTGTCGAGGATGTCGTCGCAGGTGGCGGCTCTGGTGGAGGCGGGCAGGTCGGCGATGCCGGTGCCAACTATGTGCTCCGCCAACGCCCAGACTGGATCCTTGGTCATCACCGTGTCTTTCGGTTTCGCTGAAGGCGACGGCAGTCGATTGAACCATTGTTTCCCGTCTGATGAAATCCCCTACGGGGAAGAGGATGAACCCGATGACCGTGCAGCAGTTGCCCGGATTGCCGGAGGCGGCATTTGACAAGCTCGATCCGTCGCCGGACGCAGAATTCTACGCATGCCCGCGGTTTGTCACGCACATAGATGTTGGTGCTATCGCCGTCGTGACGCAGGCGTATCGCGAGCGCCTGCCGCCCGGGGGATCGGTGCTGGATCTGATGAGCAGCTGGGTCAGTCACCTGCCCGATGACGTCGCCTACGGCAGTGTCGTTGGCCACGGCATGAATGCGGAGGAGCTCACCGCGAACCCACGTCTGTCGCGATGGTTTGTTCAGGACCTCAATCTCGACCCGGCACTGCCGCTCAACGATCGCCAGTTCGACGGCGCGTGCCTGTGCGTCTCAGTGCAGTACCTGCAACGACCGGTCGAAGTGTTCCGCGAGGTTCGTCGCGTGCTGCGACCAGACTCGCCATTCATCATATCGTTCTCGAACCGATGCTTTCCAACCAAGGCGGTGGCGATCTGGCGGTCGCTGCAGGAGACAGACCAGCAGCGCCTGGTCGCAGCCTTCATGCAAAGAGCCGGTTTCAGCGGTATCGTAGGACGGGCTTCCACTCCGCGGGGAGGTGACCCGCTATGGACCGTGGTCGGCATCGCTTGACGCATGTAGGGCGCAAGGTGCCGGCAATACGGGGTGACCGCGCAGGATCGGGGCACGAACCTGCCGGTCGGCATAGGGCTCCACCACTCCATCCGAGTTCGCAATGGCACGTGTTTTCGTTACCGGCTCTTCAACCGGGCTCGGACTGATGGCCGCCCAGCTGCTGCTCGAATCGGGCCACCGCGTCGTCCTGCACGGACGGGATCGGAGGCGTGCCGATGCGGCGCTGGCGGCGGCGCCAGCTTCCGAAGCCGCGGTCATCGGCGATCTGTCGAAGACCGAGGACCTGCACGCGGTTGCCGCGCAGGTCAATCGACTCGGCGAGTTCGACGCAGTCATCCACAACGCCGGCGTCGGCTACCGCGAAGCACGGCGTGTCGAAACGCAGGACCGGCTGCCAGTACTGTTCGTAACCAACACATTGGCGCCTTACGTGCTGACAGCCTTGATCGGCAAACCGAAGCGGCTTGTCTATCTGAGTTCCGGCATGCACCGGAGCGCGAGGCTGAACCTTGAAGACCTGACCTGGACCAGACGGTCCTGGCGCGGCGCGGAGGCATATGCCGAGACCAAGCTGCACGACGTGCTGATCGCTTTCGGCGTGGCGCGTCGACGGCCGGACGTGCTTTCGAACGCCCTCGAGCCGGGCTGGGTGGCCACCAGGATGGGTGGTCCGAGTGCCCCCGACGATCTGGATGCGGCACACAGGACGCAGGTCTGGCTGGCGATCAGCGACGACCCCGCCGCGCTGGTGAGCGGCCGTTACTTCTATCACAGGCAGCCGCGCCAACCGAACCCGATCGCGGAACGCGAGGATGCGCAGGATGCGCTGATCGAGGCCTGCCAACACCTGTCCGGCGTTGCACTGCCGGCTTGACCTACCGCGTGATGACCAGAGGCGGAATCGTCGGAGGTCTAAATCACGGGCTCAACCCAAGGAAAAGCATGTCGGGGTCTGATGGACCTCATCATGCTTTAGCGCCGTGCACCTTTGCGTACCCGTTGCGCATAGACATTGACCACCAGCGCCAAGAGCAAGATCAGGCCGCGGATCAGAATCTTCAGGAAGCTATCGATGTTGATGTGGTCGAGGCCGTTGTTCAATACACCCAGTACAAGCAGCCCGATGATTGTGTTGCCGATCCCACCCTGGCCGCCAAACAGACTGGTGCCACCCACGACAACTGCGGAAATGCTGTCGAGCAGGTAAGTGTCGAACTCGTTCTGCTGCGCGCTGCCGAAATAGGCGACGCCAAGCATACCCGCAACCCCTGAGCAGAATGCCGATATGACCATCACCGCGGAAAGGATCACGCGGACATTGACGCCGGAATACTCGGCTGCCTCACGATTGCCGCCGGTCATGTACACGTAGCGGCCGAACCGCGTGTAGGTGAGCACGACGTGGCCCGCCAACAGGAACAGCGCGGCGACCATGACAATCCAAGGTATCGGCCCGAGCGAGCGCGAGCCCAACAGGGCAATGAGTGGGGGGACCGCGTAGGCGATCTGGCCTCTGACCAGCAGCGCACAGATGCCCGCGGCGATCTGCAGCATGGCAAGCGTCATGATGAAGCTGGGGATACCGATCCGCGTCATACCGAAGGCATTCACCATGCCGAGCGCGAGACAGGAAGCGACTGCGAGCGCAATAGCTGCCCAGCCTGGCAACGGCACATTGGCAATCGATACGCTGGGATCCTGCGTGGTGAAGTACGCAACGACGATGCCAGTTGCGTTGGCTATGCTCGCCACGGAAAGGTCGATCTCCGCGCACAGGATGACAAAGGTTAGCCCAACTGCCATGATGCCGGTCACGGAGACCTGCGTCAGGATGTTCTGAAGGTTTCCTACTGTGGCAAAAGAACCACTCGTCGCCGTGAAGAAGACAGCGAGCACCAGCAGTGTCGCGAACGGCGCCACATTGCGTAGCCGGCCGCGAACCCAGTCGGCGATCCGCGGTCGCTGGGCAGTCAGTGCATCAGTGACTTCGGAGGAGTTGCTCATGCGGCTTCCAGCAGACGGTCCTTGCTGACCGGCTCATCGGCAAACTCACGCACGACGCTGCCCTTCTTCATCACCACGATGCGATCGGCGAGGGAGAGCACCGTTTCCGGCTCGGTGGAGACCACCACGATCGCAACTCCTTGGTCACGGAGGCCACGCACAATATTCACCACGTCCTCCTTGGCGCCTACGTCCATGCCACGAGTCGGTTCGCTCAGTACCAGAACGCGCGGAAGATGCGTTAGCCACCTGGCAAGCGCCACCTTCTGCTGATTGCCGCCGGAAAGGGTGCCGAGTAAGCGTCCGACATCTGGCGGGCGGATTCGCAAGCGGCCCACGTGCCGTTCGGCAATGTTGCGCTCCACCGCTGGCCGCAACCAGATCCGGCTGATTCGGTCCAGACCGGCAATGGTCATGTTCTTGAATATCGGTTCGGCCGCGAACAGCATCATGTGCCGGCTCTCCGGCAGGAACGCCATACCGGCTCTCCGTGCGCGCGCGGTGGACGACAGGTGCACCCGACGCCCATCGAGCACAATGCGTCCTTGTTCGGCCGGCAACCGACCGAACAGCGTACGCGCCAGTTCAAGCTGCCCGGCCCCCAGGAAGCCATAGATGCCGAGTATCTCGCCCGCGTGCACCCGCAGCGAAACGTCGCGGTAGGCACCGGAATGGCTCAGTCCGTCGAGCGCGAGGACCACCTGCGCGTCACGCCGGCTCTGCAGTGGAATATCCGAAAGATAGCTGTCCTCCAACTCCGCGTGGCCCGAACCGATCATGCGGTCGATGACCCAGCGCTTATCCACCGTGGCACATGGCTCGGTCGCGATCGCCCGGCCATTGCGCAGCACCGTCACGCGATCGCATATGGTCAGCACGTCGTCCAGGAAGTGCGAAATAAACACGATGCCGCGTTGTGCCGCGCGCAGCCGCCGCAACAGCGCGAACAAGCGCTCCACCTCCGGCGGCGACAGGGCGGACGTCGGTTCATCCAGGATGATGATGTGGGCGCCCGAGAACAGCACGCGCGCGATTTCCACCAGCTGCTGCAGGCCGAGTGGCAGCGTCGCCATCGAAACGCGGGGATCGATGTCGATGCCGAGGCTTTGCAGGTGTTCCGCTGCGCCCCGTCGCATCGTGCGCCAGTCAATGAGTCCAAGACGGTTGACCGGTTGGACGCCGAGATAAACGTTCTCCGCAACCGACAGATCGCGCACGGCTGACAGTTCTTGATGGACCATTCCGATACCGGAGGCACGTGCATCGCGCGGCGAGACATGGCGGACCGGATGCCCATCGACCCGCACATCCCCCTGATAATCGACGTGCACTCCGGCGATGATTTTCATCAGCGTGGATTTGCCTGCGCCATTCTCGCCGACCAGGCCATGGATCTCTCCCGCCAGGAGCGAAAAGTGCACGTCGCGCAGTGCCGCGACACCACCGAATGATTTGGTGATTCCGGACAGCTCCAGCAGCGGTAGCGTCACGGGCGGGGTCAGATCAGGAAATGCGTCTCCATCCACGCCATTCCGGGTGCGTTCGACTTCGTCACGACCGG
Source organism: Acetobacteraceae bacterium (assembly GCA_036555825.1). Classification (GTDB taxonomy): domain Bacteria; phylum Pseudomonadota; class Alphaproteobacteria; order Acetobacterales; family Acetobacteraceae; genus JAMXLO01. Next base: position 8,993 of record DATBKQ010000470.1, on the reverse strand, counting down.
ACCATCGGCAACGATATTCTTCGGAATGCCGCCTACCCCAGTCTTCTCACCGGCGACAACGGCAGCGACCCCAGCGACAATCGCCCCGCCATGAATGCGGCAGGACGGGTTGCGCACCGTCGCATGCATGCGGCCATCGCTTACTGCACTGAGCGCCGGCGGCATCGCATCGCAGCCACCTATCAGGATCTCGGTGCGGCTATGTGCCTTCATGACATTGTAGGCGGCTAGCGCCATGTCGTCGTTGTGGAAATAGGCGGCGTTGATCTTGGGGTACTTGGTCAACAAGGTCTCCCAGATGCGTGCCACTTTGGTCACGTCCCAGTCCGCAGGCTGGGTGTCCAGCACCTCGATCTTCGGGTACTTCTTGACGACCGACTCGAAGCCGCGTGCGCGGCCCTGCGCGCCAGTGTGGCCGAGTGCCCCTTGCGTCATGATCATGGTCCCCTCGCCATTGATCGCATCGACCAGTGACTGCGTGACAGAGGCGCCCATGAATTCGTTGTCCGGTGCGATAAAGCTGTGGACATTGATCGAGTCGAGCGGCGCGATCAGCGTATCCATGTCGACCACCGGGATGCCGCTGTCGATCATCTTGTTCACGGGCGCGGTCAATGTGCCGATGCCGAACGCCTGGATCGCGACAAAGTCCCATTTCTGCGAAGCCATGTTGTCGATCGCCGCCCGCTGCTTCTGTGCGGCAAGTTCGCCATCGAACCAGGTCACGTCCACATTGAACAGCCTGCCCCAATATTCCGCGGCCTGCTTGCCCTGGGCACACCACGTAGCCTGAAGGCCGGCATTGGAAAAGGCGGCCTTCAATGGCTTGTCCGATCGTCCTGCCACCTTCCCCATCTCCTGTGCCAACACCGGGTTCATGCCGAACGCAGCAAATGCCGCGGCAGCCCCGGTCAAGGACCCCTGCAAGAACCGCCTGCGCTGGGCCATCGCTGCCTCCCTCCGGTCAGTGCCGGCCGCAACAGTACCCGGGCCGCGCGACGCGAGGCAACAGTTCCCCGACAACATGTCGTGCCGCGGAAGGCATGGTCCATTGCAGGTCGATCCGGTCGGCGTGACACTGAGACCGATGTGGGAGTAGCACCATGAACGCTGCGGCGGGCAGGACCTATCTCATTACCGGGGGCGCCAGCCTGATCGGTTCGCATCTCGCCGATGCGTTGCTGCTGGACGGTGCCGCCAGCGTGCGGCTGTTCGACAATTTCGCCCTTGGCACGCCCGAAACGATCGCGCACTTGATGCACGAACCGCGCGTGCAGTTGATCCGGGGCGATGTGTTGCGGCTGGCCGAGCTGCTGGAGGCCAGTCAGGACGCAGACGGAACGTTCGCCTTGGCGGGCTTCCTGACGATTCCGATGCTGCACAATCCGGGCCTGGGCGTGCAGGTGAACACGGTCGGCCTGCTGAACACGCTGGAGGCAGCACGCTTCGCAGGGGTCCGCCGGGTGGTGTTCGCCTCCTCGGTCGCTGCCTATGGCAACGCACAGGCTGAAGTGCTGCGGGAAGACGCCGCGACAGTGACGGCAAGGCTGTCGCCGGTGAGCGCGGTCTATGGTGTCAGCAAACTGTTCGGCGAAAGCCTCTGCAGACTGTACGCGCAGAAATACGGCGTGGAATTCAATGCGCTGCGGTTTGCCTCGGTCTACGGCGAGCGGCAGCATGCCCGCGCGGTGAACGCCAACTTCATCGCCGAAACCTGTCAGCGCGTGCGCAGTGGCGACCGGCCGATCATCGTCGGCGACGGGCGGGAGGTGCACGACTACATCCATGTCACCGATATCGCGGCAGGCTGCCTGGCCGCCGTGACCAGCGACACGCATGGTGAAGTACTCAATCTGGCCACAGGGGTCGATTCCTCGCTGACCGACGTGGTGCGGACCGTACTGAAGGCTCTCGGCTCGACACTGGAACCGGAATATCGGCCGGACACGCGCGCCGTGCGGTCGGCCGGCGGCACGCATCTCGGCTTCAGCCGGGCACGGGCGGAGACGGCGATCGGCTGGGTGCCGCGGGTGACGCTGGAGGATGGCATCCGCCGGTACGTCCGGTGGCTGGACGAGCAACGTGGCCAGCCAGGAACGGAAACGGCGAGCCGTCCCGTCTGAAATCCCGCGCTCACGGCAGTTGTGCGCCCTGCACGTCGACATATAGCGAATAGACCGACGTACTCGCGCACATGAACAGACGGTTGCGCTTCCTGCCGCCGAAGGCGAGGTTGGCACAGGTCTCCGGCAGGTGGATCTTGCCGATAAGGCTGCCGTCCGGCGCGTAGCAGCGCACGCCGTCCTCGATCGGGTCAGCCCAACCCATGCTGCACCACACGTTGCCTTCGACATCGATGCGGACGCCATCGGTGAAACCGGGCGCGAAGTCCTCGGCGAAGATGCGGCCGCCGCGGCAAACACCGTCCTCGACGGCAAAGACGCGGATATGCGCCGGGCCGCCATGCGAGATACCGCTATCGACGACATAGAGCAGCCTCTCGTCCGGGGAGAGAGCAAGCCCGTTTGGGCGCACAAAATCGTCGGTCACCACGGTCGCCTTTCCGGTCGCCGGATCGAGGCGGTACACATAGCCCGGAAGTTCAAATTCATCCCTATGACCTTCGTACTCACCATCGATGCCGTAGCCGGGATCGGTGAACCAGATGGCACCCGTGGAATCCACGATCACGTCGTTCGGCGCATTCAGCCGTTTGCCTTCATAGCGATCGATCAGCACGGTGATGCGGCCATCGTGTTCGGTGCGCGTCACGCGGCGCGTATCATGCTCGCAGGTAATCAGGCGGCCTTCGCGGTCGCGCGTGTTGCCGTTCGCATAGTTCGAGTGAGCGCGGAACACGCTGACATGGCCGTCATCCTCGAGCCAGCGCATGATCCTATTATTGGGGATGTCGCTCCACAGCAGATAGCCGCCATCGCGGAAATAGACCGGCCCTTCTGCCCATCTGAAGCCATGCGCAATGCGCTCGATCGCCGCATTGCCCTGGCGCCTGAACCGCTTGTCCAACCGCTCGATGCGGACATCCGGATAGCGGGTATCGGGAAGATGGCCGAGTGGCAGGTGTAGCGGATCGGTCGGCATCGGAGTTGGTCCTTCCTTATAACGCGGCTATTGCCCCGAGATTAGGCGGCCGCAATGGTTGACGCTACGGCTCGCCTCGGTGAATGCTGTGACCCTGCTATCGTCGGGCGAGGCAACATCACCAAGGGAAGAGTCGATGAACGGGACATTCACACGTCGCACCATCATCGCAACAACCGGAGCGTCTGTGGCCGCACTCGCAACCGGCATTGCTCCGGCACGTGCCGCGGGCAAGCAGCTTGCCTATCTTACGCCCGGCCTCGACCTGCCGTTCTGGCGCATCCTGGCCAAGGGCATCGACGACGAGGCGAAGGCGACAGGTGGCGGCTCGACCGCGTATGACAGCCACAACAACGCGCAGACGCAGTTGCAGAACGCGCAGGACGCCATCGCACGCAAGGTGGACGGCATCCTGATCTCACCCACTGACAGTTCGACCTGTCCGGCGGTGCTCAATCTCGCCAAGCGCGCCGGCATACCCGCGGTGATCGCCGATATCGGCACGACCAGCGGGGATTATGTCTCCTTCATCATTTCCGACAATTACCAGGGGGCAAATGGCATCGGGAAAGTGCTGGCGGAGAAGATGACAACAAAAGGCCGCACCAAAGGCACCGTCGGACTTGTGACGATCAGCCTGGCGCGCAACAACGGCAAGGCGCGCACCAGCGGCTTCATGAAGGCGATGGACGAAGCCGGCATCAAGCAGGCGGCGCTCTCGCAAATGCAGACCTACACGGCGGACGAAACGCTGCACTTCGTGCAGGACATGTTGACCGCACATCCCGATCTCGGCGGCCTGTTCATCGAGACCGATCAACCAACTCTCGGCGCACTGCGCGCGGTTAACGCGGCGCACAAGGAGAAGCAGGTGCTGGTGGCGGCGTTCGACGGCATCCCAGAGTTCGTCGATCTGATCAAGAAGGGCACCATTGTCGGCTCCGGGATGCAGCAGCCCTATCTGATGGGACAACGATCGGCGCAGGCGCTGCTTGCTCACCTGTCGGGCAAGACGCCCGAGAAACAGATCCTGGTACCGATCCAGGTGGTGACGCAGGAGAACATCGCTCAGCTCGAGCCGACCATTCGCAAGACGGTGTTCGGCGAATAACCCCTGCTGGAACTCTCCGACATCTGGAAGCGTTTCGGCGCCACCACGGCGTTAGCAGGCACAAGCTTCTCGCTGGCGGGCGGCGAGGTCCACGCGCTGGTGGGTGCCAACGGCGCCGGCAAGTCAACCCTCTCGCGCATCATCTCCGGCCACCTGCAGCCGGACAGCGGCCAGATCCGCATCGACGCACGCCCGGTGCATTTCGCCGGTGCGCGCGACGCGATCCGCAGTGGCGTGGCGATGGTGATGCAGGAGACATCGCTCGCACCTGACCTCTCGGTGCTGGAGAACATCATGTTGCCGCGTCTCGGCATGCGCGGAGTGCTGCGCTGGCGGCCGATGCGGGCGAGGGTACGGACGCTGCTGGGCGAGATCGGCGAGGATCTCGACCTGAAGCCGGACACGCTGGTGCGGGACCTGTCGATCGCGCAACGCCAGCTCGTAGAGATCGCCAAGGCCCTCGCACTGGACAGCCGTATCCTGATCTTCGACGAGCCGACCGCCGCGCTTTCACCGCATGAGAGCGAGCGGTTGTTCGACATCATTCGTGAGCTGGCGGATCGGGAGCGGGGCGTGATCTTCGTATCGCATCGGCTGGAGGAGATCTTCTCGGTGACCGACCGCGTGACCGTGCTGCGCGAAGGAAAGGTGGTGGCAAGCGGTGTGCCGACACCTTCGCTGTCACAGCCCGAGCTGGTGCGACTGATGGTCGGGCGCGAGGTCTCCGACATCTATGCAAAGCAGAGCGTGGCAAGCGGCAGCCTCTCCGAAGACGTGGTGCTGCGGGTCCGAAATCTCCGCTCGCCGCCACGCGTGAGCGACGTGTCGTTCGCCGTCCGGCGCGGTGAGATCGTCGGCCTCGCCGGCCTGATCGGCGCGGGCCGGTCGGAGACGCTGGAGACCATTTTCGGCCTGCGCCGCGCCAGCGGCGGAACGATCGCCCTGGACGGACGGCCGTTCAGCGCGCGCACCCCGCGCGAGGCGATCCGGGCCGGTATCGGCTTTGTCCCTGGCGACCGGCGCGGGCAAGGCATCGTGCCGGACTTTACGGTGCGAGAGAACCTGATGCTCGCGCATCTCGGCGAGCATGCCGGACCGGGGCTGGGTTACGGTGTACGCAGCGAATCGGCGCGTCGGTTGCTTGAACTGCTGGAATTGCCCCAGCGGCGATTGCTGGATGCCAATATGCTGAACTTCAGCGGCGGCATGCAGCAGAAGGTGATCCTGGCACGATGGCTTCTGCTGGCGCCGCGGCTCTTGTTGCTGGACGAGCCGACGCGAGGCGTGGATATTGGTACACGCAGCAGCATCTATGCGCTATTGCGCCGCGCCGCCGCCGATGGCGTGGCGTCCGTGGTCGTTTCCTCGGATTTCGAGGAGGTGATCGGCATTGCCGATCGTGTCGTGGTGCTGAGCGATGGTGCAAGCGTCACCGATATTCCGAGCCACTTAGTCGATATCGAGCGGCTCACCATGTTCGCCGCCCCGCGCAGCTCCGCGGAGGGCACCCACATCGTGCTGGGCACGCTTGCCGCCGAGTTCGGTGGCGCTGCCTATTGGATCGATGTCGATGGGCCCCGCATGTTCTGCTTCGATCGGGTGGATGGTCCGCTGGCGCCCGACCCTGGCTTCGGAGGCGGAGGCTTTCCAGAGATTGCCGAGACACGGATTCCGCGCGCACTCGCCACGATGGGCGACGGCTTGATTGCCGAGCAAGACGAGTCGCTGCATTCGCTCCTGGTGCCAGTGCATGGACGGCGCGGACACCGGCTTGGCCTGGTCGGGCTGACCCTGGCCAAGGTGCCGCCCGGCTTTGACGCACGCGCGGTGCGCCAGCGCGTGATGGCCGGGCTGGATGCGCGGGGCAATGCCGCATGACCCGCGTGCTGCGTGTGCTCGCCAGCCAGATCGAGCTCCGCATGCTGCTGGTGGTGATCGTGGTGATGATCGCGCTGTCGCTGAGCTCGCCCTATTTCCTCACTGCCAGCAACCTCTACAACGTGATGGACCAGTCAGTGGTGACCGGCATGGTGGCACTTGGCCAGACGCTGGTGATCCTGATCGGCGGCATCGATCTTTCTGTCGGCGCACTGGCGGGAGTGACCGGGATCGTACTCGGCCTCGCCTGCCATGCGGTGGGTCTCTACGGTGGCATCCTGGCCTGCCTCGGCGCCGGCATGATCGCCGGCTTGATCAACGGCGTGATCATCACCTTCGGTCGCGTCGCGGCCTTCGTCGTTACCCTCGGCATGATGGCGATCGGCCGCAGTCTGGCCTATGTGTTCAGCGGCGCCAGCTCGATCAGCGATCTGCCTCCGGGACTTGCCGACATTTCGGTGGGCATGGTCGCGGGCCTGCCCACGGATTTCATCTGCCTGTTGGCGGCCTATGCGCTATGCTGGGTATTCCTGACCTACGCCAAGGGCGGCCGGACATTGTACGCGATCGGTTCCAACGTCGAGGCCGCGCGTGTGGCGGGGCTCTCGATCGCGCTCTGGAGCGTGTTCGCTTACGTGGTCTCCGGCGTGATGAGCGCGGTGGCGGCCATCTTCCTCGCTTCTCGGGTGCTATCGATCGATCCGATCGGTGGTTCCGGTCTGGAACTGGACGCCATTGCCGCGGTGGTCATCGGGGGCGCGAGCCTGTTCGGTGGCCGAGGCTCGATCATCGGCACGCTGCTCGGCGGCTTCATCATGGTGTTCATCCGCAACGGACTCAATCTGCTGAATGTTTCGCCGTACTGGCAGGGCACGGCGATCGGCGCGATCATTATTGCGGCGGTACTCGCGGAGCGGGTGCTGAGTGGGCGCAGGGGAGGTTGAGGGCAGCACCTGCCGACCTGTGCAATCGGGGCTCACGTAACCTGTTAGTTTGCTCGATCGTGTGAAACGCTTCATACCTGACCGGTCGATGCTCTTGCTACGTAGCTCCTGTCGGAACAGGAGAAGCAAGACATGCAACGGGTGTTAGCGGTTGCCGGCGTGGTGTTGTTTGGTATGGCGGGTGTCGCGCATGCTGACAGTCCCGGCGGATGGTCGCAGTTCAACGACATGGTGGCGAAGGCGCAGGGCCGGGTCACGACACCAACCCAACAGGTTCAGGTTGAACAGGCCAAGCCGGTATACGATTTTGCAACCCAAAACAGGCGTGGCACCGTACTATTTCCGCCCAATCCGAATGAGGGCGCCAACAACTGAGCGTGAGAGCCATGAGCGCGGATGGAAGGGCTGCCTCGGCCCTCCGGCTGTAAGCCGCCATGCCATAGCGACTTTGGCCGGCCTCGCCCCAGGTGGCTGAGGCAGCAGACATGGCGGCGAACAGCGTCTCCGGGAGACCTCGGTCCGCCAGCCCGCACACCGCACCGATTGATTTGCGCCGATCAATCCCGCACACCTGGGCAGCAGACCGATTACCCGCGACACCATGGCAGCAACGCCCGCCGACCTCTTCGCGCTGTTCGACCGGCTGGCCATCGAGCATAGCACGGTCGAGCATCCGCCCTTCTTCACGGTGGAGGAGGGCCGGGCTTGGCATGGCAAGATCCCCGGCCTCCACTGCAAGAACCTGTTCATCAAGGACCGCAAGGGCGGCATCTGGCTGGTGGTCATGCCGGCCGACAAGCGGGCCGATCTTGCATGGCTCGAGAAAGCCCTCGGCGCCCCCCGATTCTCCTTCGGCCGGCCCGACCTGCTGCAAGAGGTGCTGGCGCTGACGCCCGGCTCGGTGACGCCGTTTGGGCTGATCAACGACACGCAACGGCGCGTCAGCGTGGTCCTCGACCAGGAGATGCTCGACAGCGAGTGGCTGAACTTCCATCCGTTGCACAACGCTGCCTCAACCACGCTGCGCTCCGCTGACCTGCTGCGGTTTATCCGCGCACTCGGCTGCGAGCCGACTATTGTGCGACTGCGGGACTTATCGACTGACGGCTAGCGACGGACCTGGCAGTTACTCGAACACGTACTTCGAAAAAATCGCCTCCATCCGCCTGAACGCCTTATCAACGGCGGCGGACGGCGTCATGCCGCCCTTGATCACGTCGGCATGCGTCTGTCCATAAAGCTGCTCGGCCTCGACCTGCCCCCAGGCCGGATTATAGCCATTGAACCGCGGGATTGTAGGTCCCAGCACCGACTCCTGCACATAAGGCGGCCGGTGCGGATCACTGGGATCGAGCCACCACGCGTCTTCCTTGACAATACGCGGAATGGCGGGTACCGCGCGGCCCAGCCCGCCCTTGAGATTGGCGTTCAGCACCTCGGGCTGCAGGAAGAACCGGCTGAAGTCCTTGGCGACCTCGAGGTTCTTGGTGCCCTTCGGAATGAACAGTCCGCCGGCGCCGATCTGCGCCGGCATCGGCTTGCCGTTGTTGGTCAGCGGCAGTCCCAGGGTCTGCATTTCCTCGTAATAGGCTTTCTTGTTCTTGATCATCGCAAGCTCGGTGGAAAGCGAGCCATCGAAATCCATCACGATGGCCTTCTCGTGGTAGGCGTTGTTGTCATCGGCATCGGTCCAACTCAACGCCTCGGGCGGCACGTAACCGTCCGTGTAAGCCTTGGTGAGCCATGTCACGGTGCGGATCGCCGCCTCGCGGACCACCGGATCATCGGTGTGCAGCTTGCCGTCGGGCGTGACCAGGTTCGGCGCGCCGTTGGCGATCATGAAATGCGCGAACAAGCCGTTGCCGTCGTTCGGCCCCACCGTCGTCATCTGCGGTCCGATCGCGTAGATCTTGCGCATGCCCTTGCCACGCAGCACCTGCTGCATTGGCTTGAAGAAA
>DATBKQ010000469.1:0-3184 GCA_036555825.1 Acetobacteraceae bacterium | reverse complement strand
GGGGGCGGTCTGCCCGCGATCACCGGCGGGGCGCGGCGATTGGCGGCATTCGTGCATGCCGACATGGTGGGATACAGCCGCCTGATCGGCCAGGATGACGCCGGAACCTATGCCCGCCTGGCCCGGCTCCGCCGATCGCTGATCGACCCGGCCCTCAACCGCTACGGCGGCAAAATCCACACCACCGCCGGCGATTCGCTGATGATCGAATTTTCCAGCGTCTATTCCGCCGCCCGGTTCGCGGTCGAGGTCCAGTCCCGCATACCCGAATTCGACGAGGGCGAACCGCCCGAGCGGCGCATCCGCTTTCGGATGGGCATCGAAGTCGGAGACGCGATTCCCGACGGGCAGAACCTGCATGGCGAAAGCGTCAACATCGCCGCCCGGCTTGAAGGATCCCGCATCGGTGTCAGCGAAGGCCGGCGCAGCCACGATGCTGCTGGTCAGTGGCCAGTTCCTGAACCGCGCGTCCAGGCTTGTATCCGAGGCTGAGTTGGTGGCACCGGACTCGCCCGACGTGCTGATCGCCAAGTTCCGCCTGCTGATGCGGTTCGGCCGCTACAGCGAAGGGCTTGCCACCTTCAGGCATCTGCTCGACGTCGATTCAAGCTCGGCCGGGATTGCCGCGGAATTCGTGGAGTGCGACCAATGTTGGCGGCCGGTGCAGGACGCGGTCCCGCTGCTCGAGCGAACAGCACGTCTCAATCCGTTGGCTCCGAACCGAGAGGTCATCTACGCGACACTCGGGCGGATGCTGATCATGCTCGGGCGCGATGAAGATGCCATAGCTTGGCTGGAGCAGGCGAATCATATCGTGCAGGAGAAGCTGCCATCGCAACTCGCCGCACGCGATTCCAATGACTATTCCGTGGAGAATATCAAGGTCTTCCTGGCGGCCGCCTATGCCCATACCGGCCGCCTCGACGAAGCCCACTCTCTGGTGGCGTCGGCAATGCCCTCCGACCGGGCGATGGATTTCACCGTTCGGTGGTTTTTGAACCAGATTCCCGCCTACTACAGTGCCGAGCAGCGGGCCCAGGAGGAGCGACTGGCCGAGGGATTTCGCCTCGCCGGAGTGCGCGAGCACTTGGACGAGTCAGCGGACTTCCATATAAGATCCGACGGTCTTTTGCACGATCGCCCGGATGGCCCGACCCCGCTCGATCTGCCGGGAGCAACGACGATCGACACTGCGGGGATGCAGCGGCTGTTGCTGACCACGCCGAACCTTTTGGTGCTTACGACCACTCCGTTCAACCCTAGCATTCCTGGTGCGATTCTGGTCAGCGGACCAGCCGGCAAGCTGGACGACGACTGGCAAACGGAGCTGGGGACCTTGATACAGCGTGCCACCAATGGCCAAAAGGACCGGCCCATCGTCACCTTCTCCTATTCGATAAACCATTGGTATGCACGCAATCTCGCGGTGCGGTTGCTGGCGCTCGGTTACACGCAGGTCTTCTGGTATCGCGGGGGGTGGGAGGCATGGGACGCACGCCGGCTCCCCAAAATGCCGCTCACGGTTCGGTTCGCGCCATCGGCGCAGACGTCCACGCAACCGGTCTCACCCTCGTCGCGATGAGATGCACGTGCGCAAGGACCGGGTGGGGCTTTTATATCAAGCCACTGCCTGGTCGATCTCCGCTTCGGCGATGCCGAGTTTCGCCGCCGCCTCGAGGATGTCATGCCAGGTGGTGGCATCGACCGGGATGCCGGTCTTGAGACGTTCGCGCGCGGCACGGTGCTCGGGTTCTCCTGGCAGCAACATCTCGTCGAACCCGGGTGCGACGCGCGAGGAGCGGATATGCGCCTTGGTCGCCTCGATGTGTTCAGCGACGGCGGCCGGGTCGGCAAGGCGCGATACGTCGATCACCGTGGCGAGCATCGAGTTCAGAATGCCGCCCCGGACCGGCTGATCGACGCGCTGGCCGCCGCCGATCGCGCCGGCCATGATCTCGCACATCACCGCCAGTCCCGACCCCTTGTGCCGCCCGAACGAGAGCAGAGCGCCGGCGCGGTCGCGGATGAACCCGGTCGGGTCGCAGGTCGGCTGGCCGGCATCATCGATCAGGCAGTCCTCCGGCACCGGTACGCCCTTGTTGAAGGCAACCCGCGCCTTGCCGGCGGCGATCGTCGTGGTCGCCATGTCCAGCATCAGTGCCGGACCGTCGTTGCCGGGGACCGCCGTGCAGAACGGGTTGGTGCCCAGCCGCGGCTCCGCGCAGCCCCAGGGCGCCTGCACGTCGCGGTGGTCGGTCACGTTGACGAAGGCGGTGAACACGCAGCCTGAGCGGGCCGCGAGTTCGGCGTAGGTGCCGACGCGGCCGATGTGCGACGCATTCCGCAGCGCCAACACGCAAGCGCCGAGATCGCGCGCACGGCCGACGGCGCGGCGGACCGCATCGGCCGTCATTCGCTGGCCGAAGCCGCGCCGGGCGTCGATCACCAGCAGCGCCCCCGCATCCAGCACGGTGTGCGGCGTCTGGTTCGGCACCAACTGGCCGTCCTGCAGCAGCCGCACATAGGCCGGCAGCATGCCGACGCCGTGGCTGTCGTGCCCGGCGAGGTTGGCCCGCACCAGATGATCGGCCACCTCCTGCGCCTCGTCCTCGGCGCTGCCCATCCGGCGCGCAATCAGCAGGGTGAGGGCGTACAGCGCCTGCGCGGTGAAGGTCGGCATGGCGTGATCGGCCTACTCGCCCGCCAGCCGCGCCGACATCAGCGGTGCCGCCAGACGCATCAGTCCGGCGACATCCGGTGCGCCGTCGATCGCCAGCACCGCATCGGCGAGCCTGGCCGAACGCTGGGCGCCGAGTACCGCCTCGGTCAGGCCGGTGAACTTGGCTCGCAGTTCCGCCTCGGTCAGGAAGTTGCCGGGTTCGCCCTTCGGCACCACGACCTTCTGCGTGAACGTCTGTCCGCGCGCCCTGACGGTCAGCTTGCCGGACATGTTGGCGGGGAACTCCGCCTCGATCTCGGGGTCGAACGCGCAGGTGACCTTCGGCAGCAGGCGGCGCACCGTGGCATCCTGCAGCAGGCCGTAGCTGTCCCAGCCCATCGCGCCGGTCGCCAGTGCTGCGGAAATCACGAACGGCCCGCTGAACTGGCCATCCACCACGTTCTGCGGGTCCGCCTTCTTGTCCGCGGGTTCGCCGATCAGCATCATCCCGGCGCGCGGCAGGCC
>DATBKQ010000468.1:0-5841 GCA_036555825.1 Acetobacteraceae bacterium | reverse complement strand
AGGCAGATGTTGCACATGCCGCCGCCGAAGCTCATGCCGATCCCGGTGAAGTCGGCGTCCTTCAGCTCGGAATAGACAATGGCCAGCCCCTCGTTGACCGGCTGCGCCTGGTAGCCGAGTTTCTCGACAATGCTCTGCACCGAGCGCTCGTGATAAATCAGGTCGGAGCCGCGTTCGGGCGGCGCACTCGGCACGCTCAGGCACAGCTTCTCGCCGTCGCTTGCCTTGCCGCACAGGCGGCCGAGCAGCAGCTCGATCATCTGCAGGTTCTTCGGCTCGGCCGGGTTGAGCAGACCGCTCTGCATCGGCCGGCGCGCGTCGCCATCGAGGAACTTGGCGAATTCATCGGCGCGGTTGCCGTAGGCGTAGATATGCGTTCCTTCGACCTCGTGCAGGATGTTCTCGCGCGCCAGCATCTGCTCGGTCATCCTACTGTAGGGGATATCGACGAAGGCATTGAGCTGGGGGCTGAAGTTGACCTTCTGCCCGTTCAGGGTGGCGAGCACGATACGGCTCGTTCCGAGGTCCAACCCCTTTACGGCGTATTGCGGCGCGGCTGCGGTGGCCATTGCAGGGTCTCCTGATCGGGAAGGGGCGAGCGATTACTCATGGGCGTTTGGCGCATCGAGGTCGATGATCGCGCCATCATTGCAGGGCACTGCCGGGCGCGTCGGCTCGCGCCCGCCGCGGGCGGAACGGAACTGTTCGAGCAGGCGCAAAAGCACGTCCAGGACGGGCCGGAGTTCGCTCTCGACGGCCGCTCTCACGTCGTGGACGATATCGCGGTCGCCCCTGGTTGCCGCCGACGGGGTGCCGCGCGCCTGCTCATGCTCGATCACCTTAAGCAGGGATACCACCCGCTGGTTGAGCTGCGCGTTCTCGTTGAGCAGCCGCTGGATTTCGCCGTCGCGCAAGTCGGCGACATCGGTCGCGCCGGCTGCGCCGTTCCGTCCGTCCACAGCCGCGAGCGGAGCCTGACTGCCGCCGTACCGGCCGCCGACCACAGTAAATGGCGGCGCACCGCCCGCAGCCCGGCGCGTCTCGCGCAGCGCCACGACGATCTCCTCCATCGTCGGGTCGCGCTCGGCTCGATCCACCATGGCAGCGTCGATTGACGCAGCGGGCTTAAGGTTCGGTTAAGACGACCCCTCGCCTGCCTGCGTCAGCCGGAAACGACAACCGCGCCAAGCCATGCGGCCAGGGTCCAAAGCGTCAGCAGGACGACATAGCTGCGCGCTGTCAAAGGCGGCATCGGTGCGTCCTCGGACAGCGCCGCGCCGCCATTCAGTGCCAGGGCCATCACCGGCACGAACACCACGAAGCTTGCCACGCTCGCGACCATCAGGCCGGCCAGACCTGCCTGCCATCCGAACGGAATACAAGCTGACGCGGCCATCAGCACGAACGGCAGTCCCAGCAGCCGTCCGCGCGCATTGTGCAGCGATGGCCAGGCGAGATCAGGCGTCGTCTGTCGCACAGAACGCATCGTCAGCTCCGCAGTTCAGGTGAGAGATCGGCGTGGAACCTGTTGCCGCTGGTGGTCGGGCGGACATGGCCGGCACGGATCGCGAAGTCGCCGAATCGCTCGCCCGCCGCGCGGTGCTCCGCGTAGTCGCGAAACAGCGGGGCGAGCGCAGTCAGAATGGCGTCCCCATCCACATCGCGCCGGTACAGCTTGTTCATGCGCGTCCCGTCGAACGCACCGCCCAAGTACAGATTATAGCTGCCAGGACCTCGCCCCACGAGCCCGATCTCCGCCAGATACGGCCGCGCGCAGCCATTCGGACAGCCAGTCATGCGGATGGTGATCTCGTCCTGCGCCAGCCCCACGCGTTCCAGTTCGTCTTCCAGCCGCGCGATCAGGTCCGGCAGGTAGCGTTCGCTTTCCGCCAGCGCCAGCCCGCAGGTCGGCAGCGCCACACAGGCGAGCGCATTGCGCCGCAGCCCGCTCACCGGCGCATCCAGCCCGTGCGTTCGCAGCAGCACCTCGACGTCGTGTCTGCGGTCCGGCGGAATATCCGCCAGCACCAGGTTCTGGTTCGGCGTGATGATGAACCGCCCGATACTCAGTTCGGCAATCGCATGCAGCCCCGGGAGGTCGCGCACGCGCCCGTTCTCCACGAACACCGTGCAGTGCCAGGCGCCGTTATCACCCTGTACCCAGCCGAGCCGATCGCCATTGTCCGTGAACGCGAAACCGCGCGCGGGTGGCAGCGCATAGCCCAGCCGCCGCTCCAACTCGACGCGAAACGCGCCGAGACCCATGCGCTCGATGGTGCATTTCAGGCGCGCGTGCTTGCGGTCCGAACGGTCGCCGAAATCGCGCTGCACCGTCACGACCTTTTCGGCCACATCGACCGCCTGTTCGGGCAGGCAGAAGCCGATCACGTCGCCGGTGCGCGGAAACGTGTCGGGCTCGCCATGCGTCATGCCCATGCCGCCGCCGGCCAGGACATTGTATCCAACGATGTCGCGGCCTTCCTCGATGGCGATGAACCCGAGATCGTGCGCGAACACATCGACGTCGTTATGCGGCGGCAACGCGATCGCGATCTTGAACTTGCGCGGCATGTAGGCGCGGCCGTAGATCGGCTCGTCTTCTTCCACGCCGCCGGTGATCTGCTCGCTGTCGATCCAGATCTCGTGCCACGCCCGGCTCTTCGGCAGCAGGTGCGCCCCGATCGCCTGCGCCAAACCCGCCACCTCGGCGTGTGCCCGACTCTGCCATGGATTGACCCGCGCGATGACGTTGCGGTTCACGTCGCCGCACGCCGAGATCGTGTCGAGCATCGCGCCGTGCAGGCCGCGGATCGCCTCGCGCAGGTTGCTCTTGATGATGCCGTGGAACTGGATCGTCTGCCGCGTCGTCAGCCGCAGCGTGCCGTTGCCGCGTTCGCGCGCGATACGCTCCGCCGCCAGCCACTGCCCCGGCGTCAACACCCCACCCGGCACGCGCAGCCGTGCCATGAAGATGAACGCCTTCTCCAGCTTCTTGCGCCCGCGCTCGGCGCGAAGATCGCGATCGTCCTGCAGATAGATGCCGTGGAATTTCGTGAGCTGCTGGTCGGTCTCCGACAGCGCCCCCGTCTCCGCGCGCGTCAATCCCTCGGCGATCGTGCCGCGCAGGGCGCGGCTGCCCGACTTGATCGCCTCGTTGGCGGAGAGCGGGCGAGAAGGCGACGCCGGACCCCTCCCCCTGTCCCCCTCCCGCAGGGGGAGGGGGGACTCTTGGGTCTCAGTAGACATCGCGCAAGTACCTCCCTTCGCGCCGCAGCGCATCCAGCGCGTCGGCCCCGAGCACCCGTTGCAGCGTGGCGTGCGCGTCCTTCGCCATCGCGCCCGCGTCACCGCACACGTAGAAAGCCGCACCGTCCTGCACCCATGCGGACAGCTCGCGGCGGGCGTCCCACAACGCGTGCTGCACGTAGCGCTTCTCCGGCTGGTCGCGCGAAAACGCCACATCGAGCCGTGTCAGCACGCCGCGCTTCAGCAGGTCCTGCCATTCGAGCTGGTAGAGAAAATCGTGTGTGTAATTGCGGTGTCCGAAGACCAGCCAGTTTCTGCCGCGCGCGCCGGTGGCGTCGCGCTCCTGCATGAAGGCGCGGAACGGCGCGACGCCGGTGCCGGGACCGATCATGACGATCGGCCGGTCCGGATCCGCCGGCAGCCGGAAGTGCGCGTTCGGCTTCAAGAACACGCGCATCCGATCGCCGGTCTTGCGCCGCTCGGCCACATCGACCGAAGCAACGCCCTTGCGCGCGCGTCCATGCGCCTGGTAACGCACCGCCGCAATCAGCAGGTGCGCCTCGTCCGGCACCGCCTTGCGGCTTGAGGCGATGGAGTAGTAGCGCGGCGCCAGCGGACGCAGCAGCGACAGCAGCTCCTCCTCGGTCATCCGCCGCTTCTCGGCTTCCAGCATGTCGATCACCTGCCACCCCTCTCGCCGCGGCGATCGCGTCAACGTCGCGATGTCGTATTGCTCGGTCAGCCGTGCGCGCAGCGATGCATTCCCCGCCAGCCCCGTCGCCTCCAGCACGGCGTCAACCAGCGCCGGATCGTTCGCCGGGATGAAGCCCAGGGAATCGCCGGGTTCGTACTCGATCCCGGATCCCTCCAACGAAAGTTCGACATGCCAGGTGTCCGAAGAGGAGCGGCTGCCGGACAGCCGGACGCGCTCGCTGACCTCTGCCTCGAACGGGCGTGCCCGGCTCCAAGTGACAGAAGCTGCGGTCGGGCGCGCGAAATCGACATGGATGACCGCGCCCGCCTCCGGCTCGCCGGCCTCGGCCTGCAACACGCCCAGCGTGCCGTCGATCCAGGCGCCCGCATGCGCCTCGTAGTCCAGGTCGCACTCGATCCGCTCGGCCACGCGCGTCGCACCCAGCGCGGCGAAGCGTTCGTCGAAATGCCGGCCGGTCTCGCAGAACTTCGCATAGGCACGGTCGCCCAGCGCCAGCACCGCGTAGCGCATGCCCTCGAAACGGGGTGCATCATCGGCCATCAGCGCGGCGAAGAAGTCGGCGGCGCGTTGCGGCGGGTCGCCTTCGCCCCAGGTGGACGCAATGACCAGCAGGTTCTGCATGCCCGCGACTTGGGCCGGCGTGGCGTCGGCCATGTCCACCACCCGCGCCGCGAATCCGAGCTTGCCGGCCGCCTTGCGCGCGGCGTCGGCCAGCGTCTCGGCGTTGCCGGATTCGGTGGCGAACAGGATGGTCAGCGGCACTCGCCGCGCGGGTGGTGCAGCGACTGCCGGCTGCGGCGCGTTGGCCGCTTGATAGCCGGCCAGGAACCCGCTCAACCACGAGCGCTGTTCCGCGCTGCTGCCGGAAATGATCCGGTTCAGCGCGACGATCTGATCCGCCGGAAACGGCGCGGTCTCAGGCAACATGGCGTTCTCCTTCCGGCTGGCAGGCAGCGAGCAGCGGCCGCAGCGCGACGACGGGGCCGATCACGATCAGCGTCGGCAGGTGCTTCGGAATGGTGCGCGCGATGTCTGCGGCGTCCGCCAGCGTGGTCATGACCACATGCTGACGCGCCGTCGTTGCCTCGGTGACGAAGACAACGGGATCGACGCCGTCGCGCCCTGCCGCGAGCAGCCGCGCGGTGATCGCCCCTATCTGGCGCAGCCCCATGTACAGCACCAGCACCTCCGCGCCGCGTGACAGCGCGGCCCAGTTGAGCTCCGGCAATGCACCCGTTGTATCGTGACCGGTGACGAAGGCGACGCTGCGCGCCAGTCCGCGATGCGTCACCGGAATGCCGGCCGCCGCGGTGCCGCCGATCCCGGCGCTGATGCCCGGCACGATGCGGAACGGAATGCCGGCAGCCGCGAGCGCGAGCGCCTCCTCGCCGCCACGGCCGAACACCAGTGGATCGCCGCCCTTCAGTCGCACCACGCGCAGCCCGTCGCGGGCCAGACCGATCAGCCGTTCATTGATGCGAAGCTGCGGCACCCGGTCTCCGCCGGCCCGCTTCCCCGCGGCCTCCAGCCTCGCCTGCGGCGCGAGCGCCAGAATCTCCGGCGACACCAGCGCGTCGTGCACTACGACCTCGGCCTCTGCGAGCGCGTGCGCGGCGTGCAGCGTCAGCAATCCAGGATCGCCTGGCCCTGCCCCCACCAGCCAAACGCTGCCTGGCTCGAGGTTCATGCCAGCCACCCGTTGGCCTGCAGCAGCGCATCGGTCAGCGCCGCCACGTCGCGTCCCTGTCTGCGCCACGCCGCGCGCTGTTGGCGCAGCAGGGCGAGGCGATCGCTCCACTCCGGCCCGAACTCGGCCGACAGCCGCGCGCGGATGCGCGCCGCCAGGCCAGGACTTGCGCCGCCCGTCGAGACGGTCAGCA
>DATBKQ010000467.1:0-7932 GCA_036555825.1 Acetobacteraceae bacterium | reverse complement strand
GCCAGGGCGCCCGCCCTCCGGCGGCCAGGCGTCGCGGCGCGAGGCATTGGGCTGACCCTTCGGATAGGCCGGGCCGGCCTGGTACGCCTGGCGCGGGCGGGAGCCGAAGGTCTTCGCCATCTCCACCCAGCGCGCCTCCATATAGGGGAACAGATCCTTGTAGGAGTTGCGCTGCGGGTGGATGTCGCCATCGGCGATCGCCAGCCTAGAGGCGGCGGCGGGCTGCGCGGTGGGGCGGTTGGCGACCTGGACGTTCATGGGCGAGCTCCGTCAGGCGGGCATCGCCCACGTACTGTCGCAGTTTGCAGCCGTTTGCAAGACGAAGGGGCGCCCACCCGGCGCTGCCGGCTACTCGACGAAATTCACATCCCACTTGCGATCAACGGTGATGAAATAGGTCGCACCGCCGTCACCGGTCCATGCCTCGTGGATCATCCTTGCCGGCATGTAAAGGAACCCGCCTGGGGCGAGCGCGGTTTTGTCCGAGCTGCCGTCATGTGCCACCGTGAAGGTGCCTTTCAATACCGTGATCGTCTCATTGGCGGAGTGCCAGTGCCGGGGCACATGCAGGTTGCCGGGCCCGCGAATCACCAGATAGGTCGCCTGGGTGGCCGGATTGGTGTAGAGGACCGATATCTCGAAACCGCCCTCCAACGGCTCCCATTTCATTTCGTCGGGTTTGACGGTCCTGGCCATCGCATCCGGTGCGGGTTGTGCGTAGGACCAGGCGGGCCACGACACTGCAGTGACCATCAGCATGGCAAGCAGACTGTTCTTCATAACCGCTTCCTCCCATTGGTGGCGCTACGGTTCACGCTCCGAGCACGGCGCTTCGGTTGGCTCCGCCGCGGTGAGCCACTCCTGCTCGGTCCGGGCCAGGGCTTCCCATGTACTTGGTGCCCCTTCCGGCGGGCCTTCGAAGGTGACGATGGCATGGATGCCGCCAGTCGCCGGACCCTCGGTGCGGTAGAATATCACGGTCTGGGGCTGGGTGCCGCCAAACAGGGCGGGTGCCATGTAGACCAGCACGCCGCGTGCCATCGATGCCGGGTGGCTCACGCCGCGGCCCTTGGCCGCTGGCGGCAGGTGTGCGCCGACTAGAGGCAGATTGCCGATGAGGCGGATGTCCTCGACCACGAGCCGGTCGCGCTGCCACATCGGGTGCACTACCCGTGTCTCGAATGCATCGGCGGCGACGAAGTATTTGCCGGCGATCTCGGCTGGCGTGACAACCGATTGCGCGAAGGCGCAGTTGACGGCCAGGCAAAAGGCTGCCGCGAGAGCGGTCTTCATGGGCCTGCGGCCTCCATCATTTTGGCTGACCGCACCACATACTGGGGCTTGGCGTCCTGAAATTCCGATGCAATTTTGCTGCAATTTGCCAAAGCGCCCGGCAGGGCGCGTGGCACGCGACGATCGGGGGACGCCATGAACGCCGCCGATGCCGACGGGGTGTATCGGTTCGAGGAATTCGTTCTCGACCTTCGGCGCGGGGCGCTGCTGAAGGCGACCGGTGAGGAGGTGCCGCTCAGGCGAAAGTCCTTTGAACTGTTGCGCACCTTCGTCGCGAACGCGGGACGATTGCTGGATCGTGACACTCTCAGCCGGGCGGTGTGGCCCGATGTCATCGTCGCCGACGATGGAGTGACCCAGTGCGTGCGCGACATTCGGCGAGCACTCGGTGACGATACGCAGCGCATGATCAGGACGGTGCCACGGCGCGGCTATACCTTCTCGGCTGCCGTCCAGCACGCCTCGGGTAGCGTGGCGCTATCAGGCAAGCCGTCGATCGCCGTGCTGGCATTCGCCAATATGAGCGGCGATCCTGACCAGGAGTATTTCTCCGACGGTATCGCCGACGACATCATCACCGAGCTTTCCCGCCATCGCTCGTTGCTGGTGATCGCGCGGAATTCCAGCTTCACCTACAAGGCGCAGCGTACCGACGTGAAGCAGATCGCGCGCGAACTGGGCGTCGGCTATCTGCTGGAAGGCAGCGTGCGCCGGAGTGGCGATCGGGTGCGGGTGACAGCGCAGCTTGTGGACGCCGCGGCGGGCCACATCTGGGCGGACCGCTACGATCGGGAGCTGCGCGAGCTCTTTGCTGTCCAGGACGAGATCACCGCCCAGGTGACGACCGCGATTCTGCCGGCCATCATCGACGCGGAGCAGCATCGGGTATTGCGCAAGCCGCCGGACGATCTGGGCGTCTGGGACCTGTATCACCAGGGCCTGTGGCATTTCGCGAAACTGACGCCGGCCGGCAACGACACGGCGCGCGCGCTGTTCGAGCGTGCCAGCGAGATGGACCCGGTGTTTGCTGCGGCTCATTGCGGTCTGTCGCGCGTTTATCTCTCGGCGGGTAACGTGTTCACCTCGATGCCGCGGCACGAGGCGATCGAGCTGGGATGCAGGCACGCGCGCAAGGCGGTCGAGCTGGATGCCGCCGATGCCGAGGCGCACGCCGTGCTCGCGCTTGCGCTGTTCTACCACGGCGACATGGAGGATGCGCTCGCGTTCGCCCGCCAGGCTCTCGCTATCAATTCCAACTGCGCCCAGGCCTATCGAGCGCTTGGACTGATCCTGATCTTCACCGGCCGGATGACTGAGGGTCGGGGCGCGGTGGGGACGTTTGCCCGGTTGAGCCCGCGCGATGCCGGGGTTCCCGCCACGCTCAGCCACGCGGCGATGGCCTTCTATTTCGAGCACGACTACGAGCAATGCGTATCGATACTGTGGCGGCAACTCGGGTCGCATCCGCATTACACGACCGCGTATCGCTGGTTGGCGGCGGGACTTGGTCAGCTTGGCCGGGTCGAGGAAGCCCGGGAGGTCCTGGAACGCGCCATCGCCGATTCACCGTCTGCCTTCGAGCTGTACGTTCGCGGCAGGCCACCTTGGTTCCATCTTCCGGAGCAATATGCGCATTTCCTTGAAGGGTTGCGCAAGGCCGGGTGGCTGGGCTGACGAACCGCGATATGGCCGGTGGCGCAGTCATGCCTGCGATAGAATGCGGCGAGCGGCGCGGTGGAGCCGATGCTCTGCAGCGTAACGGCGTCGGCTTGGGCCAATGACACTGGGTTGCCCGGCCAGGTGCTGTCCGCTTCGCGGCGCAGCAGATCGGCGCGGACGTCAGCCGTGTGCAGCACGAGAAGCTCCCGCACGCTTGGAATGGTGACGTAGCTCCAGACGTTGGCCCAGGTATCTGCCTTGTTCGACGGCGACAGTATCTCGACCACAACCAACGGTTCGTTCAGCAGCCGATCGTGGGGGTTCCATTCGGCACAGGTGACGGCAAGGTCCGGCACGCGTACGTTGAAGCTGGCGCGCACCCTGGGTCGGACGCCGGGCTCGGTGTTCACCCGGCACGCGAGACGCGCTTCAGCGAGGTGGTTGCCGATCAGCCGCCCGGCCTCGCTCTGCATCGCGCCGTGGCGGGGCGACGTCGGCGCCATGGCCTGCGGGGTGCCGTCGGTCAGCTCCCACCTGTCGCTGTCCTGCGGGTTCCAGTCAAGAAATTCGGTCGCCGTCATGGCGGCGGGAAGCTGGTCACACATAGCGCAGCGTGGTGAACATGCCGGCTTCCAGGTGGTAGAGCAGGTGGCAGTGCAGTGCCCACCAGCCGGGGTTGTCGGCATCGAACGCGACCACCACGCGCGATTTCGGCGGGACAAGCACCGTGTCGCGCAAGGCACCTGGAAAGCGCTCGCCGTCGATCTCCACCACCTGGAAGGTGTGACCGTGCAGGTGCATCGGATGCGGCATCGGTGTCTGGTTCCGGAACACCAGTTCGACGCGCTCGCCCTTCGCAATCGGCAGTGGCGGAGTGTCCTTGGTCCAGGCAACGTTGTTGATCGACCAGATGTAGCCGCTCATGCTGCCGGTCAGATCGAGCTGATGCACGCGGTCTGGCTTGCGCGACGCGAGCGGCGCGGCGGCGCGCAGGCGCCGCTCCAGATCGAGCGTGAGCGCGGTTGACGGCTTCGCCGCCATCGCCGGAAGCCGGCGCACCGGTGCCTTTCCGCCCCGCAGTATAATCCCGGTCTGGTTGCGCTCGCCCTCGAGAACGGCGAGCACGGGGTGTGCCGCGGGGTCGTTCGGGAGCCGCACGCGGATATCGAGGCGTTGCGCGACGGCGATCGGGAAGCGGCGGCCGCCGACCGGCTGCACCTGGAATCCGTCCACGGCGATGAGCTCGCCTTGCAGGGCGCCGAGGTCGATATGGTAGGCGCTCATGGACGAGCTGTTGATGATGCGCAGCAGCACTGTGCCCCCGGTGCGCACGCGAATCACCTCGGGGTCGTCCAGGGTACGGTCGTTGGCCAGGAATGCGTCGTACTTCACATCGTTCAGGTCGGGGGCCGCACTGGCATCCATTCCCGGGCCGGCGCCGCCCATTGCCATCTTGCCCGTCGCCATGTTGCCGGGCATCGGCTTGCGCAGATCGGCGTAGATCTGCTCGGGCGGTGTGAAGCTGAAATCGGCGAGCATCAAGACGACGTCCTGCTGCCCCGGCCGGTCGCGGCCGTCGCTGATGATGAGCGGCGCCGCCAGCAGTTCCTGCTCCTGGAAACCCTGGTGAGAGTGCATCCAGAAGGTGCCGCCGAAGCCCAGCGGGAAATCGTACTCGGCGCTGGCGCCGGGCGCGATCGGCGGCGATGAAACCTCGGGGACGCCGTCCTGCTGCCAGGGCGGCGCGAGCCCATGCCAGTGGATCAGGGTGGGCACGTCGAGCCGGTTCTCGACACGCGTACGAAACTGCCGCCCGACCGCGGTCATCATCCCCTGTCTGCCGTCCGGTTGGGTTATGGTGAGGCGCGATGCCGGCTTGCGGTTCACCTCCAGACTGGTTCGCTGCACGCGCAGGATGGTGACGGGTTCGCCCGCGGCTTGAACGCTGCTCCACGGCGCAGCGACCGCGGCGGCGGCGGACGAGACGGCGGCGCGGCGCGTCAGCAGGCCAGGCCCAGGCATCGTGCGATCCTCTTCTCTTTCGCCGCGCCGGCGCTCATTCCGCCAGCCGCGTATATGTCGCGCGAGGGTTATCGATCATGATCCTGCGCACCAGTTCGCGCGGCAGTCCTTCGGGCAGCACGGCGTCGCCGTCGAACTGCCAGTGCGGGTAGTCGGTGGAGAACAGCAGCATCTCGTCGGAGCCCATGTGGTCCAGCAGGCGCTGGAACATCTCCGGCGACGGCGGCGCGTCGCAGGGCGTGATGGTCAGCCGGACGTTGGAGCGCACGATATCGGTGGGCGAGCGGTCCACCCACGGCACCTCCAAGCGCAGGCCGCGCCAGAATTTGGTCAGTCGCCAGAGATGCGCCGGAAGCCAGGTGAAGCCGGACTCAAGCAACACGACCTTGAGATCGGGAAACTTGGTGAACACGCCCTCGCAGACCAGCGAGGAGAGGGCGGCCTGAAACGCGGCGGCCTGCGCGGCGTAATCCTCGGTGTAGTAGGTCGGCCAGCCGAGTGGCGTGACCGGGTGGCGGTAGGCGGAGCCGGCGTGGATGCCCACCGGCAGACCGTGGCGTTCGGCGGCGGCGTAGACCGGCCAGTAGTGACGCTTGCCAAGCGGATGGTCGTGCATCACCAGCAGCAGCACCTGGACGAAGCGCCGGTCGGGTGCCACGCGTTCGATCTCCTCCACCGCGAGTTCGGCATTCTGCATCGGCACGATGATCGAGGCGCGCAGGCGCGGCTCCTTGTCCAGCCACTCGGCAACGATCCAGTCGTTCACCGCGCGAGCGAAGGCGGCGCCCATGTCCTCGGAGAACAGCAGTTGCACGCCGTAGAGGCAGTTGCAGATGCCGATGGCCGTGCCGAACGGCGCCAGCGCGTGGACGCGCAGCGCGTCGAGGTCGGAGCCGGGCTTGCCATTCGCCAGCCGCCAGTCGGGGCGCGCGGTGAGCGGCGAGTTGGCCGGATAGGCGATCGATTCCAGTTCGTGCACGCCGCGCTGGACGACAATGTCGCGCCAGTGGTCAGACAGGTAGGGGTGCAGGGCGCGGATGTTGGGGACGGCGGGATGGATGTCGCAGTCGATGCCGCCTGGTTCGAGGAGGGACATGCTGGGTTCCGGTTGGTAAACCAAGCGGATGATAAGAGCGGGCACTTTGACCGTCCAATGGACGCGGGCGCGTGGCCAAAGCCGGAGAACCCCGATCGGAGTGCGGCGTGGCCAAGGGAAAGTTTGCTGTGCCCGACACGATCGATGCCGATGAGGCGGCGGTTGCTGCATTGTTCACCGGGAAAGCCGAGTGAGGTTGCTGCTCGATACGCACATCGCGCTGTGGGCCGTGGCGGAGGAATCCGAGGCTCCCTGCCCGTGCGGCCGATCTGATGGCCGAACCGGCAAACGAGGTTTTCATCAGTGTGGCCAGCCTGTGGGGATCGCCATCAAGCACGCGCTGAGACAAGGCAAGCCGAGCGACATGCCGGTCTCCGCGAGAGGCGCTGGGCTATCTCCGCTCGTCCGGTTATTCCATGATCGATATTCCCTCGGCGCCGGCCGCCGCCGTGAAGGAATTGTCGATGTTGCACGCCGACCCGTTCGACAGAACGCTGGTCGCCCAGGCACTCACTGTTCCGCTCGGCCTGGTTACGCACGACGCCAAGGGGCGGCCTACAGCGACTCCGTCATCATCGTTTGAACCGGTGTTCGGCCTGTCGCGATCAAGTTCTCCTCACGAGAACGCGAGACGGTCCAACGACCCCGCCAGTCTATCGTTGCTGACGGCGAGGCGAATTTCGGCATCGGGAGCGTGGCCATGTCCGATCGGCTGGACTGCGAACTGCGTGCGATCGAAGCGGAAGGGCACGCGGAATCGGCCCCCACCTGGACCATTGCCAGCAACTGGCGCGACATCGCCAGAAGCTTTCGGCTGCTGAGCGACTATCTGGCGGATGCCCAATCGCAAGCGCGAGCGGACCGGCAATTTCGCGAGCCGGGGCGGAACGGATGGAGCGGGGCGTCGCACGGACCGCCCGATGTTCCCAGGAGCTGACCTCGGCTGTGACGCTCGCGCCTGGGGCGGACTCAATCGCCGACTTCGATCACCGCATCCACGGCGAACGCACCGTGCCCTTCCTGCATGGCGAAGACCGGGTTGAGGTCGATCGACCGCAGGCGCGGGCCCGCGGCGGCGGCAAACGCCGACAGACGCGCGAGCGTGTGGGCGAGTGCCCTGATGTCCGCCTTCGGCCGGCCACGCGCTCCCAGGAGCAGCGGCGCGCCCTTGATCGAGCGGATCATCTGCTCCGCCACATCGTCACCGAACGGACAGCGGCGGAATACCACGTCCTTCATCACCTCGACGAAGATGCCGCCCAGACCGAACATCGCGACGGGTCCGAACACCGGATCGCGGTGGATGCCCAGGATGCACTCCACGCCGCCAAGCAGTTGTTTTGCGACCAGCACGCCCTCGATGCGTGCGCCTGGAGCGTCGCGCCGGGCGCGGGCGATCAGCAGGTCGTAGCCGTCGCGCACCGCGGCGCGATCGGCGACGTTCAGCAGCACGCCACCGATCTCCGACTTATGCGTGATGTCGGGCGACAGGATCTTCATCACCACAGGGAAGCCGAACAGGTCCGCCGCCGCCACCGCGGCATCCACGCTGTCGCAGGCCTGTTCCGGCGCCGACTGGATGCCGGCGCCGGCCAGCAGACGCTTGGCCTCAGCCTCGCTGGGCGTCGCGCCGGGCAGGGTGAAATGCGGCAGGCTCGGGGGCGGTGCAGGCGGTGGGGCGGCGAATGCCGCGCCGAAGCGACCCATGGCAGCGATCGCGGTCACCGCGCGCGTAGGGTCCTCGTGCACGCACCAGCCGTCCGCTTCCAGTTCGGCGCGGCGTTCGTCGGTGGTGATCACCGACAGCACGTAGAGCCGGTCGGGGTAGGCCGCGCGCACCTTGTTGATCTGTTCGCGGATGC
>DATBKQ010000466.1:0-6336 GCA_036555825.1 Acetobacteraceae bacterium | reverse complement strand
GCCGTCGACGATCGGCGGCCAAACGAATTTGCCTCGTTCCAGCCGCTTGGCGAACAGGCACAGGCCGGTGCCATCCCAATAAAGCACCTTCAGGTAGTCAGCTCGTTTGCTGCGGAACAGGAACAGATGCCCCGAGAACGGGTCTGCGTTCAGCACAGTTGCAACCTGCGCGGCCAGTCCATCGAACCCGTAGCGCATGCTGACCGGCCGACACGCCAGATAGACCTTGGTGCCAGCGGCAACCTGGATCACGGGCCGGATGCCTTCAAGGCGGTCAACACACGCCGCAGCGCACGCTCGTTGACGAAGGCATCCACGCGAAGGCGTGTTCCATCTGCCAACTCGATCTCGATCACTCCGACACGTTCGGCCATTGCCGGACGCAGCGCAGCAGCACCCCGCGATGGCATGGTCGTGGTCGGCCCCGGCGAAGCCCCCGCGATCACCGCTGGCCCTTCATCTTCGGCCCGGGCGAACACCCCGATCGGCACGAATTCGGCGTCTCCGTTGCCGCGCACCGGCGCTCCCGGCTCAGCCGTGGCGGCTGGTCCACCCGTCGCCCATGACGCTTTGCGCCAGTTGAACACCAGGTTGGCGTTCAGCCCGTGACGCCGCGCGACATCCGCAACTGAGGCTCCAGGATGAAACGTCTCGTCGACGATCCGTCGCTTCTCACCGCGCGACCAGGACCGCCGATACCGCCTCGCCGTCCCGGCATCCGTTGCCGCACGTGTCAGCACAACTGATGAACTCAATAGCGCCGTTCCCGCTGTCCGCAGCGATAATGTCCACTAGCCGATAGCGGACACTAACCTGACCTCATCAGGTACATGCGAACTTGCCGCATCTCTCACCACGTCGGTAGGCGGCCAACGGCTCACGCTTACGTGTCGTCGGCCTGCAGTCGCGCAGCAACCTCCGTCACCCGTGCTCCAGGCTCGCTCGTCTCCGCGACAATCCGTAGTTTCTGCTCGATCGACCAGCGCCGACGACGCTCCCGCCCGGTGATGATCTCGATCGCTGCTTCGGCCAATGACTTTAAGCTCCGCCTTATGCATAGCTTTAAGCTCAACAGCGTCGGTCATGTCCCCAATCGTGGGAAGGCGTGCCTGAGCGGACGGTTACGATGGATACCCACGAACGGCGATGATCGCATTCAGGTGACCGGCGAGCTGCGGCAGCTGCCGGCACCGTGCAGCGTTGAGCGCAACCTCGGCAAGGACGGCAAGCTTTGGGCCCCGAAAGGCGGCGATCCGGTGCAAGCCGATGCGCCGCTCTCCGATCACGGCCGGCTAAATTGCGAACCAACCCCCGGGCACCCACTGATTGTTGTCAAAGAAAGTGCTCATCACCCGGCCGTCTTTGCCGGTCATAAATAGGTCGAGGTGATTGGGATTGCTCCACAAAGCGGTGATCGTTTGGCCCGGCATAGCCATGCCGCTGGCGGGACCGATGGCGAACCATGTCGGTTGCCACTTGTCGTTCTCGAAGAACGTGCTCATCACACGACCACCTTTGTCGGTCATGAACAGGTCGAGGTGATTAGCGTTCCTCCAGAGAGCGGTGACCGTCTGACCTGGCGTAGTCATCCCGCCGCTGGAGGGATCGATGGGGGACCATGCCGGCTGCCACTTGTCGTTCTCGAAAAACGTGCTCATCACCCGGCCATCTTTGCCGACCGTGAAGAGATCTAGATGAGCCGGTCCAGGGCGCCAGAGAGCGGTAGTAGGTTGGCGCGGTGCCACAGAAACAGAGCCGGGGGCAACGGGGAACCATTTCTGCCAGCCCGTCGGGGGAAACTTGGTCTTTTGGCTGACCTGCTGCCCATATTGGTTTTTGATCGTCGGCTCATTGGGCGGCTCCCATACGGTGCTCATCACCTGTCCATCATAGGCGGCAACGAACAAATCAACATGAGGCGTCGGAACGCCTGGCCGATTTGGAGCAAGTACCGCCGCTACCGGCGCGGCTCCCGATGCGACAAGCTGCGACCCTGCTGGAAGTTGCTCGCCATCAGACACAAGGTCCATATCAGAATTTATAGGGAACCACCCCCTCCAACCACGCGTGACCGGACTGGCCGGTGGCACGCACACAGCCTCCCAATTTGTGCTGACCACGTTGCCGTCGGTCTGCTGTCGGGTCGTCGCGAACAAGTCCAGGTGATTGCCGTCTCGCCAAATGGCGGTAATCGATCGGGTCGCGACGAACGAAGGCGATGTGAAGGTGTGATGATTAGCCGACAACCCGTACACGTAAATCTCATTGGAATAAGTGCTCCGAAAGACCTTTCCACCTCCGATCGTAGGGGGAATGTATTTGGCGAACGGCAGCTGCTCTCTAGCTTCCCAGACTCTGTTAAGAGAGAGAGCGTCAAAAGCAATCAGCCGGCCGAGAAACTGTCCGCTTGTGTTTAGCGCATCAACAGAATCCTGCTTCAACACCGAAACCCAAAGCACTCCGCTTTTTCCCCCATCAGCCGATAGGGAAAGAGCACCACCTGGCATTCCTCGAGGGGAGCGAATGCCTGAGTCTTGCGTGGTGACAAACGGCCGCTCCTCCATCCGCCCGTCATCGAACAC
This sequence comes from Acetobacteraceae bacterium, assembly GCA_036555825.1. Classification (GTDB taxonomy): domain Bacteria; phylum Pseudomonadota; class Alphaproteobacteria; order Acetobacterales; family Acetobacteraceae; genus JAMXLO01. Next base: position 3,754 of record DATBKQ010000466.1, on the reverse strand, counting down.
ACGAAATACCTTAAGATAATCCTTTTCCGGCATTTCATAAACCAGGGCGTAGGGGACGCCATTTGGATGCCAAACCACAGGAGTGCCATGGATATTGGGCCCGTAGGTCTGGTCGAGGTCGTAATCGCAGGGCGAGATTCCATCGTGCCACGAGTGATAAAAGGCCTGAAAGGACTGTCTTGGAGCCGACATGTTGGCGGGGTCCACGAGGTAGAAGTGCCCTTCCTTGCCGCCGCCGAGCACCAGTCCATTCGGCAAAGCGACTGCCCCTCCGGATGCAGGATCCGTATCTCCGGCATCCAACCGCTGCCAATCAGGAGCAGTGAAGTGACTTTCCTTCAGGTGGACATCACCCGCAGAACGTTGCACTTTGAGCATGGAGTCGGCCAGCTCCGGTGCGCCGCCACCCTCGTGGTTGCCGGTGAGTGCGTAGACGAAGCCGTTGCGATCGGCCGCCAACCCAGATCCTGACTGCCATATCCCTCCCATGCTGCTATGTGGAGTGGTATTCAAATACCCGACTACTCTTAAGTCGCCTGCATCAAGAGCGAGAATCCATCCATGGGGTGGTGGCTTTTGGGGGTCACCGCCGCCAGTGTCGCAGACGGCACCAGCAAAACCGAGATAGACAACTCCATTAAGCAGCAATAGACCGGTGCGAGTCAGAACCTTATTCGGATCAAACGCAGGCTCATTAGGGCCGGTGGGAACTCTTATCTGTTGTTCGCCGAGGTTGGCGCCAGTGCGGATGTCGATCTTGCGAAGGTAAAATCGCGCATCGTAAATCGGAGAGCCGGTAAGGAGCTTTGCATTATTGGGATCGCGATGTAAAGGACTTGAGGTCCGGTAGACCACCCACATCGTATTCGTTGCTGGATCAATGACAGGAGTACTCGCAATTCCGACCGGTCCGTGTGTTTGAAAACAAAGCGGGCGAGAGTCACCCGCAAATCTGGCGTCCATACCCGGCAATTCCTCAGCCCCAAAACCACGTGAGTCGCGTAGCTCTGTCTTCCAGAGCAACCGCTGCTCGGGAGCAAGCGAAGGATTGCCGACGTCAAATGCGAAAACTAGATTTCTACGTGTGGTGACGTACAGAACCTCGTATGTCGCGCCGTCGATTGCGACACTGGACACGTAAAGCGGCTGTGCACCGATCGTGCTGTCGGTCTGACCTCCGATACTCGCATCCAGTTTGTACAGAAGTCCAAACGATTGGGAGACGTTAGCCGGCGTCAGTTGTGTCTCACCATCGTTAGCGCCTGTGCGCTGATTGTCATTGTGCTGCGTAACGACGTCTTGACCGGCCGCAGAGGCGGCGGGCGCGCCAATGGCACCCAATGCGACAGTGAGTGCGATCAAAGAAAGCCGCACGTAGATCATAGAGCGCCTGATGACGCAGTGTGCTGCATTCATGTCGAGTTTCCACTTCAGACACGCAAAGCCGCGCCTCTTAGCGGCCTTTCGTGAACGATAGACATCGTTTGACCCTTCTGGCAACGTTCTAACGGTTCGAAGCCCCGGGTGAGTGTGGGTGCTTTGCACTGAACGATCCTGCTCAACGAGCTTGCGACGTGTGCGGAAAGGAACGCTGATGCGAGCGAATTAGAGTGTCAAGAGGTTGCCGACCGACTCCGACGTGGCCTTCAACGAGTTGGCCTGCGTCAAGGCGTGATGCGCGTACCGGACTCGCTCGGCTTGCGCCTCCTGCGGAAGGAGTGGGAGCGCATCTACGACCATCGCAGCGGCATCTTTCATGGGACGCTAAAGCTACGGAACGACGAAATTACCCAACTTGCATTGGACGCGACGACCCTTTGCGGGCGCATCGTCCTCGCCTACGCCCAGAGGAAGGTGTGCGGCTTGCGCGCATCGCCGATACCCCTTTCCCACCGGCATGAAGCCCAGCGCCGAGCCATTCGCAACGGCGCCCGTGCCGATCCGGGTCTGACAGCCCGAGGTCAGCTTTCCACCCAACCGGGCCGTTCGCGACTGCACTGCCGTACGCCCGGAATCGACCCGAGCGGACATTCGCACCAAACTTCTGCACCACGTAACCCCTGAAGGGCTTGGTCGGCCCGACGGTGCAAATATCTGGAGTTCTGCGAGGGGCGACGGTCCCGGCCTGAAACGCTCCCCGGTCGGGGTTGTGCAAGAATCCCAGCTGCGCATACAAATTCACAGCCGCTCGTTCATCCCTGCTGACGCGGTGCTTCTTTACTGGGCCAAGGTTTCAGCCGGAATTGGGCGATGTGGCCTGACAGGGCGGCACCGATGACAGACGACATATATGCCGCGGCTGTCAGTCTCGCAAAGGAAGCGGATGCACGGCGTCCGGAGTTCGAACGGGCGCGACGAGTGCCGCCAGACCTGTTCCGGCGGGCAGCTGATGCAGGCCTGTTCCGGCAGCTGATTTGCCCAGAACTCGGCGGCCCTGGCCGGAGTGCGGTCGAGTGGTTCCGCGTAGGCGTCGAGAGATCGCAGGGTCCCAATTCTGAGGCACGCTCGCCCTCCCGGCCGCCGGACAGCCGCTCCTGAACATCAAATCGCGCGGCTTGTTCAACCGCGCCCTCATGGCCGCTTTTGGGCAGAATGGACGACGCCGACCTCTCAGCTCGCGCCACCCACTACCGAGAACTCGCCGCCCGCGTTACCGATGAGCAAACCCGCTTGGGACTGCTCGAATTGGCGGAGAAATTCGAGGCGCTCGCTCGGGAAGCGCAGGCAGGCAACGTTGATCCGAAAGCAGAGTAGGCGATTGCAAACTGGTTTGCCCTGGCCACACGTCCTGACCGCGGTTGACGAGCACACAAGACCGCGGAGATCCGCGACACGCGCGCGAACTTGGCCGTCGGGACCGCGCCCGGTGTCCCCCGCAGCTACAAGAGCTGCCGAAGGCAAAAGCCGGCCACTACTCCCTCCGGTCCTGCGGCCGCTGCCGTCAACCGGTGAGGGATGAAGTGTGCCGATCGTCGGTTTTAGCGGGCGGCGAAGTAGGGATCGCCGGGCATGGCAGAGAGGGGCGTCCACATCGCCGTCACGGAATGCGAATGTTGCGCCGCCCCAGCCGAAAGCCGTGGACTCCCGCGGGCGCGCCGCACAGCCCGCGTGGCCGGGCAGGGGAGCCCCACGGGGGTGCGAGCCGATCAGGTTACGGCGCGGCTTGCGCCAGCCGTCGCGACCTTGACCACATGCGAACGGACCTGTTCATTGCACATTACGATCGCAAATCTGGCCCCACACGGCCCGACGTCGCATCGGATTCAATATGAGTCGGCGGAGTGAACGCCGTAATCAGGGAGCGTCACCGCATGGCAGGACCCATCGGCTTCATCCAGCAGGCCAAGGAACGGCGACAGCTATGGTTTCGTCCTGTACGACGAGCAGCACCACGCCTGCTTGTATCTCGGCTTTCCCGACTTGGCACCAAGCCGACGCCGGCAGCGCGGGAGGCGCAAGGCTCGCTGGCAGCGGCGCTCCGGAGTCTGCGGCGGTAGTGCCTACCGCTTCCGTCGTGGCCGGAGCGTCGGCGCCGACTCCCTCAGCGCGGCGCGTAGCGGCTCCAGGAGCAGCAGGCCAGCCTTGGCATGAGCCAGCGCATCATCCTGCGTCTCGGCTGCTGTAACTGCCTCCAGCGCGTGGGAAGCGGACACGATCGCCTGAGACAGCCGGTGATACGACGGATGGTACTTGCGAGGCAGCTTGTGTGCGAATGGCATGGTGAACTCCTGAGGGCACTGCCTCTGGCTCCCCG
>DATBKQ010000465.1:0-4465 GCA_036555825.1 Acetobacteraceae bacterium | reverse complement strand
CGTACCCCGCCGCGAACGCCGCCGCCCCTGGGTGTTCGTCTGGGGACGCATGGTGCGCGATGTCGCCTGCAACTGCCTACCGTTCTCGCAGATCGGCGGGTTCGTGATCGGCGCCAGGGCGGTGACGTTGCACGGGGTGTCCTGGCCGCTCGCGACCGCCTCCACCGTGGTGGACGTGACGGCCGAATTCCTGGCCGAGGTGGCGTTCACCGGCATCGGCCTGGCCATACTGCTGTCGCGCGCGCCGAACTCGGCGCTGGCCGTGCCGCTGGAGGTCGGGCTGGGCCTGGCGGTGATGGCGGGGGCGGCGCTGGTCTGGCTGCAGCAGGGCGCCGCGCCGGTGTTCGCGCGGATCGGCGGGCGTATCGCCGGACGCTGGTTCGGCAACGCACGGGAGCGAGCGGACGTCCTGCAAGGCGAACTCTCGCTGATCTATGGCCACGCGCCGCGGCTGGCGCTGGGCTTCGCACTGCATCTGATCGGCTGGATCGGTACCGGGATTGCCGGCTGGATCGCCTACCGCTCGCTCGATGTGCCGATCGACTTCGACGATGCGCTGGGCATCGAGGCACTGCTGAGCGCGATGGCGGCGATCGCGTTCCTGGTTCCGGTGAATGCCGGCGTGCAGGAGGCCGGCTATGCCGGGTTGGGCGCGATCTTCGGCGTTCCGCCGGAACTGTCGCTCGCGGTCTCGCTCGTGCGTCGGGGGCGCGACCTCGCAGTGGGGGTGCCGGTCCTGCTGATCTGGCAATTCTTCGAGGTGCGGCGGCTGCGCGAGCCGGGCCGGCCGCGACAGCCAGAGGCCGGCTGACGCCGTGCAGCGCCGCGCCTCGTCGGTTTCGGCATTACCACGGAACGGGTTGAATGGGCGGATGCCGAATCGCCCCCTGGATGGGCCGCCCAGCCTTCCCGCCCTGTTCCTCAGCTTTCTGACCATCGGCTCGACCAGCATAGGCGGTGGCCTTATGGGCTGGATCCGCCGCGAGCTGGTCGAACGCCGCGCCTGGATCGATGACACGCAGTTCCTGACCTACTACGGACTGAGCCAGATGGTACCGGGTGCCACCAACGTGAACCTCTCGGTGATCATCGGGGCGCAGCTTCGAGGCGTTGCGGGCGCGTTGACCGCGTTGACCGGGCTGCTGCTGGTGCCGGCGGCCATTCTGCTTAGCCTGGGCGCGCTCTACTTTGCGTCGAGCGAGCTGCCTGGCAGCCGGGCGATCGACGCCGCCCTGGTGGGCGCCGGCGCCGCTGCGATCGGGTTCAACCTGGCCACCGGTCTGCGATTGGGCCACCGCAACCTTCGCAGGACCGGCCCGCTGCTGGTCGCGAGCGCGATCGTTGTCGGCATCGGCATCCTGCGCATCCCGTTGCTGGAAGTCGTTGTAGTCATGGTGCCGGTCAGCCTGGCCGTCACCCTGGCCGAGCGGTCCGCATGATCGCCACACTGCTGCAGATCGCGGCGACGTTCAGCCTGCTCTCGCTGCTCGCGTTCGGGGGCGGAGCGGCGGTGCTGCCGGACATGCAGCGCCAAGCCGTGCAAGTGCACCACTGGCTCACCTCGCGCGAGTTCCTCGACATGTTCGCTCTATCGCGCGCGATCCCGCCGGGCTCGCTGATCGTCGTGCTGATCGGCGAGAAAGCGGCCGGCCTCCTGGGCGGAGTGGTGGCGCTTCTCGCCATGTTCGGCCCATCGTCGTTGCTGGCCTTCGGCGTGGCGCGCTTCTGGCACCGAGCGGGCGGTGCGGCCTGGCGTCAGATACTGGAACAGGCGCTGGCACCAGTGTCCATCGGCCTCACCATCGCCAGCGGCATCGCGCTGGCCCGCAGTACCGAGCACGACTGGCTGGCGTATGGCGTGACCGCTGCGACCACGCTGCTGCTGGCGTGCACGCGCCTGCATCCGCTGGCGGTGATGGGCGGCGGGGCGGTGGCGATCGTGCTGGCAGGGGGTTAGAACGCGGCATGACAGCACGCCTTGGCATCGGTATCGTCACCTACAACCGTCGGGACATTCTGCTCGAGACGCTGAACCGCGTGCGTGCGCACACCAGCACGCCATTTGTGATGGCGGTGGCAGACGATGGTTCGGAGGATGGCACCGCCGATGCGGTGCGCGCGCAGCAGGTCATGGTGGCGACCGGTCCGAATATGGGGATCGCCTGGAACAAGAACCGCGCCCTGTTCCTGCTGAGCGCGATCATGCAGTGCGAGGTGGTGATCCTGCTGGAGGACGATTCCTTCCCCACGCAGGATGGCTGGGAAGCGGAATGGGTGGTTGCCAGCGAGCGTTGGGGGCACGCCAACCTGGGGGCACCCTGGCTGCGCGACAGCTTCCTCAAGGGCACCGGCACGGTGGATGACCCGTATCTGAGCCTGGATGTCACCGCGCAATGCAGCAGCTTCTCGCGCACGGCGCTGCTGTATGGCGGCTATTTCGATTCGCGGTTCCGCGGCTACGGTCAGGAGCATGTGGAGCACACGCGGCGCCTGCTGCGGGTGGGCTACGGCGGCACCTACGAGGATGTCGCGGGCGAGGTGCGCCCGATCTACAAGCTGCTGCACGGCCGTATCGAGGTCCTCGGCGGCCACAGCTTCTCCGACCCGGCCGATCGGGAGCGGAACTGGCTGATGTGCCGCCAGTTGTTGTTCGACGAAACCTACCGGATGCCCTGGAGCGACGACACGGAGATGGCGCAGTTCCGTGCCGAGATGCAGGCTGCGCTGCAGCAGGGGTGATCAGCTTCCAAGCAGCGCACGCAATCGCGGAACGAAGCGCAAGGCGTGGGTGTCGAGCACCGTGGCCTGCGCCTGGACATCGGCGAAGACACGGTCCGCATAGGGGTCGAGCGAGTCGCCGCGGCCGCGCTGGCGCTTGAACGCCCACTCCTCGGCCGATTTCGTGAAGTAATGGTTGATCACCATGACGTCGCGGCACACCGTCGGCTGCATGGCGTGGGACATCACGGTTTCTCCGCGTGCGTTGCAGGTAGGGCGAGCGCAGTCGAAGATGTGCGGCGTGGTGGCGATCCGCAGCAGGTCTTGTGTGCGCACCAGGGATTTCACGTGGCGATTGGCTTCGGCGTTGTCCGGGAAGCGCCCGGTGAAGCTCTCCATGACCAGCCCGCCTGGCCGCGCGGCGTGTCCGGAGGGGCCGAAGATCTGCCAGTTCAGCAGGATGGCCCCGAAAGGTTCGTACTCGCTGCGCAACAGATGTGCGCGAATCGACCCGGCGCCGATCGGCATGATGAATTCGTCGATGTCGATGAACGCCACCCAAGCGAAGCGGGGGGCGTAATGGATGCGGAAGTGGTCGTAGGCGGACAGTTGACCCGGGCGATCCGGCCAGTCGATGACCGTAACGTTCCTGGCAAAGCTGGACGCGCGAACCAGGTCTGCGCCACCATCGCTGCTGCCGTTGTCGTACAGCACGAACAGATCGACCCCGATCATCCGGTGAAACGCGATCCATTCAAGCAGATACGGCGCTTCGTCCTTGAAGATCGCGCAGACGGCGACCTTGTCCATGCCAGCCTCCTCGCCGGAGGCCGATAGCACAGTTGCATCAGTAACTCGACGCCCGTCGCCTGCCGTCGTAGGCTGCGGCAGACCCTGTAGGGAGGAATTCGTGGCGATGCCAAGCAATGGCCCCGAGACTTGTCTGACCGGCGTGAAGGTGCTGGACCTTACGCAGTTCGAGGCTGGACCGTCCTGCACCGAGGCGCTGGCGTGGATGGGCGCGGATGTGGTGAAGGTGGAGAACCCGAAACTGGGTGATCCCGGCCGAACCGCCGGCGGCAAGCCCGGCCAGGACGCCTATTATTTCCTGCAATACAACGCCAATAAGCGCTCGGTCACCGTCAACCTGAAGGACCCGCGCGGGGTCGAGATCGTCAAGCAGATGGCGAAGAAGGCCGACATCTTCTGCGAGAACTTTGCCCCCGGCGCGATCGAGCGGCTTGGGCTTGGTCCGGATGTGATCCGCGCGATCAATCCCTCGATCATCTACTGCCAGACCAAGGGCTTCGGCGCCGGCACCCGGTTCGAGAAGAGCCTGGCGTTCGACATGATCGCACAGGCGGCCGGCGGACTGATGAGCATCACCGGCGAGGAAGACGGTCCGCCCTGCAAGCCGGGCGCGACGATCGGCGACACCGGGACCGGGATGCTGATGGCGATTACCGTGCTTGCCGCGTATGTGCGCCGGCTGCGCACCGGTCAGGGCGAGCATCTGCAACTCGCGATGCAGGATGCGATCCTGCACTATATCCGCAATTCCTTCACCTACATGGAGCGCACCGGCAAGCCGGCGCCACGCGCGGGGTCGAAGACGGTGGGCGGCGGCAATCCGCCGATCGGGGTGTACCCGTGCAAGGGCGGCGGACCGAACGACTATGTCTACATCTATTGCAGCCGCGCCAATCCCGAGCACTGGAACCGGCTGCTGAAGGTGATGGGGCGCGAG
>DATBKQ010000464.1:0-3194 GCA_036555825.1 Acetobacteraceae bacterium | reverse complement strand
CGTGCCTGGCGCGTTAGATCGCGACTTCGGTTTGGCTGTCGAAAAAGTGCATCCGGTCGGGGTTGATTGCGAGGCGCACCCTTTCGTGCACCTTCGCAGTGACATTCGGTTCGACGGAAGCGACCATCATTGTCGATCCGGCGGAGACGTCGAGCAGGATCTCCGAGCCAAGCCGCTCCACCACCTCGACCGCGACGTCGAAGCTCAGCTCTTTGGTATCGGCGCCGTTGGCGATACGCAGATCCTCGGGCCGAACTCCGAGTATCGCCTCCTTGCCGGCATACGCGCCCAGGCGGGTCATAATCGGCGATGGCACTCTGATGCGAAGGTCCTCACTTTCGGCCCACAGCGAACCGTTCTCCGCCGCGATGCGGACCGGCGCGAAATTCATTGACGGCGAGCCGATGAAGCCGGCGACAAAGCGATTCGCCGGCTCGTTGTAGAGCTCCATCGGGTCGCCAACCTGCTGCACCATGCCGTCGCGCATGACAACCACCCGATCACCCAGCGTCATCGCCTCGACCTGGTCGTGCGTGACGTAGATTGCGGTGGTGCCCAATCGTTCGTGCAGCTTCTTCAGCTCGACCCGCATCTGCACGCGCAGCTTGGCGTCGAGGTTGGACAGCGGTTCGTCGAACAGGAACACCTGCGGATGCCGCACGATCGCCCTGCCAAGCGCAACGCGCTGGCGTTGACCGCCGGATAGCTGGCGCGGCTTGCGCCGTAGCAACTCCTGGATGCCAAGGATGTCGGCCGCCTCCTTCACGCGCCTGGCGATCTCGGGTTTGTCGAATTTCCGCATCTTCAGGCCGAAGGCCATGTTGTCGTAGACCGTCATATGCGGATAGAGCGCGTAGTTCTGGAACACCATCGCGATGTCGCGGTCCATGGGCGGCAGTTGGTTGACCACCTTCTCGTCGATCAGGATCTCCCCACCGGTGATGCTTTCCAGCCCCGCTACCATGCGCAGTGTCGTTGTCTTGCCGCAGCCGGATGGACCGACGAGGACGACAAACTCCTGGTCGCGGATGTCGAGGTTCACATCGATGACGGCATGCACCTCATCGTATTTCTTGTTCAAGCCGCGCATCGCGACGCGAGCCATTTGACTACCCCTTCACCGAGCCGGTGATGCCGGACACGTAGTATTCGACGAAGAATGAATAGACGAAGGCGACCGGGATCGAACCCAGCAGCGCCCCGGCCATGAGCTCGCCCCAGTAGAACACATCGCCGCGCACCAGTTCGGAGGTGACCCCCACCGGTACCGTCTTCTGCTCCGGCGAGGCGAGAAACACGAGGGCGTAGATGAACTCGTTCCACGACAGCGTGAAGGCGAAGATCCCAGCCGACAGGATGCCCGGGATCGCCACGGGAAAGATGATATAGACCATCGCCTTCCAGCGCGGTGCGCCGTCGATGCGGGCGCACTCCTCGAGCTCCTTTGGGATCGACTTGAAGTATCCCATCAGCAGCCAGGTACAGAACGGAATCAGAAAGGTGGGATAGGTCAGGATCAACGCCCAGGGCGAGTCGCCGAGTTTGAAATTACGGATAATGTCGGCAAGCGGAATGAACAGCAGCGTCTGCGGCACCAGATAGGTAATGAAGATCGCCGTGCCGATCAGACCCGCATACGGGAATTTCAACCGCGAAAGTGCATAGCCGGCGAGCAATCCGCAGAACAGGGAAATCGCCGTCGCCGCTATCGAGATGAACATCGTGTTCAGCATCCAGGTGCTGAACAGGGTCTCGGACAACAGGTCGCGGATGTGCTCGAGCGTCGGATGGGTGGTCCAGAACGGAGCGTAGTTCGGGGCGCTCCAGGGCCGGTAAAGTTCGCGGTCCGGCCGTATTGTCGTGATGATCATCCAGTAGAACGGAAACAATAGGCAGACCACGAACGCCGTCACCGGCACATAGAAGAAGACCCAGCGCCGCCATGGAGCTCCTTCGATCATGCCTAGAGCGTCTCCGCCCGGCGGATGTAGACGAGCTGCACGATCACCACCAGCAATAGGATCGGGAAGATCGCGAGCGAAATAGCGGCGCCCTGGCTCAACAACCCGGTGCCGATGCCGAGCTGGTAGGCATAGGTCGCGAACAGTTGGGTGGCATTTGCCGGTCCCCCGCCTGTCAGCACATAAACCAACTGGAAGTCGGCGAACGTCTGGATGACCGAGAACAACACGATCACCAGCGTCACCGGCAGCAGCAAGGGCCAGGTTACATGGCGGAAGCGGGACCAGGCGCGCGCGCCATCGATCGCCGCGGCCTCATGCAGTTCGGGACTGATCGTCTGCAGCCCAGCCAGCAAACTGATCGCGTAGAAGGGAACGCCGCGCCACACATTGACGATGATTACCGATACCATGGCCATGACCGGGTCGCCAAGCCAGTTGATCCGGGTACGTATGATGCCGAGGTGAAACAGCATCCAATTGAGGACACTGAAGGTGGGATCGAACATCCACTTCCAGGCAAACGTCGACAGCACCGTCGGGATGATGAACGGCAGCAGGATGAAGGCTCGCATGAATGCCTTGCCTCGGAAATGGCGGTTGAGCAGCAATGCCAGCCAGAGTCCGAGGATCAATTTGAAGACAGTGGTGATGAACGTGTAGAGGCAGGTATTCCACACCGCTACGTGGAATATGTCGTCGCTCCAGACCTTGGCGAAGTTATCGAGTCCGACGAAATGGCCAGGTACCCCGACCCTTGTGTCGGTAACCGCCAGAAGGATGCCGTTGACGAACGGGTAGGCGATAAAGAGCCCGAGCAACAATACGGTCGGCAGCATCAGGCAGAACGCGAGCCGGCGCTCGTCTTCGAGCAGGCGGGTGATCAGCCCGCGTTGCGCCGCAGGGACATACCGTTGCCTCGATGCGAGGGTAGTAGCAGACCCATAGGTCGCCATCGGCGCCACCTCCCGAACAACTCCTTCCCGGCGGCGATGCGGGTCGCAGCCGTGGAGTTTTGTATCGAAAACCTAGTGGTATTGGCGCGGGCACACAAGGGGAAGCCGATCCGGCTCGCCTTCCTCAAGAGTGTACGCGAGGAGAGGTGCCCGATTCCCAGGCCGCCTGTTCCGCGCGATAGGCTACGACCAATCGTCCATTCGAGCGACGCTGCTCCTTCCGAGGCGATAATCTATCCGCCGATCAGCCGGCAAAAACCGGGCTTTCAGGAAGGCG
>DATBKQ010000463.1:0-3915 GCA_036555825.1 Acetobacteraceae bacterium | reverse complement strand
GCCGGGCCGGATCGCCCTCTTTCGCCGGAAGCATCAGGCGGTACGTCGCCTTCCACAGCGGCGCGGCGACCACATAGCCGACGCGCACCGTGCGCTGGCCGCTCCCCGCGCTGTGCAGCGTCAAATGCCGCACGCTCTGGCCGGCTTCCCGCCGCAGCGACTCGAGCGCCGTGCCGACGCGCTCGCGCAGGTCCGGATCGGCGATCTGGATGCTGTCGGCCTCCTCCAGCACGAATTGGCGCAGGCCGTCGGGACCGAGGATCGTGACGCGGGTGCGCTGCACGGCGGGCTGCGGCTGGCCCGGTGGGGCCGGCAGTGTCTCGTCCACCCGGTCGGCGTGGACGATGCGTCCGGTCATCGGACGCGGGCCCTGCACGGAGATCTCCACACCCTGCAGGCTGTTCAGGTAGTCCACGGGCGAGCGCAGCGCGTCGGGTCCGAAGGGAACATTGCCGAAGCTGGCATGGGTGGTGTCGCGGCCGGGCAGTTCCACCGTGCCGACCGCGCCCTGGCTGTCGAACACCACGAGCGAGGTCAGCACATCGTCCACCTGATCGAGCGGCACATCGAGGCCGAGTGTCGCGTCGCCCTCCACGTCCGCCTGGTACTCGAAATAGCCGACGCCGGCGGCGGACAACATCACTCGCCGCAAGGTCAGATCGGCCGCAAAGGCCGGCGTGACGCCCAGCAGCAGGAACGCCAGGATCAGGCGATGCATTGCGCTTCTCCGTTACTCCACCGAACAATAGCGGCATGAGCCTGTTCGGTGCAGTGTCCGGCGAGGAGATACGGGCGGCGCAGATCGTGACCGGGGTGACGATGGCGGCGTTCATCGCCGCCGGGGTTGTGCCGGGACTGCGCCAGCGCGCCGCCGCGGTCAGAGGGGCACTTCTTGCGCTCTATCTGATCGCGTGCGGCGCGTTCCTGGCCTACGCGCTGCTTTGAGCGGCGCGACAGTCCTCACTTCATGTGCCTGTCGAAGAAGGCGATGACCCTTTAGGGTGCGCCTTCCGGAGTATTGTAGCCGTCCCTGAAGCGTCGCGTGGCGTTCTCGATCCAGAACAGTTCCTTTCTCCTTGCACGCGGAAGCCTGCGCGGCACATGGGCGTGGTTGAAGATTACCAGCTTGTCGCTCTCTCGCCCTTGGCGGGCATACACCAGCCTTCCAGGGGAGTGCCGTCATCGGACCCCTTCGGCCATCGACCACAATACGTAGCTCGGATTGCTTCGCCTGTCCGGGTGATCGCGCTGGATTGTCCGTTGCCCGATGTGGTAATCGCGCGCCGTCAGGAGGGATCGTCGTCATGCATTTCTTGCCACGACTGCTGGTAGCGCTGGCATTACTGTCTGCCGCTTCGGCGGTTTGGGCGCAACCGCAAGCCGTCACCGATTTGCCACGGGCGACCACGTGTTCAGCCAAATCGAGCATGGCGGTTCCCGGCGGGAACGTCGGCACCTCGGAGATCACGATGAGCAGCGACGGCGGTTGGTGCTGGATCAACCTTTGGGCGACCCAAGGGAGTATGCAGTATGCGCCCAAGTATCGTGTCGCCCAGCCCCCTGCACATGGCGAATTGGCGATGGGGGAGGTGGACAAGAAGGCACGGATCGCATACCGGCCTGTACCTGGGTTCGTTGGGCAGGACACCTATACGCTGATGAATACGATGAGCAATTCGGAGCGACGGGTGACAATTTCTGTGGTGAAATGAGAGACTGGAATCAAAGGAACGAAATCAGTCCAGCGTCTCGCGGTACAAACTGACCGCAATCGCGCTGACCACCGCGGCGAACACCAGCATCGGCCAGAGGTCCGGCCAGATCTCCGGCAGGCCGTTGCCTTTCAGCAGTATGCCGCGACAGATGCGCAGCGTGTGAGTGAGCGGCAGCAACTCGCCGATCCAGCGTGCCCAGACCGGCATGCCCTGGAACGGGAACATGAAGCCGGACAGCATGAACGACGGCAGCAGACCGAACTGCGACAGCTGCTGTGCCTGCATCTGGGTCTGCGCCATGGTGGAGAAGGCGAAGCCCACCGCCAGATTGCAGGCGATGAACACGCCGAGAGCGACCAGCAGCAGTGGCACCGAGCCGCGCACGGGAACCTGGAAGACCAGCACCGAGACCGCCAGGATCAGCCCGATCTGCACGTAGCCCAACCCGACATACGGGATGATCTTGCCCAGCATCACCTCTACGGGGCGCACCGGCATGGCCAGCAGGTTCTCCATCGTCCCCGCCTCGCGCTCGCGGGTGATGGCGATGGTCGTCATGACGAGCGTGGATACGGTCAGGATCAGCCCGATCAGGCCGGGCACGATGTTGAGCGCGGTAACCTGCTCGGGGTTGTAGCGGGCGTGCAGCACGATCTGGAATGGCGGCTCGGCCGGCTGCACGCGCATCGCCACCGGCAGATCGCGGTTCAGCACGGTGGCGTTCAGCGCCACCACCGCGGCGGTGGCGTTGGCGATCGCGGTCGGATCGGTGGCATCGGCGTCCATCAGCACCTGCGGCTGCTCGCCGCGGTCGATGCGGCGGGAAAAGTCGGGCGGAATGTTCAGCACGAACATGACGTCGCCGCGCTTCAGCGCCGCTTCCGCCGCGGCTTCGGTGGCGAACGGCCTGACGTCGAAATACTTGGTGTTCTGCAGCGCCGCGACCAAGGTGCGCTCATAGGTCGAGTGCTCGGCCGTGATCAGCCCGGTCGGCAGGTGGCGCGGGTTGGCGTTGATCGCATAGCCGAACAGGAAGAGCTGGACCAGCGGCAGCATGACGGTGAGCCCGACGGTGGCGCGGTCCCGCCGCATCTGCACCCACTCCTTGCGCAGCATCGCGAACAGGCGGGCGAACGAAAACCGCCTCATGCTTCCGTGTCCCGCAGCATGTGGATGAACACGTCGTCGAGCCGCGGCTCCACTTCCTGCCAGGCGAGGCCGGCATCGCCGAGGCTATCGATGGCAGAGCGCAACGCGGCGCGGTCCATCCCCGCGATGCGCAGCGCGCGGCCGAACACGGCAGCGGTTTCCACGCCGGGCGTATGGCGCAGCCGCCGGGCCGCCTGCTCGATGTCTTCGCCGGTCGCCTCGAACGTGACGAGGTTCGCGGCGCGCACCACTTCGTCCGCGGTGCCCTGCACCACCAGCCGGCCGCCGGCGAGATACACCACGCGCTGACAGCGCTCGGCCTCGTCCATGTAGTGGGTGGAGACCAGCACGGTCATGCCGTCGGCGGCCATCTCGTGGATCATGTCCCAGAACTCGCGCCGCGCCTTGGCATCGACGCCGGCGGTCGGCTCGTCGAGCAGCAGCAGGCGCGGCCGGTGCAGCACGCAGGCGGCGAGCGCCATGCGCTGCTTCCAGCCGCCCGAGAGTTCCTGCGCGAGCTGATCGGCCCGATCAGCGAGGCCGATGCGCTGCAGCACATCGGCGATGGCGCGGCGATAGTCGGGAAGCTGGTAGAGGCGGGCGACGAACTCCAGGTTCTCTGCGACGGTCAGATCGCCGTAGAAGCTGAAGCGCTGGGTCATGTAGCCGATCTGCAGCCGGATGCGCGCAGCGTCGCGCAGCAGGTCGAGGCCCAGACAGGTGCCACCGCCGCTGTCCGGGCGCAGCAGGCCGCACAGCAGGCGAATGGTCGTGGTCTTGCCGCTGCCGTTGCCGCCCAGGAAGCCGCAGATCTCGCCTTCCGGCACCTGCAAGGTCAGTCCGTCGATGACGCGCCGCGTGCCGAAGCTCTTGCGCAGGTCATGGACGTCGATGGCGAGCCCAATGGGACGTGGGGTCATCGGCGCACGTCCACCGGCTGGCCGGGTTTCAGTTGCATGGCCTGATCGAGCGACGGGTGCGCCTCGATCAGATACACCAGTTTCTCGCGGTTGCTCTCGCTGTAGATCACCGGCGGCGTGTATTCCGGCTG
>DATBKQ010000462.1:0-2825 GCA_036555825.1 Acetobacteraceae bacterium | reverse complement strand
TTCCGCCACCCCGACAAGGACGTGCTGCTGGCACGTGGCGATGCGATCGCCGGGGTTGTGCAGGCCGCGGTACGCAATGCCGGCGTGGCGGTGCAGGAGACGTTTCATGCGCTTCCGGTGGCGTTCGCGCCCGCGGTGATCGATGCGGTCGAGCGCGCTGCCGCGGCCCAGCACTGTCGGCACATGCGCCTGCCGTCCGGCGCATTCCATGACGCGCAGTTCGTGGCCCCGGTGTGCCCGACCGCCATGATCTTCGTGCCGTGCCATAAGGGGATCAGCCACAATCCCGCGGAGTATTCGGCCCCTGGACAGCTCGCGGCCGGGACGCGCGTGTTGACGCAGACGATCGCCGAACTGGCGTCCGGAGACTGATCAAGCCGCGCGATCGGCGGCCGTTGCGGATCGGGCGCATCCGCATTAATGCATATCGGCGCCCTGCTCACACAGGAGACAGCGATATGCTGAAGGGTTTCCGGAACTTCCTGATGCGCGGCGACGTCATCGTGGTCGCGGTCGGTCTGGTGGTCGCTCTCGCGTTCAGCAACCTGGTGAAGGCGTTCACGGACGACATCATCAACCCGCTGATCGCTGCCGCGCAAGGCCAGGTGAAGGGGCCCGGGTTCGGCTGGCAATTGGTTCCCGGCGGATCCGACGGCACATATCTCAATCTCGGCGCATTCATCTCGGCGATCATCTATTTCATCATCTACATGGCGGTGGTGTATTTCCTGATCGTCGCGCCCTACAAGTTTGTCATGGCCCGGCGGGGCAGAGTTGTATTTGGCGACCCGCCGCCGACCAAGACCTGTCCTGCGTGCCTGTCGGACGACCTGAACCCCGCCGCGACCCGCTGCAAACATTGCGGTGCGGATATCGGCAAGCTCGCCGCCTGAGCTCAGAGCGTGATGAGCACAGAAGAGCGCGCCCATCACGCTGTGATCAATTGGCTTATCGCGTGATTCAGACTTCCGGCGATTCCGCCTCCAGGCATCACGCTTTAGCGGGTGCAGGGCCTTGGCTGATCCGGTGTGCCGCAATTGGCGTAATCGGGCAGAACGGGGGGCGCTGCGCCGTACGCCGGGGGCGGTGGATTGTACAGCGGTGTAGGGCCCCTGGAGTAATACGGATAGACGCTGGAACCGTTCTCGCACGCGGCGAGCAACGGCAACAGACATAGACACAAGTATCGCATGCATCCTCGCTTGGCTCGATCAAAGCTAGGCTGGGTCGATGAGTGCCCGCAACCACTGTGACTCGCCCTATGCCCGCGAGGTCGGTTGCCTGGCACGCTTACCCTCGTCAGAGGCACGCCACAGATACCACGCCGCGATCGAGCGATATGGCGCCCAGGCCCGACCGATCTCCGCCAGCAGCTTCGGTTTCGGCGCGAACTCGAGTCCCTTCAGCACGCGGTAGCCGTCGCGGACGCCGAAATCGTCGACCGGCAGGACGTCGGGCCGGCCTAGTGTGAAGATCAGCAGCATTTCCACGGTCCAACGGCCAATGCCGCGGATCGCGGTCAGGCGCTCGATCAGCGCTTCATCCGGCAATCGCGCCGTGGCGCGGCGGGTCGGCACTGTCCCGTCAAGCGTCGCGGCGCAGATCGCCCGCATGGCGGCGATCTTCGCACCGGAGAAGCCGCAGGCGCGCAACTGCGCCTCGGGTGTTGCCAGTACCAGCTTCGGCGCGGGAAAGCTGTCGGACGGATACAGCGCCTCGAACCGTGCGAGGATCGCCAGCGCCGCACGTCCATGCAATTGCTGATGGGCGATGGCGCGCATCAGTGCCTCGTAGGGGCTGCGGCCGCGCTGAATACCGAGCCGCGGCGGGCCCACCCGGTCGATCAGCGCGGCGAACGCCTTATCGCGCCGAAGCTGGCGCACCGCGTCTTCGTTCATCTGCCGTAACCATGACTTGCGCTGTCCCCCCGACCCGGCATTAGGATGCCACCCGGAATGCAGCAGGAACGACCCTGGCTTGTCGAGGCAGACGAGGACGCCGCCAGTCGGCAGACGGCCAGCCTCGCCGGCGTCGCGATCACCCTGCTGCTGCTGGTGATCGGCCTGTTCCTGGTACACCAGTTGCGGAATAAGTCGGTGGTCGAGGACTGCCTGATGGCGGGCCGGGCACAGTGCGACTGGCTGGTCCAGGGCCACATGTAGCGG
This sequence comes from Acetobacteraceae bacterium, assembly GCA_036555825.1. Taxonomy (GTDB): domain Bacteria; phylum Pseudomonadota; class Alphaproteobacteria; order Acetobacterales; family Acetobacteraceae; genus JAMXLO01. The sequence goes on along the minus strand of DATBKQ010000462.1, from coordinate 660 downwards.
CCCGCCCGACCGGCGATTGACGCCCCTCCGGTCTCTGGCCAGCGTGCGATCCGAACATTGCAGGGCCAGGAGCCGGTTATGCGAATTGCAGACATGGATTGGCGAATGGTGGAGGACTGGGTTCGCCACGACGATCGCTGTGGACTGCCCTTGGGAAGCACCGAACAGCACGCCGGTCTGTCGCTGGCGACCGACGCGATCCTCGCCGAGAGGGTGGCCGCCGAAGCCGCCGAACCGATCGGGGTGCCGGTGTTCCCTGCCCTGCCCTATGGCCTGACCTCGTATTTCACCGCGTTCCCTGGCACCGTCACGCTGCGCGTTGCGACCTTTGCCCTGCTGCTGCGCGACGTGCTGGACAGCCTGAAGCAGGCAGGGTTCCGTCGCGTGCTGATCGTCAATGGGCACGGCGGCAATGCACCAGCCGGGCCGGTGGCGCAGGAATGGATGATGGAGAATCCCGACATGCACGTCCGCCTGCACGACTGGTGGCGCGCGCCGCTGACCGCCGCCGCGGTGCGGGCGATCGATCCGGTGGCCAGCCATGCGAGCTGGATGGAGAATTTTCCCTGGACGCGCCTGCCGAACCGGTCGCCACAGGAAGGCATGAAACGCATGGTCGATGTCGAGCGGTTGCGCACCCTGCCGCCGTTCGAGGTCCGC
>DATBKQ010000461.1:0-15642 GCA_036555825.1 Acetobacteraceae bacterium | reverse complement strand
GTGTCGCCGTACTCGCAACTGGAGCGCAAATACATGCTGAAGGGCGCGGATGACGGTTTCAAGGATGGCGGGCACCAGAACCGCTCCGGCGGCGGAAGCTGGTAATGCCAGGTCCTCGGACAGCACGTCTTTGGCAGCAATCCCTGGTCTTGCCGGTGGCGACCCGTTGGTCCGGTTCTATTTCGACTCGGAGGAAGCCGAGGGCCGCTGAGCGCCACGGAGAAAGATGGATAGGCGCTACGCGCCGGACGACGGAACGGTACGCACAGACCGCCCCAGCTCTGGCAGAGACGGGAAGCCGCGATGAGTCGTTCTCACCGAGCCCTGGCATAACATAAAGAGAAGACGTGGATGGCCCGCCTTCGCGGGCCATGACGACGAAGCAATGGCTTGGCGAGGCCAGGCGCTGGGCCGGGTCCCGCATGATGGCATGAGCCGCTACCCGGGCCGGGTGGCCGCCAGGTGGCGTGCGAGCGCGCGTGCCAGGTCCTCGGACAGCAAGGGCTTGCGCAGCACCTGGCGTACCCCGGCCGCCTGGACTGCCTCGGGACTGGGCGGCGCGCCGTGTCCGCTGACCAGCAGTATCGGCAGGTCGGGGCGGATGCGGTGCACCGCCGCGGCCAGCTCCAGGCCGCCGATGTGCGGCATGACGGCGTCGGTCAGCAGCAGGTCGAACCGCGCGGGTGCGGCGCGGAAGCTCGCCAGCGCCGCCGGCCCATCGTCGAAGCCGACCGGCTCGTATCCCAGCGCGGCAACCATCTCCTCGCCCAGCAGCATCAGCCGCCTGTCGTCCTCTACCAGCAGGATGGTTTCGCCGGCACCACGCGGGAGCGGTGCGGCGTCGAATTCGCCGGCAGCGCCTGACGTCCAGCCGGTTGCGGCCAGATAGGCTTCGAAGGTGCTGCCGTGCCCGGGTGTGCTGAGCACGTTCAGCGCACCGCCGCACTCGGCGATGATGCCGTGCACGCTTGAGAGGCCCAGGCCGGTGCCCCTTCCGGCGGGCTTGGTGGTGAAGAACGGCTCGAAGATGTGTTCCAGCATCGCCGGGTCGATGCCGTGTCCGGTGTCGCGCACCGCCAGCCGGACGTAGCGGCCCGCGGCCAGCCTGCCGTGCGACAGCACCTGGCGGCGCGCAAATTCCACCACGTCGAGCCGGAGGTCGATCGTGCCGCGTCCGTCCATCGCGTGTGCCGCGTTGGTGCACAGGTTCATCACCACCTGCTGAAGTTGCGCCGCATCCGCGGACACGGTGGCGGTTTCCGCGTCCGCGCCGATGTCGGTACCGATCGACACGGTGGGCAGCGAGGCGTGGAGCAGGCGCACGGCCTCGCGCACCGCGGCGGACAGGCGCATCGGATGCCGGGCATGCTCGGTTTGCCGGCCGAAGGTCAGCATCTGGTCCACCAAGGACTTGGCGCGCAGGCCGGCCTGGCGCACCTCGGCAACATAGCGGCCCGAGGGGCTGTCCGGTGCCAGCCTTTCGAGCGCCATCTCGGAGTAGCCCAGCACCGCGCCCAGTATGTTGTTGAAGTTGTGCGCCACGCCGCCTGCCAGCGCACCGATGGCCTCCAGCCGCTGGGTACGCCTGAGGCGCCTGGCATACGCCTCGAGCCGTACGAACAGCCAGGCGAGATAGCCTACCAGCAGGACGGCGGCGCCGTACAGCAGCAGGCGAAACAGGTTCGCGCGCTCCAGGGCGCTTGCGTGCTGCCGGAGATACGCGCCCTGCACGGCACGGACGAGCTCGGTCACACCGGGCTGCAGCAGGCTGGCTACCAGCGCGTCGACCGCCGGGAGCGTTGCCAGGATGAGGCGGCTGTGTTCGACAACGGAAGCGACATCCTGCCGGTCCGCGCCGGCGGTTGCCAGGCGATCGAGCGAAGCGGTCGCGGCCGCGGCATTGTCCGGCCGGGCGTTGCCGATGAACCGCAGCATCTGTGCGGCGAGGTCGCGCGCCGCGGCGGCGACGCCGCCCTGCCCGTTATCGTCCAGGCCAAGCACCGCGTAGCCGAAGTAGTTGAGCGAGTTCCGCAGCAGCGCATTGCGGGACTTGAACCGCTCGACCAGGTCTTCCTGCGCCTGCAGCGCCGCGAGCAGGCGTAGGACCGGCGGCTGCATGGCGGCGTCGGCGTCGAGCCGCTGCACGAGGCCGGCCGCATCACGCAGCGCGTCGGTCGCGCGCACGAGCGGATCGTAGTTGCGCAGCAGCCCGGCGCGGGCGCGCAGGATGTCGCGATGCAGCGTGGACTGGCCGATGCTGAGCGTCTGCAACGCGCCCAGCATCTCTTCGTGCCGCGCGCTGCCTGGGTAGGTGCCGCGCACCGCGAGCCAGGTCAGCGCCACCAGCAGCGCCGCGATGATCGCCACCAGCCTGGCGACCAGGTTCACCTGCCCGGCTCCGCCAGCGTGTGGCCGCGGTATTCGCCGGTGAGGGTGCGCAGGAACCCGACGATGAGCGCGGTGTCTGTCCGCGGCAACGTGCGGCCGAGCTGGCTGCGGGCCATCACGGTGACGGCATCGGACAGCGACGATGCGCTGCCGTTGTGGAAGTATGGGGCGGTGAGCGCCACGTTGCGCAAACTCGGCACCCGGAACACGTGGCGGTCGGCGGGATCGCCGGTAAGGACGAAGCGGCCGAGGTCCGCCTGCCGTTCCGGGCGGCCGGCGAACGGGTCGGCGAACACGCCGAACCGCTGGTACAGGTTGCCGCCGACGTTCACGCCCTGGTGACATGCGACGCAGCCATACGATTTGAACAGCTCGTAGCCACGCTGCTCCTCCGCGCTCAGCGCGTGCGGCTCACCGCGCAGATAGCGGTCGAAGCGGGAATTCGGCGTCAGCAGCGAGCGCTGAAAGGCCGCCAGTGAGTCGATCACCTCTTCGCGGCCGGGCTCGGCGCGGTAGATCGCCACGAACCCCGCGCGGTATGCCGCATCGGCGCGCAATGCCGCGAGCAGCGAGGCCCAGTCGGTGTCCATGATGCGCGCATCGCGCAGCACGGCGGCGTTCTGCGCCTCGATGGTGCGATAGTTGCCGCGCCAATCGAGCAGCGCATCCAGCGCTATGTTGAAGATCGACGGCGTATTGAAGTCGAGCGGCCGGCCGTCTAGACCTGCGGCGAGCGCCTGGTTGTCGGCGCCGCCCGCGTCCAGCCGATGGCATGTGCTGCAGGCGACAACGCCGCCGCGCGACAGCCGGACATCGTTGAACAGGCGCTCGCCCAGACGCGCCTTGTCGGGGCGAACGTCCACCGTTGTCGGGATCGGCGTGATTGGCTCGTCTGCGCGATCTTCCTGCCCATATGCTGTGCCGGTTCCCGATCCGAGCAACAGCGCGGACATCAACAGTGCGGTGGGAAATCGCAACGATACCCGACTCCATCGTGGGCGACGATCCAGCGATGCGCGGCACGTGCAGATTATGGTCGTTGTCCCATCTGGCAGGAGTGAGATAATCGTGAGGCAGGTCCTGGCGATCGACGACGATCCGGCGATGCGCGCGATGATCGCCGACTATCTGACAGAGCACGGCTTCGCGGTGCGCACCGCGGCCGCCGGGAGGGATGTCCCGCGTCTGCTCGCACAGACAGACCCGAGCCTGCTGCTGCTGGACGTGCGGCTGGACGACGCCGATGGGCTGGAAGTGCTGCGCGACCTGCGGTCCCGCTCGCCGCTGCCGGTGATCGTGATGAGCGGCCATCGGCGCGACGAGGTGGACCGCACCCTCGGTTTGGAACTCGGCGCCGACGACTACATCACCAAGCCGTTCGCCATGCGCGAGTTGCTTGCCCGTATCCGTGCCGTGCTGCGACGGTTCGACGCGGTGCCGCCGGCGCAGGACCGGACGCGCGCGAGGTATCGCTTCGCCGGCTGGGAACTCGGCCTGCGGACTCGCCGGCTGACCGCGCCGGACGGCGCGGACGTAGCTCTGACCAGGGGCGAATTCAGCCTGCTGGCGGCGTTCGTCGCCGCGCCGCAACAGGTGCTGAGCCGGGCGCAGTTGCTGGCGGCCAGCCGTGTGCACGACCAGGAGGTGTTCGACCGCAGCATCGACGTGCAGATCCTGCGGCTGCGGCGCAAGCTGGAGCGGGATCCGAGCGATCCGCAACTGATCCGCACGGAACGCGGGGTCGGATACGTGTTCACTGCCACGGTCGAGGCGGTCTAGGGCCTGTCGCTGAGCGGACCTGGAATAGTGCACCCACCGACAGCCGGTCCGGTGGAAAACCGACAGTCCGGTTTCGGTGGCTACGTCTGGAACCGTCAGCTTCGGTGCACGCTCCAGAACAGCGCGAACGGCCCGTTCACGTGGCCCTGGATGTCCGATCGGAACGCCGTTGGCTGGAAGATCTGTCCGAGCGGAATGTAGGGCACGGTTTGCAGTGCCTCCACCTGGACCTGTTCAGCGATCGCCTTTTGGGACTTCAGGTCGGGTGCGTCGAACCAGGCCGCGCGCAAGGACTCCAGCTTCTCGTCGGTCGGCCAACCGAACCAGGCTTTCGCGCCGCTGCCCCGCAAGGCGAAGTTGCTGCCGGGGTTGTTGATCGTCATCCCGTCCAGCGCGGAATTGAACGTGCTCCAGCCACCCTGGTCCACCGCGTTCCGGCTGGTTCTGCGAGAGATGAGGGTACCCCAATCCATCGGCTGGAAGTCCACGTTCAATCCCAGCTTGAGAAACAGCTCGCGGGCCACCTGCGAATTCTGGCTGTAGACAGGCCGGTCGCTGGGCGACAGCATCACCACCTTCTCGCCGGCGTAACCCGACTTCGCCACCTGGTCCTTCGCTGCTGCGAGATTGCGCGGCCTTGTCAGGACTTCGAGCCCCGCATGGCTCGCCATCGGCTGGCCTTCGCAAAAATAGCCGGCAGGCAAGCGGCCGAGGTCGGACTGGTCGCCGATCACCGACGCGACAAAGAGCTTCTGATCGATCGCCGGCAGCAGAGCGCGCCGCAGCTCGGGGTTGTCGAACGGCGGGTGCAGATGGTTGAGCTGAAGAATCGGTTGCCACCCGAATGGATCGATCACCTTGACCAGCACGTCCGGCGAGCGCCGCAACATGGGGCAGAGATCGATGAGCGGCTGCTCGATCCAGTCCACCTCGCCCTTCTGCAGAGCGGCGGCGGCGGTCGCCTCGTCCGGCTGCACAATCCATTCGACCCGCTCGAACTTCGCCACCTTGCCGCCGGCGTAGAAGCTTGGCGGTTCCTGCCGCGGCACGTAGCGGTCAAACCGCGCATAGCCCGCATGGGCACCGGAAACCCATTCGTCCGGAAGGAACCGGAACGGCCCTGATCCGACGGCTTCCTTGACCTGCTCGGAGGACGGGGTTGCCGCCATCCTCTCGGGCATCATGAAGCAGTTGCGCGCGCCGAGCCCGTAAAGCATCTGGCTGAAGGGCTTCTTCAGCCTTATCTGAAACCGCCGGTCATCCATGACGAGGATATCGTTGGCCGCTGCCATCAACACCTGCCCGAACGAATCGCGAGAGCCCCACCGACGCAGCGACATCACGCAATCTTTCGCCAACACCTTCTCGCCGTCGTGGAACATCAGCCCGTCGCGCAGCGTGAAGGTCCAGGTCAGCCTGTCGTCCGACAGTTCGTGGCCGGCGCACATCTGCGGCCGCAATTGCGCAGCCTCGTCGATCCCATACAGCGTGTCGAACACCAGGTATCCGTGTTCCTGAGCCACCAGCGCGGTGGTCCAGATGGGATCGATCGCTGAGAGATTGGCGTTCGGGATGAACCGCAACGGCCGTGCCTCGGCGCGTGCCAGCGCAGGTGCGGTCAGCAAAGGCAAGGCCTTCAGTAACTCACGGCGACGCATCGATGCCTCCCTTTATCGTTGATGTTGCCTTCGGTCCTCGCCTGCCGGTGTTTGGCCGGTAACATCGGCTGCGAGGATTCCAGCGCGTTCTCCACCTGACAAGAGCGGGTTGCAGCAGTTATGTTGCTCGCACGCCGAACCGATCTGTGGGGGATCGGAGCTATTGGGGGTGAGGAGAGAATTATATGAAAGTGACCGGTGGGTGTCATTGTGGGTGTATTACCTACGAGGCTGAGGTCGATCCGGCGACAGTCAGGATCTGTCATTGCACGGATTGTCAAAAACTGACGGGGACCGTGTATCGTGCCGGCATCGCCAGCTTGCCGGGAACATTTGTGCTGACGAAGGGAACGCCGAGAATCTACATCAAGGTTGCCGAGAGCGGGACGAAGCGCGCGCACGGCTTCTGTCCGGACTGCGGTACGCCGATCTATTCCACCGCCACCGAGCCGAACCCATCGGTATATGGGTTGCGCGTCGGCGGGCTGGACCAGCGCGCTGAACTGGCTCCGCCAGCGCGGCAAATCTGGTGCCGTTCGGCGATCTCCTGGTCGATGGATATCTCGCACGTGGCGCAGGCCGAACGGCAGTAGAACAGAAGGGACCGGGCCCTGCGGCACAGGCTTGGGCAGTGCGCAGGGCTGCGTTAGCTTCTGCCGGATGCGCTATATCTCCACCCGCGGCCATGCGCCGATCCGCGACTTCGCCGGCGTGCTGCTCGCCGGACTGGCGGAGGATGGCGGTCTTTATGTTCCGGAAAGCTGGCCGCAGTTTTCCGCCGGCGACTGGCGGGCGATGCGGGGGCTGCCGTACCACGCGCTTGCCGCACGCCTGATCCAGGCGTTCGCCGGCGAGGCGATCGCGTCGGCTGACCTGGCGGCGCTGTGCCGCGACGCCTATGCGGGGTTTGGCCATCCCGCGGTCGTACCGCTGGTCCAGCTCGATACCGGACTGTTCGTGCAGGAGCTGTTCCACGGTCCCACCCTCTCGTTCAAGGACGTGGCGCTGCAGTTGCTTGGGCGGCTGTTCGATCATGTGCTGGCAAGCCGCGACGAGCGCGTGACGATTGCCGGTGCGACGTCGGGCGATACCGGCTCCGCCGCGATCGAGGCCTGCGCCGGGCGCGAGCGTATCGACATCGCTTTCCTGCACCCGCACGACCGCATCAGCGAGGTGCAGCGCCGGCAGATGACCACTGTTACCGCGCCGAACGTCGCCAACATCGCCGTCGATGGTACGTTCGACGACTGCCAGGACCTGGTGAAGGCGATGTTCGCCGACGCGCCGTTCCGGCAGGAGATGCATCTGTCGGCGATGAACTCGATCAATTGGGCGCGTATCGCGGCGCAGGTCCCATACTACGCCGCCGCCGCACTGGCGTTCGGTGCACCGGACCGCGAGGTTGCCTTCAGCGTGCCGACCGGCAACTTCGGCAATGTGCTGGCAGCCTGGGTGGCGCGGCGGATGGGTCTGCCGATCGCACGGCTGATCGTCGGTTCCAATCGCAACGACATCCTTGCGCGCTTCCTGGCCGCCAACGACATGTCGATGGCGCCGGTCGAGCCGAGTATTTCGCCCAGCATGGACATCCAGGTCAGTTCCAACTTCGAGCGCCTGTTGTTCGAACTGCTGGACCGCGATGCGGCGGCGACCGCGGCGAGCATGACGGAGTTTCGCCGCGCAGGCCGAATGCCTGTTGCCGATGCGGTCTGGCACCGCTGTCGCACTCTGTTCCACGGTTTCCGCCTGGACGACCCGGGCATCGAGGCGACGATCGCCCGCGTGCACGCGACGACCGGGTATCTCGCCGATCCGCACACGGCGGTGGGGATTGCCGCGGCCGAGGCGCATCGGCCGGGCAAGGGTGTGACGACGGTTGCGATGGCGACGGCGCATCCCGCGAAGTTCCCCGATGCGATCGAGCGCGCCATTGGCCGACGGCCGGCATTGCCGCCGCGGCTCGCCGGGCTGTTCGATCGAGCGGAGCGTTACACCGTGCTGCCGAAGGAGTTGGCGGCGAGCGAGGCGCAGGTGCGCGCGTTGGTCCGGCGCAACGCATGAGGATCCTGGATGCGGCGCAGACCGCGGCGGCACTGCCGTTCGAGCGGCTGATACCGGCGCTGCGCCAGGCGTTCGCCGCGGGTGCCGAGGTGCCGCTGCGTCACCGCCACGACATGGCCCAGCCCGATGGCTCGACCGCGTCGTTGCTGCTGATGCCGGCGTGGCGGACGGGCGGCCTGATGGGCGTGAAGGCTGTGTCGGTGTTTCCGGGCAATAGCGCGCGCGGGCTGGCCTCGGTATCGGCCAGCTATCTACTGTGCGATGGCGAAACGGGCCAGCACCTGGCACTGATCGACGGCGGCGAGATCACGCGACGGCGGACCGCGGCGGCATCCGCCCTGGCCGGATCGTTCCTGTCGCGCGAGGACGCCGCGTCGCTGCTGATCGTCGGATCGGGGCACGTTGCCGGGCTGCTGGCCGAGGCGTATCGCGTGGTGCGGCCGATCGCGCGCGTGCGGGTGTGGAACCATCGGCGCGCCGGCGCTGAACGGCTTGCCGGGCGGCTGGGCGCCGAGGCGGTGGGCGATCTTGCCGCGGCCGTGGCGGACGCCGATATCGTTTCATGCGCAACCTTGTCGCGCGAGCCGCTGGTTCATGGCGAATGGCTGCGGCCGGGTGCGCATCTCGACCTGATCGGCGGCTTCACGCCGGCGATGCGCGAGGCGGACGATGCGGCGGTGCGGCGGTCGCGCGTGTTCATCGATACCGATGCCGCGCTGGCGGAAGCCGGCGATCTGATCGATCCGATCGCGCATGGCGTGTTGCGCCGCGAGGACATCGCCGGCAGCCTGTTCTCGCTGTGCCGCGGCGAGACGCCCGGCCGGCGCGAGGTGTCGGAGATCACGCTGTTCAAGTCGGTCGGCAGCGCACTCGAGGACCTGGCGGCGGCTGGGCTGGCATTCGAAGGGATCACACAGAGTCCACAGAGGACCACTGAATGACACGCAGAAGAGGGCCATTCTTTGTGGAGCTCCGCGGTGCTCGGTGGTCTCCGTGTGAACCTTCAACCGAACAGCGAAGGGGAGGAACCCATGGGCAAGCTTGACGGCAAGGTGGCAATTGTCACCGGGGCGGCGCGCGGCCTTGGGCGTGCCTATGCGCGGCGGATCGCAGGGTTGGGCGCCAAGGTCGCGGTCGCCGATCTGAACCTGAAGTCATTCGAGGAATTCGAAGCCGAGGCGCGGGCGATGACCGCGGAAAGCACGGTCGCGGAAATCCAGGCCGCCGGCGGCAGCGCGACCGGCATCGAGGTGGATGTGTGCGACGAGAAGGCGGTCGCCGCCATGGTGCAGCGCGTGGTCGCCGAATGGGGGCGGGTGGATGTGCTGGTGTGCAATGCCGGCGGCGGGCGCGGGCGGCCGATCGATACCAAGGCGAGCACGCTCGATCCGGCGCTGCTGCATGTGGTCACCGGCATGAACCTGTACGGCACGGTGTACTGCTGCAACGCGGTGGCGCCGATCATGAAGCGGCAGCGGTCGGGCAAGATCGTCACGGTGAGCTCGATCGCCGGGCTTTCAGCATCGAGCGACGGCGGCTATGCGCATTACGGTGCGGCCAAGGCGGCGATTGCGCATTACACGAAGTACCTGGCACAGGACCTGGGGCCGTACGGCATCACCGCGAACTCGGTTGCACCGGGCATCATTCCCACCGGGCGCATCGCCGCGTCGGTGATGCCCGGCAGCGCCTATGGCAATCGCGATCAGTCGGAGCGTATCGCGCTGCGCCGGTTGGGCACGGTGGAGGACTGCGCCAAGGTGGTGGAATTCCTGGTCACCGACCTGTCGGACTATGTCACAGGCGTGGTGATTCCGATCGACGGAGGGTTGCTGCGATGAGCCTCAGTCTCGACGGCGTGCGCGTGCTGGAGCTGGCACGGTACCAGGCGGGTCCGCGCGGCGGCATGATCCTGTCCGATCTTGGTGCGGAGGTCATCAAGATCGAGCGGATCGGCGGCGAGGAGACACGCCGGCATGCGCCAATGGTGCGCGGACAGAGCATCTACTTCACGGTGTACAACCGGGGGAAGAAGAGCATCTGCCTGGACCTGCGCAATCCGCGTGGCAAGGAGGTGTTTGCAGCGCTGGTGAAGACCGCCGATATCGTGCTGGAGAATTTCCGTCCCGGCACGATGAAGGCGATGGGGTTCGACTACGAGGCGCTGCGCGCGCTGAACCCCGGGATTATCCTGGTGTCGGTGTCCGGCTTCGGGCAGTACGGACCGTACAGGGATCGCCCGGCGTTCGATCCGCTCGGCCAGGCGATGAGCGGGCTGATGTCGCTGACCGGCAAGCCGGTCGGCCAGCCGCTGGGGACCGCTTCATCGGTGGTGGATCGCTATACCGCTCTGCACGCGACGATCGGCGCGTTGGCGGCGCTGCGGCATCGCGACCGCACCGGGGAGGGGCAGTTGGTCGATGTCTGCCTACTGGATTCGGCGCTGACCATGGTGGAGATTCCCACCTCGTACTATCTCGCGACGGGCGAGGAAGGCGGCGAGGGAGGCCGGCCGCCGTACCGTGCCAAGGATGGCTATGTGGTGATCTCGGCGGCTGGGCGCGAGATGGCGGCGCGGTTGGCGCGACTGGTTTCAGGTGAAACCTCCGGTGGCGGCGAACCGATCACCGCGGGCCAGGGGGGCGCCGATGCACGCCGCGCGCTGGAGGCGTGGTGCGCCGAGAGGCCGGTGGAGACGATCTGCTCGGCGCTGATGGAGATCGGCGTTCCGGTGGCGCCGGTACGCACGATCCCGGATGTCGCCAAGGACCCGCATCTGTGGGAGCGCGAGATGCTGGTGAAGATGGAGGACGCGCTGGCCGGCGAGCTATACGTGCCGGGTGTGACCATCAAGATGTCGAAGACGCCGGGGCATCCCGGGCCGGTGCCGACGCCGGGGCAGCACACGGACGAAGTGCTGGGGCGATTGCTGAGTTACGACGGCGACACACTCGGCGAGCTGCGCCGCGCCGGCGTCATCGCATGAGCACCGTCGCGATCATCGGTGCCGGGATTGGCGGGGTGTACCTGGTGGCGGAACTCGGCCTGGGCGGTCATCGCGTGCGGCTGCACGATGTGGGCGATGCGCGGCTGGGCGAGATTCGCGCGCGTGGCGGCGTTGATGTCGAACCGGACGGGTTCGCGGCCGTCGAGCGAGCGACCACCGACCTTGCCAGCGCCTGCGACGGCGCCGAGGTTCTTATCGTGGTGACCGGCGGGAACGCGCAGGAGACGGTGGCACGTTCTCTCGCACCGCTGCTTCACGACGGACAGATCATTCTGCTGATCCAGGGCAATACCGGCGGGTCGCTGGTGGTGCGGCGCGCCTTGGCGGCGGCCGGATGCCGTGCCGACGTCGATGTGGCCGAGATGGACAACTACCCCTATTCGTGCTGGCGCCTCGGGTCGGCGCGCATACGGCCGATCGTGAAGAAGCGCTGGCTGCAGATCGCGACCCTGCCCGGACGGCGCATCGATGCGGTGTTTCCACGCCTGGCGCCGCTGTTTCCGCACGCGGTCGCGGCGCCGAACGTGATCCACACCGGCTTCACCAACGCGAACGCCATGCTGCACGTGGCGAACTGCGTGGCCAATGCGGGCAAGATCGATCGCGGCGAGAGCTACCGGTTCTATGCCGATGGCGTGACACAGTCGGTGGCGCGTCTCTACCAGGCGATCAATGCAGAACGCGTCGCCGTGGCTGCCGCGCTCGCGGCACGGGTGCCGACGCTGGAGGACTGGTTCGAGCGCGTCTATGGCGTGCGCGGTGCCGATCTGACAGAGACCTGCCGGTTGCTTACCATCAACAGCGACGGCCCCTATCAGGCGACGGGCACGCCGAAGTCGTTCGAACACAAGTACATCGCCGAGGACGTGCCGGTGGGCCTGATGCCGATGCAGGCGTTGGGCGCGGCCGCCGGCGTGCCCACGCCGGCGATCGATGCGCTGATCGCCACCGCCTGCGTGATGGCCGACAAGGATTTCGCCGCAGAGGCGCGCACGCTGGAGCGGATGGGACTGTCCGGCATGGATGCAGCGGGAATTCGCGCCGCCGTCGCGTGACGGAGGTACCGGAGAAGGTTCGCCGTACCGCCGCCTTGATGGGCGAACCAGGCGAGGCCTGGCTCACCGGGCTGACGCAGCAGATTGCCGAACTCGAACAGTGCTGGGCGATCCAGGTCGGTCAGCCGATGCGGCGCGGCAGCGAGGCTTTTGTGGCCGAGGCGCGCACCAGCGATGGCCTGAATGCCGTGGTGAAGATCGTTGTGCCCGGCATCGATCCGACGCGTCAGGAGCTGCGCGTATTGCGAGCTGCCCAGGGCGAGGGTTACGCCCGACTGATCCGTGACCACGAGGCCGGCAATGCCATGTTGCTGGAGCGGCTCGGCCCGCAACTGCATGAGTTGCAGCTTACGGAAGCTCAACAGATCCAGATCATCTGTGCCACGTTGCGCGAAGCCTGGATGGCGGCGCCTGAAGGCGCTTCCTTCCCGACGGGCGCCGAGAAGGCCGTGGAGTTGTCTCGCATCATCGAGTCGCTTTGGATTTCGCTCGGACAGCCATGTGCGGAGCGCACGATCGAGCGGGCACTTGCGTACGCCGAGAGGCGGCGGCGAGCGTTCGACCCTGCCCGGTCGGTGCTCGTGCATGGCGATGCGCACGAGTGGAATACGCTCAGCGCGCCGGGCTCCGCGACGGGCTTCAAGTTGGTCGATCCCGATGGCGCTTTCGCGGAACCTGCCTTCGATCTTGCGATCCCGATGCGGGAATGGGGCAGTGTGATGCCCGGGGGCGATGTCCTGCGGCTCGGGCGTGAGCGCTGCGCGCTATTGGCCAAATGCACCGGCGTTGCGCATCAGCCGATCTGGGAGTGGGGGCTGATCCAATGCGTGTGGAATGGCCTGTCGCTGCTGCGGATCGGGCTTGACGCGCCGGCCGCGGTGGAGCTGGCGATCGCCGATGCGTGGTCCGCTGCCGGCGATGCCGTGGCGCGCGGGCCATGACGATGAATAACTGATTGACGGCAGTGACGGATCAGTCGCCGAACCCCATCGCTTCGTCATAGGCACGCCGCACCGCGTCCGGCTGGCCGACCAGGAACGGGAACTCGCGGCGCGGGGCGATGCCGGGGCGCTCATGCATCATCTGCTCGCGCGTGAGGCCGTCGATGAAGTGCCTGCGGCCGATGATCGGCAGTTCGATGCGGCGGTTCACCTCGGGGTCGCGCACGATGGCCTTCGGCTCGCCGCCGGCCGCAACCGTGTCGAGGTCCTGGAAGAAGCGCTGCCGCATCATGATGATGCCGCGGTCGCTGCGCCCCAGGTGCTCCCGCTTGCGGTCGGTGATGGCGCCCTGGCCGACCCAGCCGACGAAATCCTGGTTCATGACGTGGCTGGTGATCCAGCGCCCGGTGCTTTCGTCGACGATCGGCGAGTACCAGTAAGGAACGCTGTTCTGCACGTAGGGTTCGCGATCCTTCGGCACGCGGGTGAAGAACCAGCCGACGCTCAGCGTGTTGGTGTCGTCGATCGGCACGCGCCACTCGAAGTGGTTGCCGGTGAACAGCGCGTTCGGCCACAGGCAGACGCGGCCGACGGTCCACAGTTCGCTGGTTTCGTCGGAATCCTCGCGGACGCGGCGATAGGTGAGGCCGTATTCGAATTCGTCGAACGCGAGCTTCAGGTGGCGCGGCGCATAGTCGTTGCGCCCCTTGAGCCGGGCGCCCCAGTTGTCGTGCATCCATTCGAAGTGCACCGGGTCGATCGAGTTCTCCTGGCACTGAAACCAGTTGCAAGGCACGGTCGCGAACACGATCTGCACGAAGCCGTTGGTCCAGGTGAACGGCTCCCAGTTCGGCACCAGCGGCGCCGGCTCGGGGCCGAGATAGGCCCAGAGCAGCCCGGCCTTCGCCTCGACGCGATAGGCCTTGATGCGGATCTGGTCGCGGAAACGGATCTCCGGCGCGGCCACGTCCTCGTAGGGCTGTTCGCGGCAGGCGCCGGTTTCGTCGAACATCCAGCCGTGGTAGTTGCAGCGCAGGCCGCACGGCTCGACGATGCCGTAGCTGAGATCGGCGCTGCGATGCGGGCAGTGGCGTTCGAGCAGGCCGTAGGTGCCGGACAGGTCCCGGTACAACACCAGGTCTTCGCCCAGAAGCCGCACCGGCCTGGTGGGCGTGTCGTCGAGTTCGGCGACCGCGGCGACCGGCTGCCAGTAGCGGCGCAGCAGCGCTCCCATCCTGGTGCCCGGCCCGACCTCGCAAAGCAGCCGGTTGCGTTCGTCGCTCAGCATCAGGAGAGCTTCACCAGTTTCTGCATGCAGCGGATGTCCTCGTCCGGGGCGATCGGCGTGCCGCGGTTGCGCATCGCGGTGCGCGACACCTCGCCGACATAGATGTCGCCGTGCTGATCGATCGCCACGCCGTGCGGGGCGATGAACTGGCTCGGGCGCTCGCGCGTCGCATCGCCCAGGCGCGCGACCGGCTTGCCTTCGTGCGTCCAGATGGAGACGCGCGGACCGATGCCGGGGGACTTCGCGTTCACCGCCATGCCGGGGCCGCTCTCGCCGATATAGGCGAGCGGTTGGCGCCCGCGCGTCATGCACAGGCCGCAGGGTCGGTGCATGTTGTTCCACTGCGTCTCGTAGCGGCCCTGGCCGTTGAACACCTGCACGCGATGGTTCTCGCGGTCCGCCACGTACACCCAGCCGTCCTCGTCGCAGCAGATGTTGTGCACGATGTTGAAGGCGCCCGGATCAGTGCCCGGCTCGCCCCAGGAGAACTGTAGTTTGCCATTGGGCGAATACTTGTGCACCCGCGCGTTGCCGTAGCCGTCGGCGACATAGATGTCGCCTTCCGGCGACAGCGCGGTGTGCGTGCAGCGGTTGAACGGGTCGCCGCCATAGAGCGGCGCGGGCTCGCCCGGCACGCCGATCTCCAGCAGCAGCCTGCCGTCGAGCGTCAGCCGCCGTACCGTGTGGTCGCCATCGTCGGTGCAATAGATCGTGTCGTCCGGCGCCAGATGCACGCCGTGCGGCCGCCTGAACAGGCCCTCGCCCCACGAGCGCAGGAAGTTGCCGTCGCGGTCGAACACCATCATCGGGTGTTCGCTGCGCGCGAAGACATAGACGTTGTCCTTGCTGTCCACGCCGACCGCGGCGACCTCGCCATAGCGCCAGCCGTCGGGCAGCCTGCCCCAGTTCTCGATCACCTCGTAGCGGTGCTCGCCCGAGCCGACGATGATGGACATGGACACCTCCTACGGCCTTTGGGGGAGCCTACCACCATTCGCGAGGAAGACTAGAACAGCGCAGCGCCAAGTATTCGCTCCAGGGCCGAGCGCGGTCCGCGCACGTGTCAATGCGAGGATGCGCCGAAGGGCGGGGGCGAAGCTATCCCGGTGCGCACCGGGCACGAGATTGCTTCCCCCGGCCTTCGCCGGGGTCGCAATGACACGAGATACGCCACCGATCCAAGCCTCGTATTGCTAACAGCGCCACTCCTGCCTAGCCTTGCAGCAAAGATGCGAAGGGAGCTGGCGGTCAGCCGGTTCGTTCGTAATCCGGCTCACCGCAACGGCCCTCATGCGAAAAAGATGTGGTCGATGAGGAGGAATGAGCCATGGCCTACGATCTGCTGATCAAGAACGCGCGTGTGGTGGATGGTTCGGGGGAACCGTCGTTCCACGCCGATGTGGCGGTGCATCAGGGCAAGATTGCCGGCGTCGGCAAGACGACCGCCACGGCCAGACGCACCATC
>DATBKQ010000460.1:0-2139 GCA_036555825.1 Acetobacteraceae bacterium | reverse complement strand
GGTGCGCGCGATCGTCGCGCGGCATGGCTTGCCGTTGCGGTTGGAACTGTCCTCCGAGATCTGGCCGCAGGCGCGCGAATACGAGCGCAGCGTGCTGACGGCGCTGAACGCGTCGATCCGGCCGGTGGTCGAGGCGTATCTCGACCGTCTGACGGGCGGGCTGGCGGAGCGCGGTCTCGGGCTGCCGCCGCGCGTGGCGCGCTCGAACGGCGGGGCGGAGCTTGCCGCGACGCTGCGCGACCGGCCGGTGGTGGCGCTGCTGTCGGGACCGGCGGCCGGCGTGGCCGGGGCGGCGGCGTCGGCGGAGGATGCCGGGTGGACCGACGCGGACCTGATGACCTTGGATGTGGGCGGCACCAGCGCGGATATCGGCGTGATCCGCGGCGGCCGGCCGGTGCTGAGTTCCGAGGAGCAGGTCGGCGAGTTTCCCGTGCTGGTGCCGACGATCGCGGTTTCCAGCATCGGTGCCGGTGGCGGCTCGATCATTTGGCTCGATCCGACGGGGTCGCTGAAGGTCGGGCCCCGCAGCGTCGGGGCCGATCCGGGGCCGGCGTGTTACGGTACAGGATCGCTGATCCCAGCGCTGACCGATGCGTTCCTGGTGGCGGGATTGTTGGAGCCGGGCCAGCGTCTCGGTGGCAAGCTCGCGCTGCGGATGAAACCGGCGCGCGCGGCGCTGGGCGGGCTGGCGCGGCAGATCGGCTTGAGCGTAGAGGCGGTGGCGGACGGTGCGATCCGCGTGGCGACCGCGCTGATGGCGGCGGAGGCATCGCGCGTGCTGGCGCGTCGCGGCGTCGATGCGCCGACGTTCCGCATGGTGGCGTTCGGCGGCGCCGGTCCGTTGATGGCGGCGCTGCTGGCGGACGAGATCGGCATCGAGGCGATCCTGATTCCCCCAGTGCCGGGTGCCTTGTCGGCGCTGGGGGCGGCGCGCGCGGATATCGAGGGCGACCTGGTGCAACCGGTCTATGCGCGCCTGCACGGGGTGCCGGCCGAGACGCTGATCGAACGGTTCCGCGCGCTGGAGGCAGAGGCGCGGCGCTGGTCGGCCGGGCAGACGGCGCACCTGTCGGTGCATGAGATACGCTGCGAATACGCGGCCGACATGCGCTACGAGGGACAGGGTTACGATGTCACCGTTGCGTTTGAAACCGGTTGGCTGGAGCGGGGTGATGCCGATGCGATCGCCGCCGCGTTCCATGCCGCGCACCGCGAGGTGTATGGACATGCCAATGACCAGGCCGAGGTCTGGATGAAGGAGCTGCGCGCCCATATCACCGGTGTGATGCCGAAGACGCGCGTGGTGGCTGTCCAAGACGAGGCTTCGGTGCGCGAGCCCACGGTGCGACCGATCCGGCTGTCCGGGACGGTGATGGAAGCGAGGATCGTCGGGCGGACCGCGCTCGCGGATGGATGCGCGCTGGATGGGCCGGCGATCGTCAACCAGATGGACACCACGACCTTGATCCCGCCGGGATGGCGGGCGCGCATCGTGCGGTCGGGGGCGCTGGTGCTGGAGCGCGCGCCATGACCGACGCCGTCACCACCGAGGTGTTCGCCAACCTGTTCAAGGCCATCGTTGATGAGATGGCATGGGTGGTGCTGCGCTCGTCGCACACAACGTTCGTGAAGGAGACGCAGGACTTCGGCGTCGCGCTGGTGACCGAGGCGGGTGAGACGTTCGCCGCGCCGTACAGCAGCGGCGCGACGACGATGATCGGCATGCCGATGCACGCCGGCACGCGCGCCTTCGCGCAGTGGGAGCCAGGCGATGTGCTGATCACCAACGACCCGTACAGCTCGGGCGGGATGGTGATGCACCTGAACGACCTGTACGTGTTCCGGCCGATCTTCGCCGACGGGGCGCTGCTGTGCTTCGCCTGGGCGTTCATCCACTGCACCGATGTCGGCGGCTATGCGCCGGGCAGCATCGACATGCAGAACGGCGAGGTGTTCCAGGAAGGGCTGCGGCTGCGTCCCGTGAAGCTGTTCAGGGCCGGGCGGATCAACCAGGAGGTCTGGGACATCTTCGCCGACAACTGCCGCATCCCGGGGCTGAACTGGGGCGATCTGACCGCGTGCCTGGCGGCGCTGGCGAAGGCCGAGACACGCATGCAGCGGCTGGCGCAGCGTTATGGG
>DATBKQ010000459.1:0-12165 GCA_036555825.1 Acetobacteraceae bacterium | reverse complement strand
CCGGGGGGTCGGGTGGCAGCGGCGCAGGAATGAAAGCGCGGTAGCCCGCCGACTGACGGCGGTAGGTCCCGGCCCGGCCGGCCGGAGTGTGCGCGTCGTTTAACATGGCCGCAGATTGGGTCCCATATGATAGTCTGGCTTTAATATAGGCCGCAGCCAGCCCCATATGAAAGGCTGCCTTTAACATGCTCGCAGCACTGGGAGCGACTGCCGTCGATCGCGAAGAAATGCGGGCATCCGCGGATAAGATGAAGGATAGCCGCGGTGTCAAAAAGCATGCCCGCGGGTCTATTGACAAAATACCGCGGATAAGGAACAAGCAAAGGGTCGGAACCAATATCGGCTCCGACCCTCGCAGGCAGCGTGTTAAGAACACGCCGTGGAACAGCAAGTTCTTAGCACAGCTCCTGCGGGGTGGAAACCTCACCTCTGCTGGAGCGACTAAACAATGATGACTGTTTCTGACTTCAACTGGAACGACATAGAATCGTTTGGCCAGGCGATCACTGGGCTGAAAGTCGATGACTACCGCTTTGTCACGACCATGAAGTTCGGCCGCCTCGAACGGCTGGTCAGCGATCCGCTAAATGCGACCAATCCTCGTTTGCGCGGTGCATCGAGCACGCTCGAGGACTATTTTCAGTTGAATGAAGAAATTCAACGGGCATTCGATACAGGTCGCAAGAAAAACGTTGAGGATTACGCACAATACGTTGTGGGCCTTTCAAAGGGGAATTTCGGCGATACTCCCACAATTGATTTCTTCACACCTAGGCAACTGCCCGTCCGTGATGGTGGCCCTCGCGAAAAGGCCGAATTGGCTTGGCCCTATGATCTGACTTGCGTCCCGTATGATGGGGAAACGCAGCTCGCAGCACGATTCAGGGCTGCGCGGTTGGATCCAGCAACACGTGACCAAGTTGTCATTGTGACGATTACCCACGGCAAGCCGGTCGCTCACGCCAAGCAATGTTTCGGAGATCGGAATATCAAGCAGCGACGCGCACCGGCGTCGCTAGCGATGAAAATGAACATGCGCGATCCACTTCTGAACATCGTTCGCACTATGGAGGACCAGATTCCCGGCCTGAAGGGCCTTATTGAGTGGGACAGCCGTCAACTGAAGCCAGGAAAGGTGGGCACAGCATCTTTCGTGCGTACCTCCATGGCCTGTTTCGCGAATGGCATCGCCGGCATCCAGTCAAGCAAAGACGAGGACCTGCCCAGCGGATTGTCTGAGGCACAATTTGAACGGCGAGCGTTGCTTTGGTTCGGTAAGATCCTTCCGGGACTATTGCCATATATGGCGGACCGAGATCGTTACGTTACCAGTTCTCCCGCAATTTGGGCCGCCATTGGTGCGCTCGGCCACGAACTTGTGTCTTCAGCGGTGCCGGATACGAACATCTTGGAAAACATAGCTGCAGGGCTCGGTGCCAAGCTGGTAGGCGTACAGTGGGAAAAGGACGAGGTCTGGGTCGGTATTGCAGTTAAAAGTACGCCCAGTGGCTATTCCTTCGCTGGCGGAGCGAAGGATAGTGGTTCCGTCGCCTTCAAGGCGCTGTCCGACCCGAGCGACGCCAACTATGCGAAAGTCCGCGGGATGTCGCGGCAGGCGGCCTAAGCGCGCCCAGTTCCCTCTCGTACTGCATGTCGGTACGAGGGGGAGTAGAGCCCGGGCGGAGGCAGCGCAACAAGGCGATTGCTGGCCGGAAGGAGGACACTACTCCGCCGCCGCGGCCTCCGCCGGCTCGTTCGCCCGCCGCACCCGCAGCCGGCGTATCCTGCGCGGGTCGGCGTCCAGCACGCGGAACTCGATGCCCGACGGATGGCTGATCACCTCGCCCTTGGCCGGCACCCGCCCCGCAAGCGTGAACACCAGGCCGCCCACCGTCTCGATGTCGGCGTCGCGTTCGTCCTCGCTCAGCACCGGGCCGACGCGGTGCTCGAACTCCTCCACCGGCAGCCGCGCGTTGATGTCCAGCGCACCGTCCGGACGCTCCACCACCATCGCCGCCTGCACCTCGTCGTGCTCATCGGCGATGTCGCCGACGATCGTCTCCACCAGGTCCTCGATCGTCACCAGCCCATCGACGCCGCCGTACTCGTCGATCACCAGGGCAAGGTGCATGCGCTGCTGGCGCATCTGCAGCAGCAGATCGAGCACCGGCATCTGCGGCGCCACCATCAGCGGCCGGCGCAGCACCGCTTCCAGCGAGAACGCCTCCGGCCGTCCGACATAGGCGAACACGTCCTTGATGTGCACCATGCCCACGATATCGTCGAGCTGTTCGCGATATACCGGCAGACGCGAGTGACCTTCGCTGCGGATCTGTTGCAAGGCCTGCTCCAGCGTCACCTCTACCCGCATCGCCACGATGTCGGCGCGCGGCACCATCACGTCATCGGCGGTGGTCTCGCGCAGGCGCAGCACGTTGGCGATCAGCGCGCGCTCCTGCCGGTCGAGCTCGGGCTGCTCGCCGGCCACCACCTGCTCGTCGGCCGCCTCCTGCACCAGCTCGGCGATCGATTCGCGCAAGCTGTGCTCCGGCTGGCGCCCGAGCATCTGGCGCAACCGGTCCAGCAGAGTGTTGTGGTTGTGGCCGTTGCTCATGCGCGCTTCCACGGATTGGGCACGCGGAGGCGGTGCAGGATGCGCGCCTCGGCCAGTTCCATCCGCCGCGCATCGCCTGGATGGTGGTGGTCGTGCCCGGCCAGGTGCAGCGCGCCATGCACCACGAGGTGCGCCAGGTGATGCGCGGGTCGCCGCCTCGCCTCCGCCGCCTCGCGCCGCACGACGCCGAGAGCCAGCAGCATCTCGGGCGCGGGCGCCGTGTAGGTCAGCACGTTGGTGGGTTGGTTGCGCCCGCGATGGCGCGCGTTCAGCCGGTGCACCACGCGGTCGGCGGCCAACACGACCGTTCCCCGTGCACCCGCGGCGCGGGCCGCGCGCGCCGCCACGGTCTCGGCACCGCGCACCAGCCGCCGCCAGGCCGGCTCCGCCACAATGACGCTGACCTCGTCTCGGATCCCCGCTTGCGCGGGGCTAAGACTTTGTCCGGGGTCCATCGCCTTATTTGCCGGTCGCCTCGCTCTCGCCGCGGCGCCGCGCCTCGCGTCGCTTGTCGCCCTCGGCCGCGGCGCGCTGATCATACGCATCCACGATGCGCGCCACCAGCGGATGTCGCACGACGTCGCGGCTGCCCAGGCGGACCACACCGATGCCGTGGACGCCTTCGAGCGTATCCAGGGCGTCGCGCAAACCGGATCGCATCCCGGCGGGCAGGTCGATCTGGGTGAGATCGCCGGTGACAACCATGCGGGTACCCTCGCCCATGCGGGTCAGCCACATCTTCATCTGCACCGGCGTGGTGTTCTGCGCCTCGTCCAGGATGGCGTAGCAATGCGCCAGGGTGCGGCCGCGCATGAAGGCCAGCGGCGCCACCTCGATCTCGCCATTGGCGAGCCGGCGGATCACCTGTTCGGACGGCATCATGTCGTGCAGCGCGTCGTACAGTGGCCGCAGATACGGATCGACCTTCTCCTTCATGTCGCCCGGCAGGAAGCCGAGCCGCTCGCCGGCCTCGACCGCCGGGCGGGACAGCACGATGCGGTCCACCTTGCCGGCCTGCAGCATGGCCACCGCCTGGGCGACCGCCAGGTAGGTCTTGCCGGTCCCGGCAGGGCCGATCCCGAACACCATTTCGTGCGTCGCCAGCGCGTCGATATACTCTGCCTGGCCGGGACTGCGCGGCCCCACCACGCCCCGGCGGGTGCGGATCGCCGGCAGGTCCGGCAGCGGCAGCCTGGGATCGGTATCGATCTCCGCCATGCGGATCGCCGTCTCCACCTCGGGCCGGCCGACGCTCTCGCCGCGCTCGAGCCGCCGCCACAGCCCCTCCAGGGCCGCCTGCGCGGCATCGACGCGCGACGGCTCGCCGCTGATCGCGACCCGGTTGCCGCGGCAGGACAGGCGCACGCCGAGGGCCTGCTCGATGCGGACCATATGGCGGTCGTGATCGCCGAGCAGCAACGGCAGCAGCGTGTTATCACTGAACTGAAGGGTCACGGCCTTGCCGTGGGAGGAAGCGGTGGGGGTGGCGGAAATCGCAGCGGACTGGCTCAAGCGCAGGCTATCTCCTTCATGGTGTACCCCGGGCGATAGCCCGGTCTTCAATCGTCATGGCCGGGCTCGTCCCGGCCACCAGGGTTCCCGACAAAGAATTAGGCAGCGCAGCGGCGATCGCCACCGGAATCTCCTGGCCCATTAGATTTTGCGGCCCCGTTACATGCACAGGCTGAAGGAACGGTGAGCGACCGGTGATCTGGCCGGGATGCCGTCCGGGGCCGGTGAACAGCACTGGCAGGGATCGGCCGACGCAGCCGATATTGAACCGCGTCTGCTGTTCGCGCAGCAGCGCCTGAAGCTCGGCCAACCGTTGTTCCTTGACCGCGTCCGGCACCTGGGCGGGCGCGGCGGCAGCGGGGGTGCCGGCGCGCGGCGAATACTTGAAGGTGAACGCCTGGGCGAACCCGACCTCGCGAACCAGGCCGAGCGTGGCCTGAAAATCGGCCTCGGTCTCGCCCGGGTGGCCGACGATGAAGTCCGACGAGAGCGCAAGATCGGGGCGGGCAGTGCGCAGCCTTTCCACCAGGCGCAGGTAGTCCGCGACGGTGTGCCGGCGGTTCATCGCCGTCAGCACCCGGTCGGAGCCGGACTGCACCGGCAGGTGCAGGAACGGCATCAGCTTCGGCAAGTCCCGATGCGCCGCGATCAGTTCGCGGTCCACGTCGCGCGGGTGCGAGGTGGTGTAGCGCAGACGCCGGACTTCAGGCAGCGAGGCCAGTTCGCGCAGCAGGCGGCCAAGGCCCCAGGTGCCGCCGCCGGGCGCCTCGCCGTGCCAGGCGTTCACATTCTGGCCCAGCAGCGTGATCTCGCGGGCGCCCTGCGCCAGCAACCGCCGCGCCTCGGCGATCACCGCCGCGGCGGGGCGGCTGGTCTCGGCGCCTCGGGTATAGGGCACGACGCAGAAGCTGCAGAAGCGGTCGCACCCCTCCTGGATCGTCAGGAAGGCGGTGATCCCCTGCGGCGCGGCGGCATCCGGCAGGAAGTCGAACTTGTCCTCGGCGGGAAAATCGGTCTCGATCACCGCCCCGCCGGCTCGGGCCGCGCGTGCCACCATTTCCGGCAGCCGGTGATAGGTCTGCGGCCCGAGCACGATGTCCACATAGGGCGCGCGTGCCAGGATTTCCGCGCCCTCGGCCTGGGCCACGCAGCCGGCTACCGCCAGGATCATGCGACCGCCGTCCGCCGCCTTCTGCTGCTGCAACCGACGCAGCCGGCCGAGTTCGGAGAACACCTTCTCGGCCGCCTTGTCGCGGATATGACAGGTGTTCAGGATCACCATATCGGCGCCTTGCGGCACCGGCGACGGCGCGTAGCCCAGCGGGGCCAGCACGTCCGCCATCCGCCCGCTGTCGTACACGTTCATCTGGCATCCCCAGGTGATCACGTGCAGGCGCCGCGAGACGACCTCCGTCTTGCTCATCGAGGTGAGAAAATCGGCGGGCTGGCCAATCCGGTCAAGCGGGGCAGCTCAGAGTAATCTCCGATCCGGCGTTGCTATCTGGCAGCAGGCTGCGTCATCGTGTCAACCTCCGTAGCCGCTAGACTAGTGCGTGATGACCGGAGGCGGAATCGTGGAGGTCTGAATCACGCGCTCAAACCAAAGAAAACCAAGGCAGGGCGAGGTCAACGCGACCTCATCCTGCTTTAGGCATAGACCGGTCCGGCATCCGCTCCCGTGGCTGGCGCCTCGATGGGCCGGTTCTGGCGCAGCGTTGCCGCCCCGTCGGCCACGGCCTGCCATACCGCGTGCGACAATGCCTTGCGGCTGGCGAAGCCGGAAGGGTCCATCGGCGCATGCAGGAGGATGGTCGCCCGAAGGCCGCGGTGCTGGGCGAAGCGCCAGAAGTGCGTGGCCAGGTCCATGTCGCCATACCAGGCGAAAATCGCACGGCTGGCGCGGCCGGTCGGCAGGCCGTCCAACCGGTCGTAGACAACGGAAACCGGCTGGATCAGCGGCGGGTCGGGCCCCTCGGCGATGGCGAAGAACGGACTGCGGAACGGCAACACCCGCGAGCCGTCCGAGGTCGTGCCTTCCGGGAACAGCACCAGATTGTCGCCCTGCGCCAGCCGCTCGCGCATGGCATCGCGCTCACGTGCGGTCGCGCGGCGCTGGCGGGAGATGAAGACGGTGCGGCCGAGCCGCGCGACGGTACCGACGAAGGGCCAGGCGCCCACCTCATCCTTCGACACGAAGCAGGCGTTCAGGCGGCCCCCCACCACCGGGATATCGAGCCAAGACGAATGATTTGAGACAAACACAACCGGACGGCTAGTCTTGTCATAGGCAGGGGTACCGATCATGCGTACCCTCACGCCCAGCAGGCGACTGACCACTGACCAATAGAACTTTGCGTGGAGCACCTTTGCGCGTCCGGGGAGCAGAAGACAGATGGACTGGATCGCCATGCAGGGCAGCGTCCACAGCAGCACGCCGCCGGCGCGTCGCAACACGTTCAGCGGGTGCAACCAGTTTTTCCGGTGACCCGACAATGGCAGCAGAGTGCCGGGGGGCGAAATGTCGCGTTCCGCCAGCAGCGGCCGGCGTGCGGCGAGGCGGCGTGGCGGCGATCGATCCATGCGCCCAGCCGATAACTCGCCCATTGTTGGCTGGCAATGGCGCATCCGTGACACTTGCCGGCATTGTGCAACGGCTAGCGTGACAATTGATGCGCCGTCTCTCCGTCCTGTTGCTCGCGGCCACCTTTCTGTCGAGCCCGGTAATAACCTTAGGTGCCGATCCACAGCCCTATTCCGTTGCGCTGAAGCCGACCGGCGACAAGGCGATGGACAGTGCGCTCCGCGACGCCTCCTCGCTGATCTCGTTGCAGGAAAAGGCGCCGGTCGGCGGCTTTGCGCTCGTCGAGCGCGCGCGCCAGGATGTCGATCGCTTCCAGACGGTGCTGCGCAGCTACGGCTACTACGCGGCCAAGGTCGACCTCGCGATAGCCGGCCATCCGATCACCGATCCCGCCCTGCCCGATATCGTCAGCCGGCTGCCGGCCGAACCCAAGGCTGAAGTCGCCGCCAGCTTCGCGCCTGGCGCGCGGTTTCACCTCGGCAATGTCAGCATCAAGGGCGCGGTCCCGGCCGATGCGAGGGAGAAACTTGGCCTGGCCACGGGCGCTCCCGCCGTGGCGGCCGATGTGCTGGCCGGGCGTGACCGGCTGCTGAACGCGATCCGCGAGGACGGCTACCCGCTGGCGCGGGTTGAACTGGAGCCCGTGACGCTGCGTCCGTCCGACAACGCGGTGGACGTGGTGTTTGACGCCGCGACCGGGCCCCGCGCCGATATCGGACCGATCAGGATCGATGGGCTGGAGGCGATGCACGAGGATTTTGTCCGCCGCCGCCTGCTGCTCCATCAGGGCGAGCAGTTCAGCCCCTCGGCAATCGATGCGGCGCGGCAAGACCTGATGTCGCTGGGCGTGTTCTCTCAGGTGCGGATGGAGCCCGCCGGTCAGTTGGATGCGCAGGGCAACCTGCCGATCACTGTCGCGGTCACCGAGCGCAAGTTGCACTCGGTCGATATGGGAATCGCCTACTCGACCGATCTCGGCGTCAATGTCAACGCCGGCTGGCATGATCGTAACCTGTTCGGCAACGCCGAGCAGTTGAACCTGACCGGTGCGGTGGACCTGGGCGGCACGGCGGTGGCGAAGCCCGGCTATCGGTTCAACGCGCAGTTCATCAAGCCCGACTTCCTCGCCCGTGATCAGCAGCTTGAGCTTGACCTCACGGCGCTGAAGCAAAGCCTGAAAGCCTACGACCAGACAGGTGTAATCGAACAGGCGCTGCTCAACCGCAAGTTTTCGCCACATTGGAGCGGCAGCGTCGGACTGCTGGGAGAGCAGGAGCGGATCACCCAAGAAGGGGTCACGACCCACTACAACCTGCTGGGGGTGCCTATCGTGGCACGCTACGACAGCACGAACAGCCAGTTCGACCCGACCGAGGGCATCCGCGCCAGTGCCGGGATCACGCCGACGGAGTCGTTCGGCGGCCATGGCGCCACCTTCTTCGTCCTGCAGGCCTCCGGCTCGACCTATATCGACGTGAGCGGCGGTGGCCGCAGCGTGCTCGCGCTGCGCGGGCTGGTAGGCAAGATCGCCGGAGCCGGCGTGTTCAGCCTGCCGCCCGACCAGCGGTTCTATGCGGGCGGCAGCTCGACGGTGCGCGGGTACCGCTACCAGTCGATCGGGCCGCAGTTCCGCGACGGCAACCCGACCGGCGGCACGGCGATTTCCGCCGGAACGATCGAATTCCGTCAGCGTTTTCTCGACAGCTACGGCATTGTTGGATTCGTCGATGCGGGTCAGGTCACGGCCAACGGCGCGCCCTTCACCGGCACCTGGCGGATCGGGGCCGGCGTCGGTTTCCGCTACTACACCTCGATCGGCCCGATCCGGGCCGACATTGCCGTGCCGCTGAACAAGCAACCCGGCGGCGACAGGTTCGAGCTCTACCTGGGGCTCGGCCAGGCGTTCTGATGCGCCGTTTCGCCAGATGGCTGGCCTGGATCCTCGCGGTGCTGATCGGTGTGCCCGTCCTGCTGGTGGTCATCGTCCTGGTGGGGGCCAATCTGGGGCCCGGGCGCGCGCTGCTGGTCAGGCTGGTGCCGAGTTTCACCGGCGGACAGGTGGCGATAGCGGGCCTGGGCGGGCGGTTTCCCGATGCGCTTCGGGTCGCCACGGTCGAGCTGCGGGATACCAAGGGCACCTACCTCACCCTGCACAATGTCGTACTGGACTGGTCGCCGCTGCGACTGACCGGGCGCGTGCTCGACATTGACCGGCTCACGGCGGCAGACGGTGTCCTGGCCCGGCAGCCCGAACCGAGTTCCAGCAGCAGCAGTTCCTCCGGACTGCCGGTGAAGCTGGTGGTACACCGTCTCCACCTTGGCCGGTTGGAGCTGGCACCAGCGGCAGTTGGCGTGCCGGCGGCACTGGCCCTCGACGGCAGCGGTACGCTCGACTCCTACACCACCGGCCAGGGTAAGCTTTCCGTGACCCGGCTCGATGCGCCAGGAAGCTATGACCTGGATGCCAATGTCGGCGATGCGCGGGTGCATCTGGCGATGCAGGTCAATGAGCCGCCGCACGGCCTGATCGCCGCGGTCGCGAAACTGCCGGACCTGGGCGCCATCGCGGTCAACGCGGTGCTGGATGGGCCGCTTGAGGCGGTCGCGACACGACTTGCGGTCACCGCCGGTCAGCTACAGGCGAACGCCCAGGGCAGCCTCGACCTCGTGCACAATGCCGCCGATCTGACGATCGCCGCCCATGCGCCGTCCATGACCCCGCGCCCCGACGTGTCCTGGCAGGCCATCGCGCTCGATGCCCGGGTGCAGGGCCCCTTCGCGCGCCCCAATCTGAACGGGCGCCTTCAGCTCGACCAGGTCAGCGCCGCCGGGGCGGGCGTGCAGCGCCTGGTGGCCGATGTGGCGGGCGACCAGGGCCTGGTGCGGGTGCACGCGACCGCCGACGGCGTGCGAGTCCCGGGATCGCCGCCCGACCTGTTCGCCGCGGCCCCCTTCACCTTGGATGCCACCGCCCATCTCGAAGCCCCCGGCCGGCCGGTGGAATTCGCGCTGCATCACCCATTGCTGACCGCCGATGGCTCGGCGCAGACCGCCGGCGCCCCGCAGGCCAAGGTCCACCTCGTCATCCCGCAGCTTGCGCCCTTCGCCGCCGTCGCCGGCACCGCGCTGGAGGGTCACACCACGCTCGATCTGAGTGGCGGCATGCAGGATGGCGCGACCGAGCTCGCGGTGACCGGCACGATCGGCCTGGACGCCGGCGCACCGCCAGCGCCAGCCCTGCTCGGCAACGATGCCGGCATCGACCTGCTGGTCAGCATGCGCGGGCAGGAGTTGACGATCACGCGCTTCGCGCTGAACGGCAAGGAGGCCGCGGCGTCGGTGCATGGCGTCGCCGGAGCGGACAAGGTCGATCTCGACTGGTCCGTGCAGCTCGCGGATCTGGCCGCGGTGCAGCCGACCCTGCGCGGCAGGATCGCGGCGGGGGGCCATGTCGGCGGTAACCCGCAGGACCTGTCGGTGGCAGCTGACCTGAACGGCGAGGTGGCGACGCAGGATATCAGCCCCGGCGCGTTCACCGCGCACTTGCAGGCGCAAGGGCTGCCGACCGCTCCCAGCGGCCGGCTCACCGCCCAGGGCACCCTGCTCGGATCGCCGATCGAGCTGGCGGTGGCCGCACAGCGGCAACAGGACGGGGTGACCCACCTGGCGATCGACCGCGCCGATTGGAAGAGCGCCCATGCGCAGGGCGCGGTGACCCTGACCCCGCCCAATGTCGTGCCCGAGGGCCGGCTGACCTTCGCGATGACCCGCCTTGCCGACCTGGCCCCGCTGCTCGGCAAGCCGGTCGGCGGCAGTGTCGAGGCGACGCTCGATTCCACCGCCGCCGGGGCCACACTTGCGGCCACCGTGCGCGATGCCGCCCTGCCGGGCACCGCTTCGGTCTCCCGCCTTGCCCTGAACCTGGCGGTCGCCGACCCGGTGAGCCACCCGGTGGTGAATGGTACGCTGTCGCTGGACGGGCTCGCGGCCGGCAAACTCGGCGCCTCCGGTACGCTGGAGGCGCGGGGGCCGCTGGATGCGCTGGCGCTCAGGCTGGCGGCGACGGTCCCGGCGCTGTCGGGCGCGCCGGCGCGGCTGAATACCGCCGCCACCGTGAACGTGCCGCGGCGCGGCGTGACGCTGTCGGCCCTGCAGGCGGAGTGGAGGCAACTTACGCTGCGCCTGCTCGCCCCGGCGCATATCGATGCCGCAAACGGGGTGGTGGTGGACAACCTGCGGCTCGGTCTGCAGCAGGCCGTTCTGGCGATCAGCGGCAAGGCAGGCAACACGCTCGATCTGACCGCCAGCCTGCGCGACCTGCCCGCCGACCTGGCGGCGGTGGTCTCGCCGCAGCTCGCGGCCAGCGGCACGATCTCGGCGGAGGCGCGGCTGACCGGGACCTCGACACGGCCCGATGGCAGCGTGCGGCTCAACGCGCGCGGCGTGCAGTTGAAGAGCGGGCCGGGCCGCGCGATCCCGCCGGCCAATCTGACGGCGGAGGCGGTGCTGAACGGCGGCGTCGCGCGGGTCGATGCCCGGCTCACGGCGGGAAGCTCCAATCTGACGCTCGCCGGCACCGCGCCTGTCAGCGGCGGCGGCGCGCTCGATCTGCGGGTGGCGGGCGTGGCGGACCTGGCGATGGCCGAGCCGCTGCTGGCAGCGAGCGGGCGCCGAGTGGCGGGCCGGGTGAACCTCGACGCGCGCGTGACCGGGACCCAGGCGGCGCCGCGCATCGCCGGCACCGCGCAGCTCACGGGCGGCGAGGTGCAGGACTACCAGGCCGGGGTCAATCTCCGGGCGATCGCGGCCACCGTTCAGGCCGACGGCGACCGGATCCGGCTCACGCGCTTTTCCGCCCAGGCCGGAGCCGGCACCATCGGCGGGTCCGGCACCGTCGGCCTTGCCGCGCCGATGCCGGTCGATCTGACCTTCACCGCCCAGAACGCCACGCCGGTCGCCAACGAGATGCTGACCGAGCGGCTGGACGCCAACCTGGCGATCACCGGCGAGGTGGAGGGCAATCTGAGCGTCCGCGGCACGGTGCGGGTGCGCCGCGCCGATCTGCAGATTCCCGACAAGTTGCCGCAGAGCGTGGCGGTGCTGCCGGTGCGCAATGCCAACGCGCCGTCGCAGCCGCCGGCCAAGGCGGCACCTCCGCCGGATATCGCCCTGAACCTGACGGTCCAGGTGGACCAGTTCATCGTGGCCGGCCATGGTCTGGATGCCGAACTGGCCGGCACCATCCAGATCCGCGGCACCGCGGCCGATCCGCAACCCAGCGGCGGCCTGAAGCTGCAGCGCGGCACCTTCGACCTGGTCGGCCAGACACTGACTTTCAGCGAAGGCAGCGTCGATTTCATCGGCGCCGGCGTCTCCGATCCGGGGCTGCACTTCGTCGCGAACACGACCTCCAACAACATCGTCGCCACGCTGACGGTCGGCGGCACCGCGCGCCATC
>DATBKQ010000458.1:0-8814 GCA_036555825.1 Acetobacteraceae bacterium | reverse complement strand
GGCTGGTCATCGATCGCTCGCTGCCGGAGGGCCAACGCTATTTCGGCTGGGAGGTCGCCGACGCGGCTGCGCTCGATGCGCTCGCCGCCCGGCTGGAAGCCGCCGGCGTGCCGGTGACGCGCGAGCCAGGCTCGCTCACCGATCAGCGCTGCGTCACCGGCCTGATCTCGTTCGCCGATCCATACGGCAACCGGCTGGAGGCGTTCCACGGCGCGCAGATCGCCGATGAGCCGTTCCGCCCCGGCCGTTCGATCTCAGGCTTCCGCACCGGGCCCCTCGGCATGGGCCACGCGGTGCTGATGGTGACGAATGCCGATACGGCACTGGCGTTCTATCGCGACCTGCTGGGCTTCCGTATCAGCGACTTCGTCCGCGGGCCGCTCACCGGGTATTTCCTGCACGTCAACCCGCGGCATCATAGCCTCGCGCTGTTCGAGGCGCCGTTCAACGGCATGCATCATCTCATGCTGGAACTCTATTCGTTCGACGATGTCGGCCAGGGCTACGACATCGCGCTTGGCGAGCAGGAGAAGATCGTCGCGACACTCGGGCGGCATCCGAACGATCTCGTCACCTCGTTCTATATGCACACGCCGACCGATTTCCTGGTGGAATACGGCTGGGGCGGCCTCGAGGTGGACGATGCGACCTGGCAGCCGCAGGAAATGAAGTCGGTCGCCAGCTTCTGGGGGCATCACGGTCTGTTCGAAGCCTTGGGTGCCCCGCCGCCCGCTCCCACTGACGCAATGCGCGCGCCGGTGCAGGTGATGGAAGGCAACTACCACCGGATGAGCGGCGTCTGTCCATGGTGGGATGCGATGAAGGCGCGGGCCTGATCTTCACGACGGCTGTCGCGGCGCCAGCCTCGTTTGCCGCAGGCATCGCTCGCCAAGTTGTCGGCCGGCATCCCGGGCGCTAGCGTTCGTGTCGACCTAAGGAGGAAAACCGCCATGCTCTCACGCGAGGAGAACGAACTTATCACCCGCGTCGGCCAAGGGACCCCGATGGGCAACGCGATGCGCCGCTACTGGATCCCCGCGCTGCTCTCGCGCGAGGTCGCCGAGCCCGATGGTCCGCCCGCGCGCGTCCGGCTGATGGGCGAGGACCTGGTCGCATTCCGCGACACCGAAGGCCGCATCGGGCTGATCGAGGAGTTCTGCCCGCATCGCCGCGTCTCGCTGTATTTCGGCCGCAACGAGGAATGCGGCCTGCGCTGCATCTATCACGGCTGGAAGTTCGATGTGACCGGCGCCTGCGTCGATATGATGAACGAGCCCGAGGAGTACGACTTCAAGCACAAGATCCGCACCACTGCCTATCCCACCTGCGAACTGGGCGGCATCGTATGGGCCTATCTCGGCCCCGCCGAGAAGATGCCGCCGCTGCCGAAATTCGCCTGGACCCAGGCGCCCGAGGCCAATCGCCACGTCACCAAGGTGATCGAGGAGTGCAACTGGCTGCAGGCGCTGGAAGGCGGCATCGACACCTCGCACGCGCCGATCCTGCACCGGCTGCTGACCGACACATCCAAGCGCGGCGGCATCAAGCCATCCAATCCGTTCGTCCGCGGCAAGGCGCCGAAGCTGGTGGTCGATATCACCGACTACGGCTACCAGTACGCCGGCCTCCGCCCGCTCGACGGCACCGACAACGTGCACATCCGCTTCTATCACTTCATCATGCCGTTCCATCAGATCAGGCCGTCGAAGTCGGAAAGCGGACTGGACCTCGACGCCGGGCATATCTGGGTGCCGATCGATGACGAGAACTGCATGGTGTACAATTGGAGCTACTGTCCCGACGGTCCGCTGACCGAGGAGGACAAGCTGGAGCGCGGCCTGGGCAACGGCCCGCTGCACGTCGATCCGGTGACATTCCGGTCCAAGGCGAACCGCGCCAACGACTACTTGCTGGATCGGGCCGTGCAGCGCACGGAGACGTTCTCCGGCATCGATGGCATCAACGCGCAGGATCGCGCGCTGCAGGAGAGCATGGGCCGCATTGTCGATCGCTCCAAGGAGCATCTGGGGCCGGCCGACAAGGCGATCATCCAGGCGCGCAAGCTGCTGCGCCAGGCGGTGAAGGCGGTGGAGGCGGGCCAGGCCCCCGACGGCACCGGCCCCAGCTACTATACGCTGCGCGCCCATGAAGCGGTGGTGCCGGGCAGCGCCGACTGGCGGGCGGAGCTCGCGCCGGAAGTGAGGCGCGAGGCGATCCTGCAGACGGTCTGAGTGGGTCAGTGGGTGGGGGCATTGCCAGCTCCCGCCCAGTCCTTCAGCCAGGAGGCGAATCCGCTGAACGGCAACGGCTCACTGAAATAGTAGCCCTGCAGGCCATCGATGCCGAGTTCGGTGAGCAACCGCGCAATATCGGCGCTGCCCACACCTTCGGCCACGCTGGCCAGACCCATGTCGCGGGCGAGCTGGATCACTGACCGGACAATTGTCAGCGAGTCCTTCGATGTCTCCAGTTCGCCGACGAACGACTTGTCGATCTTGATGGCGGAGAAAGGCATCCGCCGCAACGCGATCAACGACGAATGCCCGGTGCCGAAATCGTCGATCGCCACGGGAAATCCTTTGAGGCGCAACCGCGTCAACACTGACGCTGTGGCGTCCAGGTCGTGCATGGCGACGCTTTCGGTGATCTCCAGCCCCAGCGCTCCCTGCGGCACCGCATGACGTTCCAGCAGACTGGCCATCCGATCCGGGAAATCCTGCGATCGCAGATTCCGGCCGGAGATGTTGATACAGATCTGGATGCCCGACCCCAGCGCCGCCAGCCGCCGGTAGTGCGCCACGCCGGTCTCGGCCACCCACATCGTGAGCCGGTCGATCACGTCGCTGTCCTGCTCGGCAACGGGAATGAACTGGTCCGGTCCCACCAGCCCCCGCGCCGGATCACGCCAGCGTATCAGGGCCTCGGCGCGTTTTACGCCGCGGCTTGCGGCGGCGACGATCGGTTGCAGATGCAACTCCATGCGGCCGGCGTCCACCGCCCGCCCAACCTCAGCGGCGGAAATGACCGGCGTGGCCGAGCGAGCGTCGGTCGGGCCAGGGGTACTGGTGTCGGGCGCTTGCGCGATCTGCGCCAGCACCTCCCGCACCACGCCGGCGCGCGCAGGTTTCTCCAGGAC
Source organism: Acetobacteraceae bacterium (assembly GCA_036555825.1). Taxonomy (GTDB): domain Bacteria; phylum Pseudomonadota; class Alphaproteobacteria; order Acetobacterales; family Acetobacteraceae; genus JAMXLO01. Next base: position 5,678 of record DATBKQ010000458.1, on the reverse strand, counting down.
CGCGACGACCTTCAGACCCAGCGAGTCGCCGATCTGCTGGGCGGACGACAGCACGCGGGCATCGAAGCCGCTCATCAATACGATGGCACCGGCGTACCCGATCTCGTGCAGGAAATGCAGCTGCTCGACCCCGTCGCTGCTCGCAAGCTGAAGGTCGAGCATGATCGCATCCGGCGGTGCGGCGCTCAGCAGGGTGCGGAATTCATCTTCCTGCAGCACCGCGTGCACACGCCAGCCGCAACCAACCGCGACGCTCGCGAGAAAGTCCGCGATCGCCTGATCATCATCCAGTATAACGAGCTGCATATCAGGCCCCGACTCCTGACTTGTAGCATGTGTGGAATGGGAAGTCGTCAAATAAAAAGGTGAGACTTGTCTCCGTTCTGTCAGATCGACGCGCGGCCAACGGCCGTTCGGAACCCCTTCTGGTCGATCTCATCGGGCCCTAGCACCGCCACTCCCACATTGGCCAGCAGCTTGAGGCAGGCAGCGTCCTCCGCGACCGCAAGTTTCCGCTGCGCCGCAACGCTCTCGGTGGCCGCCGCCGCCAGCGCCTGCCGGAGTTCGCGAGGCAACGCGTCGTATCGTGCCCGGTTGACCAGCAGGGGGGCCACACCCAGCAGATGCCCGGTCAGGCTCACATACCCGTGCTGCGCGTGCAACCCGAAATTGATCATGTTGGTGAGCGGATTCTCCTGCGCATCGACGGTGCGATCCGCGACCGCGCGAGGCAGGTCAGCCACATCGATGAAGACCGGTTCGAAGCCGAGGCGGCGGAACGCCGCCTGGTGTTGTGCATTGTCGAGCGTGCGCAGGCGCAGACCGGCGCAATCCGCCGGTGTGCGGATCGGCCGCACGGCATTGCTGACATGGCGTATGCCGTTGTCCCACCAGCCCAGGACCCGATAAGGGGTGGCGACCGCCACCGCGCCCGCCAGCACGGCGCCGGCCCCGCTGTCCAGCCGCGCGAACACCTCGGGGCGCGACCCGGCTTCGAACGGTCGATCGAATATCCTTAAGGCGGGAATGTTCGTGGCGAGATAGCTGGAGGCGAAATAACAGCCGTCTATCTCGCCGCGCGCCACCATACTCAGCAGCTCAGCCGCCTTGTGCCCCGCGGCGACGATGCTGTCGGTCACGACAATGCTTAGGTTGTGGCCAGCATACCGCGTGACGGCATGGCGCAACGCGTGCAGAGCGCGCGTGTGCACCGATCGGGCGGGTTGGTACCCGGCGAAGTGCAGCGTGATCACCGCGCGTCTATGGCGCAGAGGTCGCGATCTTGCCATATCCCGCCAGATCGGAGGTATTATGGTTCTTCGTCTGCTGCCCTGGCGCCGTCCGCGCATCAACGTGGTGGAAATGCATGGCCTGATCGCGCCCCGGCCAGGGGCGGTCAGCATCGGAACCATGGCGCCACTGATCAATCGCGCCTTCAGATCGGCCCACGGCCGGCCGGTGCTGCTCGACATCGAAAGTCCAGGCGGGTCGCCGGTACAGTCCGACCTGATCGCCGCGCTGATCCGCCGCCGCGCCGACGAACACGGCGTGCGGGTGCATGCCGTCATCCGCGAGGTCGGCGCGTCCGGCGGCTATTGGCTCGCCTGCGCCGCCGATGAGATCCATGCCAATCCGATGAGCATTGTCGGTTCGATCGGCGTGCGTGGGGGTGGGTTCGGGTTTCCCGACATGCTGGCTCGCTTTGGCATCGAGCGGCGGCTGTACACAGCGGGAAACAACAAGGCGCGGCTCGATCCGTTCAGTCCGGAAAAGCCGGAGGATGTCGCCTTCGTGCAGGAGCTGCTGGATGCACTGCACGAGCGCTTCAAGGCCTGGGTGCGCGAGCGCCGGCAGGGGCGGCTGAAGGCCGACGAAGCGGCTCTGTTCGACGGCAGCTTCATGCTGGCCGAACGTGGCCTGGAGGTCGGCCTGATCGACGGCTTTTCGGACCTCGACTGCCTGGTGCGCCGGTTGGGCGGCGAGAAGGCCAGGGCGCGCGTTTTCCGCCCCCGCCGCCGTGGCCTGCTGCGGCGCCTGCCGGGGCTGCTGGTCGATGCGCTGCTCGATGCGGTTGAGGAGCGGAGCTGGCGGATAGGGTTGGGGCACTGATCCAGCGTGGGTCTTTTTCGCTGGATCGGGATGAGTGCAGAAGGGGCGCGATCATCCCGATCCAGCACATTGTCTGATCGCGTGATTCAGACCTCCGGCGATTCCGCCTTCGGTCATCAGGCTCTAACCCCACCAAATGTACGATACGTCATCCTGACAGCACCGCTTGCCTTTTCGTGATCCAACCCTCTATCAAATCGCAACGTAATCGGTTCTGGTGGGGAAATCATGCACAGCAAAAGACGGGCTGGAGCAATCGGCCGCGTTGCACTCGTGACGACATCGCTTGCCGGCTTCGCTGGTCCGGCGCTCGCCGCCGGATACGATGGCACCTATCGTGGCGATGTCACCCTCACCAGAGGTGATGAGTCGATCTGCGGAAAAAGCGCCTACCAAACGGCATACACCGTAGTGAATGGCCAGTTCGCCATTGTGTATGACAACGTCCACCACGTCGGCGTGAATCTTCAGGTTGCGCCGGATGGCTCATTCAGCGGGAGCCAGCAGTATCAGGCGGGCAAGCAGTCGTCGATGGTGAAGGCCTCCGGTCGCATCTCCGGCAACGTGCTTGACGCGCAGGTCGAAGGCCACGCCTGCGCGCGCAAGTACCATCTGACCAAGAGCTGATCGGCGGCTACGGCCGCGCGCTCAACCCCTCCCAATGAATGGCATCTTCGTCGCCATAATGGTGACGAACTGCACGTTCGACTCGAGCGGCAGGTTGGACATGAAGAGTATCTGCTGCCCGACGTGGTTCACGTCCATGCGCGGCTCCACCATCATCTGACCGTGCGGCTGCATCTGACCTGACGTGGAGCGCGCCGTCATCGGCGTCGCCGCGTTGCCGATATCGATCTGGCACGAGCAGATGTCGAACTGCCGGCCGTCCAGCGCGATCGACCTGGTCAGCCCGGTCACGCCGTGCTTCGTGGATGTATAGGCGCAGGAACCCACACGCGGCACGTGCGCCGAGATCGAGCCGTTGTTGATGATCCGCCCGCCGCGCGGCGACTGGTCGCGCATCATACGGAACGCGGCGTTGGCGCACAGGAACATCGCGTTCAGGTTCACCTGCACCACGCGCAGCCACATCTCGTAGGTGAAGTCGCCGAAATTGGTGGTCGGCGTGCCGCCGCCGGCGTTGTTGAACAGCATGTCGAGACGGCCGAAGTTCGACCTGATCTCGCCGAACAACCGGTCCACCTGCGCCGGTTCCGTCACATCGGTCGGCACCACCAGTGCGCGGCCGCCGGCCTTCATCCCGGCGGTCTCGTCCAGCATCTCCTTCCGCCGCCCGGCCAGTGCCACCGACCAGCCGTCGTTCATCAGCGCCAGCGCCGAGGCGCGCCCGATGCCGCTGCCTGCGCCAGTGATGACGGCGAAACGGTCTGCCATGGTGCTTCTCCCTCACAATCCGCGATGGCTCGTGGCATTCTGTCGCATCGCTGGGATGCGGCCAAGATGGCGGGTGGTCCACCAGCATGCGAGCTTGGGGACTGTGGTTTCCTGGGTCCAACCTTGCCGGTGATCCCAGGACGGAGTGATGACCGGAATACGGGCCGCCAGGGGTGGATGATGCCGCCGGACGACACGACAAAGGATGCGTGTGCTGTCATCTCGGCGTTGCGTGCCGAGCGCGATGCGGCACTGGCGCGCGAGGCTGCGCTGGCCGAGGTGCTTACCGTGATCAACCACTCGCCTGGGGATCCCGGGCCGGTGTTCCAGACCATCCTGCAAAAGGCGCACAGTCTGTGCGGTGTCACGATCGGTAGCCTGGGAACGTATGACGGCACGTATCTGCGTATCGTGGCCGCCCATGGCTATCCGCTGGATTCCGTTCTGCGGCCCGGTTTCGCGTTTCGGCCGACCGCTGCCAACAGCCAGCGGCTGATCGATGGCGAACGCCTGGTCCATTACGCGGACGTCACTGCGATGCCCGCGGAGGCTGTGAGCAATTTCCGCGATGTCGTCGAGCGTCTGGGCGTGCGGACCGTCCTGCTGGTACCGCTGCGGAAGGACGGGCTCTATGTCGGTGGGTTCAGCGCACTGCGGACGGAGGTAAGGCCATTCACCGAGGCCGAGATCTCCTTGCTGGAAAGCTTCGCCGCCCAGGCGGTGATCGCGATGGAGAACGCGCGGCTGCTCGATGAACTCCGTCAGCGACAGGAGGAACTCCGCATAACCTTCGAAAACATGGGGGATGGTGTATCCATGTATGACGCTACGCCACGCCTCGTGACTTGGAACCGCAAGTTTCAGGACATCCTCGATCTACCCGATGACTTCCTGGCCGAGCGACCATCGTTCCGCGACTTTATCCGTTACCTTGCCGAGCGCGGCGAGTATGGCGCGGAGACTGACCCGGAGGAGGAGACACGCCGCCGCACCGAGGAAGCCGGGAACTATCGCGCAAATGAGCGTGTGCGGCCCGATGGACGGGTTCTCGAAATCCGGCAAATCCCGGTGGTGGGCGGCGGTTTCGTGCTGATCCACGCGGACATTACCGAGCGCAAACGCAACGAGGACCAAATCCGTGCCGCCCGCGACGCGGCAGAAGAAGCTAGCTGCACCATCGAGGCCGCTTATCGCGATCTGAAGGCGGCCCAGGCCAGCCTGATCCAGGCGGAAAAAATGGCGTCTCTCGGCCAACTCACCGCCGGCATCGCACACGAGATCAAGAACCCGCTGAACTTCGTCAATAACTTCGCCAGCCTGTCGGTCGATCTGCTGGGTGAGCTGAAGCAGGCCGCGGCACCCGGTTTTGCGATGCTGGACGCGGATCGTCGCACCGAGATTGACGAACTGACGCGCACGCTCGCCGGCAACCTGGAGAAAATCAACGAACATGGCAGGCGCGCCGACGGCATCGTGCGAAGCATGTTGGAACACTCGCGCGGAAGCTCGGGCGAGCGAAGGCAGGTTGACCTCAATGCGTTGGTCGATGAGGCACTGAACCTTGCGTACCATGGCGCTCGCGCACAGGATCAGAGCTTCAACGTCATGCTGCAACGCGACCTCGGTGATGGCATTGCGCCAGTCACGCTGGCGCCGCAGGAACATCACGCGAGTGCTGCTGAACCTGTTCGGCAACGGGTTCTACGCAGCGCGCAAACGCCGGCAGGCGGAAACGGCGCCGGGCTTTGAGCCGACACTCAGGGTCACGACACGCGAGCTGGGCGACGCGGTGGAGATCAGAGTGCGCGATAACGGCATCGGTATTCCAACCGAGATCAGGGACAAGTTGTTCCAGCCTTTCTTTAGCACCAAGCCGACGGGTGAGGGCACCGGCCTCGGTCTGTCCATCAGTTACGACATCGTCGTGCAGCAGCACGGCGGCGCTATCAGCATGGACAGCAAGGTCGGCGAGTATAGCGAATTCACAGTGATGCTGCCGCGCAGCCGGTGAAGCCATCGCTGGCTGGTTGATCGGAGGCAGATCGCGTGTAAGCCTTGCACAATGCCTCGCGACAGGGGATCGACCTCATGCCACGCTTTGCTGCAATCGGGCTGGATCACCGGCACATCTACGATCTGACGCAGGACCTGTTGGAAGAAGGTGCTGAGTGCGT
>DATBKQ010000457.1:0-17859 GCA_036555825.1 Acetobacteraceae bacterium | reverse complement strand
TTGCAGCGCATCTTCGACATCGTCATGGCGTTTCCGCTGATCATCATGGCGCTGGCCATGGTGGCGATCTTCGGCACCGGCGTGCACAACGTCATCATCGCCATCACCATCCCGCTGATCCCCCGCTGCGCCCGCGTCGTGCGTTCCAGCGCGCTGGCGATCCGGGAGATTCCGTATGTCGATGCGGCGCGTGCCTGCGGCTACAGCCATTCGCGCATCATCCTGCGCCACATGGTGCCCAACGTGATGGCGCCGTTCCTGATCATGCTGACGGCGTTCGTCGGCCAGGCGATCCTGGCAGAGGCGTCGCTGTCCTATCTGGGGCTCGGCGTGCAGGAGCCGACGCCGGCCTGGGGCCTGATGCTGCAAGGCGGGGCGGAGGAATACGCCTCGACGGCACCGTGGATCGCGGTCTTTCCCGGCCTGGCGATCGCGCTGACCGTGTTCGGCGTCAGCCTGTTCGGCGACGCGCTGCGCGACGTGCTGGATCCCAAGCTGCGCGAGAGGTGACCGGGTTCCGAGGAGCCGAGCCCTTGGCCTTTCCTTACTCGCCCCGGCACTTGATCATGCGCAGCGGGGTGTAGGTCAGGGCGACGGCGCCGTTCTGCTTCACCACCTGGTTGCGGGTGCGCACGAGCCCGCGGCCAGGCCGGTTGCGTGACAGGCGTGCCTCGATCACCTCGCATTCCACGTGGATGGTGTCGCCCGCGAACACCGGCTGCTCGACCTTGAGTTCCATGTGCAGGAAGGCGAAGCCGGTGTGCTGCATCGTCGCCTGCACCAACAGGCCCTCGGCAAAGCAGTAGCTCAGCGCAGCGGGCGCCAGGCGCTGCTTGATGTCCGACTCCTCGCGCAGGAACTCGGTATTGGTGAACAGCACCTCGACCATGCCGGTGCAGTTGACGAAGTTGACGATGTCCGCCTCGGTCACGGTGCGGCCAATGGTGCGGAAGCACCGCCCCACCGGCAGGTCTTCGAAGGAGAACCCGAGCCCGACAGTTTCCATGGCTACAGCACCCGATACACATCCCACGTTTCTCGCGCCGCGGCGATCAGCCGATCGGCGTCCTCGCGCAGCAGCAGCCGATCGGCCACCAGGCGCTCCGTTGCCGCCGCCAGCCTGTCAGCCCAGGCCTCGCGCGAGAGATAGCGGGCCTCGATCGAAGGCCGTGGATCGCCGGTGCGGCGGCGGTCGGCCTCGGTCGCGGCGAACCGAATCATCGATCCCTGGATGGTGAACAGCTCGCCCTCGGCAAATCCGGCCGCCCGCAGCGACCAGCCGAGATACGTCGCCAGCGGCGCGTCGAGCAGCGGATGCCGGATGCCGCCGAGCGCGTTGCCATCAGCATCGGTTGGCTGCACGAACACCGGGTAGCGCGTGCTCTCGACCGGCGGCTCGGCCGAGTGCTCGCGCAGGCGCAGCTCATTCAGCACGGCCGGATAGTTGACCCCTGGCAGCCTGGGGAAGCTTTCGCGCGCTTCGTGCAGTGGCACCAGTGTGCCCGCTGCCCGGGACGGAAACCGGCTGGCCGGTGGCGGCGTACCGTGTTCCACCCATTCGGTGAGCGCGATCAGCAACGCGCGCATGAACGCGCCGTACCCGAGCGGATTGCCCGGCAACTGCGCGGCCGGCCGCGCCAGTGGCCGCAACGGCGCATGCGGCACGCCGGTCACCGCGTAGATCCGCGCGTCGCCTGGCATGGCGATGTCGTTGCCGCCGGGGTCGGTCGCCACCAGCGAGGCACGTGCCTGCCAAACATCGCTTTCGGTATCCAGGTGCAGCACCTTCGGGCACACGCCCTGCGCAAGCGCGCGGTCCAGGATACCGCCGGTATGGCCGCCGATCGGGTCGCTCAGCGTCGGGTAGCTGAACGGGAACTGGTCGTCGCCATAGGAGTGGTCCTCGTGCTGACGCGAATAGCGCCCCGCCTGGGCGAAGCGCCAGTTGAGGCAGGTGCGCCGCGATCCGGCGACCACGGGCAGAATGCCATCGAACACCTGCCGTCCATCCAGATCTTGATTGAAGCCGAGCCAGGTCAGGTCACGCAGCACGCGCCCGGACTGCGAAATGCCGAATCCGAGCGCGTGACGGATGGCGTGCGCGAGCGGGTTGCCGTCCACGCCGTGGCGCAGGAACGACACCAGATCCCGAATTGCGGCGAACCCGATGCCGGTCACGATCGGATCGCGGGCGCGGTAGATGAACTCGCAGATCGCGCCGCGATCGAACCCCGGTGCCGTGGGGCGGGTGATCTCGACATGACGATCGTCGATCAGCCGCCACGCAAGGCCGGCGGGCGTGGCGCGGGGATCGGCTTCGCGCTCGCGCACCGTCAGCGTCGCGCCGGCGACGTCGGCGATCGGATACACCAGCGTGCCGATGAACCGGTCTTCCGACACTTCCACGATGTTGTTGTCGCCCAGCAGGCCGGTGGCTTCGGCGATAAATTCCTCGCGCACCATCCCGGTGACGTCGGGGACAATCGGGAAACATGCGGTCAGCCGGTCGTTGCCGGCCGGCACATCGGCCTGCCAGCCGCTCCACACCACGGTGAAGCCGCGGCGCATCAGGAAGCCATTGCCGGCATCGCGCGGGTGTCCACCTTCGGGCGCGCCGTTCAGCCGCGGCATGATCGGCTGGTTGCCGCGGTTGGGCACGTCGTACACCAGCCAGCCGTTGCCGCGGCCCGGATCGATCGGCTTCAGAATCCGGAATTCGCTCTGATATTCGACCTGGCCTCGCGCATTGCGCGGCGCCTTGTCGAGATCGGCGATGCCGGCGTTGAGCGGATGGGCCGGGTCGAGCTCGCCGAATACCGTCCCATGCAGGCGTTCATAGGCACCGACCGGACCGAACTCCGCGCCGCCGAATACCGGCCGTTCGTGTTCGACGATCTCGATCCGCCGTACGCCGCCACCGTCGCCCATGCTGCCGCACCTCCCGCGCAGAGGGTAGCGACCAGGCATGCCAGGTGGAAGTCAGCGCCCCGCGTCCGAGTACCGCCGACCCGTGGCGGCGAAATGCAGATCCTTCGCTTCGCCCACAATGATGCGAGCGGCATCGGTGCGCGGGTGCGCAATTCACGGAAACGATAGTGCCGCGCCAGTTGAGGGCACGCAAACATCGCTCTATGCCGCAAAAAATCCTTTTGCCGCTTCAAGCTCGTGTCATTCGTCTTGCAAGTCTGCGCTTTCCGTCTCAGGTGCGTCGGTGTCGGCACTTTCAGCATCGGGAGAAGAATCATGGCGCAAGACTTTCATGAGCAATTGATCCAATTCCTGCCAAAAATGCGCGTTTGGGCGCTTGCCCTCACACGCAATCGCGCCGCGGCCGAGGACCTGACCCAGGACGTTGCCACCAAGGCCCTGGTCGCGAAGGATTGCTTCACACCCGGTACGAATTTTTCTGCCTGGGTGCACCGCATTATGGTCAACCACTTCATCAGCAGCGTCCGTAGCCGCCGTGAATACACCGATGTCGATACCGTGCCGGAGCTTCCGGTGCCTGCCGCACACGAGGACCGGACCGCACTGCGCGAACTTGGCTGGGCGCTGGACCGGCTGCCGCGCGATCAACGCGAGGCGCTTTCGATGATCGTGCTGCAGGAGCAGTCGTATGAGGATGCGGCGGAGGTAACCGGCTGCGCGATTGGCACGCTCAAGAGTCGGGTGCACCGGGCGCGCCTGCAGTTGCGCTCTTACCTGACAGGCGAACAGACCGCCGATGCGGCTTAAAGGGCTGCCGCGGGCAGGGGCGCGGCTAAGGCCCCTGCCACGGTTCCAGCAGATGCATTGAAAACAGGCGCTGAGGGTCGGTCCACACTTCGGCGGTACGCCAAGCTGCCTCCCTCGCCAGCGCCGCAAAGCGTTCCACCTCGTACTTGTAGCTGTTCTCGGTGTGGATGGTCTCGCCGCGGCGAAAGCGGATGAGGTGGCCGGCCACGCGGACACCTTGCTCGCGCAGGCTGACAAGATGCATCTCGATACGGCTGGCGTCGCCATTCCACACGGCCCGGTGGGCGAACGCCGCGGGATCGAAATCGGCGCCTGCCTCGCGATTCAGCCGTACCAGCAGGTTGCGATTGAAGGCGGCCGTGACACCCTCCGCATCGTCGTAGGCGGGCAGCAGGATCGCGGGATCCTTACGCAGATCGACACCAACCAGGAACCAGGCGTCGGACCCGAGCGCCTGCCGGGCGCGTTGCAGGAAATGTCGCGCCTCGGGCGGATCGAGGTTGCCGATGGTCGATCCCGGGAAGAACCCGAGCCGCGGCAGCCGTGGCACCTCGGTCGGCAACGCCGCCACGTCCATGAAATCGGCCGGGAGCACGCAAACGAGCAGCTCAGGCCGCCGCTGCGACAGCCGCGTGCGCATCCGCTCGAGCTGCGGTGCGGCGACGTCGATCGGGACATAGACGGAAAACGCCGAGGTGCCGAGAAGCAGCTCCGCTTTTCCCTCGTCGCTGGCGCCGTATTCCACCAGGACCGCCGGTCCGCGCACCGTCGCCGCCACCCGGGGCGCGATCTCGGTGAGCAGCCCTCGTTCGGTCCTGGTCAGGTAGTACTCCGGCAATTCGGTGATGCGGGCGAACAGCCGGCACCCGGCCTCGTCGTAAAACAGCTTGGCCGGCAGCGTCTTCTGCGGCTGCAGCAGGCCGGTCAGCGCCGCATCGGCGACACTCCCCACCGCCAACTTCAAGGCGGAGTGATCAGGCATCTTGCGGTCTTCCTTGTCAGATGTCGCGCGCCAGACGAACGCCCGTGAACTGCCAGCGCTTGTCGGGATGGAAGAAGTTGCGATAGCTGCGTCGGGTATGATGTGCCGGCGTTGCCAGGGAGCCGCCGCGCAGCACCATCTGGTTGATCATGAATTTGCCGTTGTACTCGCCGACCGCTCCCGCGGCGGCTCGGTAACCTGGATACGGACTGTATGCACTGCTGGTCCATTGCCAGACATGCGAGGTCTGCTCGTGGACATCCCGGCGTGCGCTGGCGGCTTCCCACTCGGCTTCGGTCGGCAGCCGGGCGCCGGACCAGCGGGCGAACGCATCGGCCTCATACCAACTGATGTGTTGCACCGGCGCGTCGGGATCCAGCGGGACAAGCCCCCGCAGCGTCATCTGCTGCCGCTCTCCGCCGTTCTCGCGCCAATGGAGCGGTGCGCTCCAGCCATTGGCCTGCGCGCACGTCCAACCATCCGACATCCAAAGCGTCGCTGTGCGGTAGCCGCCATCGGCGATGAAGCCCAGCCAGTCGGCATTGCGCACCAGGCGCGATGTGATCGCATATGGTTGCAGATATACGGAATGGGCCGGCGTCTCGTTGTCGAAGCAGAAACCGGTGCCCTCGTGTCCGATCCGCGCCATGCCCCCGTCGCACTCGACAAACCGGGTGGGACCGTGCGTGCCTGGCGGGTCCCGCCAGTCCGGCAGCGCCGGCGGCGCAAGCGGATTCTGGGCGAATGCGTGCAGGATGTCGGTCAGCAGCAGCTCCTGATGCTGCTGCTCGTGCTGCAGGCCGAGTTCGACGAGCGCGCCGGCTTCCCGGGGCGGCGCGGCAAGCAGCCGCAGCATCGCGGCGTCCACATGACGGCGGAATTCGGTGACCTGCTCGACGGATGGCCGCGTCAGCAGGCCACGGTTCGGCCGCGGATGTCGTGGGCCGACCGCCTCGTAATACGAGTTGAACAGGTAGGCGAAGTCACTGGCGAAGACCTTGTAGCCGGGCAGGAACGGGTCGAGTACGAACTGCTCGAAGAACCAGGTGGTGTGCGCGCGGTGCCATTTGGCGGGGCTGGCATCCGGCATGGACTGCACGCACTGATCTTCGGGAGTGAGCGAGCTGGCCAACTGCTCGGTGCGGGCGCGGACCGCCGCATAGCGCCGCGGCAGCGTCGTGTCGTCGACAGCCTGCGCTGCCCCAGCCAGATCGTTCATCACGCTCTCCCGCCGGCGGTCGCGCGGCAAGTATGGCAGCACCGGCCGTAGTACAAAAGATGGGCGGCCCGCAGGCCACCCATCCGCGTTATCGTCGCCGGTCGTGGCAGTTCCGGGTCGGATCACGCGTTCGTGTAGTGGTACTCCGGCATGCTCTCCAGCGAAGCCTTGGTGGCACCGGGCATCACGACCTTGTCGTTTTCGATCTTGAGCTGGTCGAACGGCACGGACACGAGCTTGCTGCCCATGCCGAGAAAGCCGCCGACGGACACCACTGCCGTGTCGGCCTTGTGATCGCTGTCGCTCATCAGCACCTCGTCGATGCTGCCGATCGCCTGGTTCTGGTCATTATAGACGCTGGTCCCGACCACCTTGCTCACGCGCACCTGATGGTCGGCGGTGAAGTATTTCGAGGTGTTCGACGATGCCGTGGTTGCGGTGTTGGCCGGGCTCCTCGCTGTGTCCGGGGTTGCGCCGTGGGGCGAGGTCAGGCCCGGCGGCGGGGCAGGGGGCGCAGCCCGGGGAGTGTTCGTCTGCGCCATCGCCGGCAAGGCGATAAGAGCCGTGGCGGCAATTATACTGCCGATCGAAGTGTGTTTAGCCATGATCAAATGTCTCCCTTTGGGACAGGGCTCAAAACGATCCGCGTATCAGTGCGGTTCCGGTCGGTTCGGGCACAAAAGAACGTGTGGCTTGGATCGGCTGGCACATATCGCCGTGCTACCCCAAATCTGACCTTTGCGGAGGCGAACGATGGCGGCACGACCGATCTGGCGGGGGCACCTGCGGGTGGCTCTGGTGAGCTGCCCGGTCGCGCTCCACAGCGTGTTGCGCGCCAGCGGTGATCTGCATTTTCACTTCATCAACCCCAAGACGGGTCACCGGGTACGCATGGTCACGGTCGATGCCGAAACCGACCAGGAGGTGTCGCGCTCGGAACTGGTGAAGGGCTACGAATTCGAGAAGGATCGCTATGTTCTCCTCGAGGATCAGGACTTTGCCAGCGCGCGCATCGATTCATCGACCACGATGACAGTGGACAAGTTCATCCCGCTGGATTCGATCCAGCCGATCTATTTCGATACCAGCTACTACATGGTGCCGGACGGCGATGCCGGGCAGGATGTGTATGTGGTACTGCGCGACGCGATCGCGGCGTCGGGTATGGCGGCGCTGTCACGACTGGTGATCTCGCGCAGGGAACGCCCGGTGGCGATCCTGCCGCTCGAGAAGGGGATGGTCCTGCACACGCTGCATGAACCACGCGACCTCTATGCCTGTGACACGCTGTTCGAACGCATCCCTGGCGCGAGGCCGGATCCCGAGATGGTCAAGCTCGCGCGCCAACTGATCGAACGCCAGGAAGGAAAGTTCGCGCCGAGCGATACGGTCGATCGCTACGAAGAGCGGCTGCGGCAGGTGATCGAGGCCAAGCTGAAGGGCGAGGGCATCCAGCCGGAGGCGCCGGAGGAGCCGCGCGCCGACAACGTCATCGACCTTATGGCGGCGTTGAAGCAGAGCCTGGGTCAGGAAGCCAGGCCGCGTGCCGCGGCTGCGGCCGGCACCGCGCACAGCAAGCGGTCCGCCGCCAGGAAGGCCAAGCGCGCTCCCGCCCGTAAACGCGCCTGAGCCTCGCTTTCGTCATTCGCCGTGCTAGTGTCGGCTTTCAGTGAAAGCCGACACATCGCTCTTTGGTTTGAGTATCCGATTCACGCGGCGGATCGTGCGTCGCACGCGACTCACGCTCCTCTGCGATCGGATACTAGCGTGCGCTCCGAAACCGCCGAGGGCGGAGCATTGACCCGCTGTCATTGCGAGCGAAGCGAAGCAATCTCGGACTGGCTGCGAAGCTGTCTCTGGATTGCTTCGCTGCTGGCCATCCTCGCATCGACACTCGCCCCGGCCAGCGCCCAGGAGCGCGCGCTGAACATCTATAATTGGACCGACTACATCGATCCCGCCGCGCTCGACCGGTTCCAGAGAGAGACCGGTGTCACGATCCACTACGACGTGTTCGACAGCCTGGAGACGCTGGAGGCGAAAATGCTCGCCGGCCACTCCGGGTACGACATCATCGTGCCAAGCTCGGAGCCGACGTTCTCGCGCCTGATCAAGGTGGGCGCGCTGGCACCGATCGATCGGTCGCGCGTGCCGAACTGGAAGAACCTCGACCCGTTGCTGATGCACCAGGTGGAGTCGTCCGATCCCGGCAACCGCCACGGCGCCATCTATCTGTGGGGCACCACAGGGATCGGCATGAACGCGGACAAGGTGAAGCAGTTGGCGCCCGCGGCGCCCACCGACAGTTGGGACCTGCTGCTGAAGCCGGACAATGCGGAACGGCTCGCCCCCTGTGGGATCGCCATGATGGATTCGGCCATCGATGTGGTTCCCACCGTGCTGAAGTATCTCGGCAAGAGCCCGGGCAGCACCGATGCTGGCGATCTTGCCGAGGTGGAACACACCTTGATGGGCATTCGCCGCTTTGTCCGCACCTTCGCCTCGGGCGGGGCGATCGAAATGCTTGCGAGCGGGCAGGTCTGCCTGGCGCTGGACTATTCCGGCGATGTCGTCCAGGCCTCGGCGCGCGCGCGCGAGGCCGGCCGCGGTGTTTCGGTCAGCTACATCGCACCGAAGGAAGGCGCACAGCTCGGCTTCGACATGCTGGCGATCCCGGCGGATGCGCCGCACAAGGATGCCGCGCTGATGTTCATCAACTTCGTATTGCAGCCCGACGTGATGGCCGGGATCACCAACGTCGTGCGGTACGCCAACGCGGTGCCCGCGAGCCGGCCGATGATCCGGCCTGATCTACTGGCGGACACCAACATTTTCCCAACCCCCGAGCAGATGAAGTCGTTCTTCACCGTCACGGCGGTGCCGCCGGCGGTGGAACGCCAGCGGACGCGCATGTGGGCGCGGTTCAAGGCGGGACAGTAGCCCCGTTGCTGACCATCGGCGGACTGCGCGTTCGTTATGGCAATCTGCTGGCGATCGATGGCCTCGATCTCTGCGTGCCTCCGGGCGAGCTGTTCGTTCTGCTAGGCGGATCGGGTTCGGGAAAATCCACCCTGCTGCGCACGATTGCCGGCCTGGTGCAGCCGGAAGCCGGCCGCATCGTGCTCGACGGCCGCGATCTGACCAGGATGCCGCCACATCGGCGGCCGGTGAACATGATGTTCCAGTCCTACGCGCTGTTTCCGCACATGAGCGTCGCGGCGAACATCGGCTTCGGATTGCGCATGCGCCGGCTGCCGCGGCCGGCGATCGCGGCCCGCGTTGCCGAGATGCTGGAGCTGGTGCGGCTGCGAGGGTACGAGGGGCGCCGGCCGTCGCAGCTGTCCGGCGGACAGCAGCAGCGCGTTGCGCTGGCGCGCAGCCTGGCGCCGCGGCCCGCCTTGCTGTTGCTCGATGAGCCGCTGTCCGCGCTGGACCGCAACCTGCGGCGCGACACGCGCGAGGAGCTGGTGCGGCTGCAGCACGAGCTGGGCATTGCCTTCGTCCTGGTCACGCACGACCAGGAGGAGGCGCTGACCATGGCCGGCCGCATCGGCGTGATGCATGCGGGCCGGCTGGTGCAGGTCGGCACACCGGCCGAGGTGTACGAGCGGCCCCGTACCCGGTTCGTCGCCGAATTCCTCGGCTCGGCGAACGTGTTGGCCGTCACGGCAAGGCATGGACGGGCAGAGCTGGCCTGCGGATTGACCGTGCACACCGCGACGGCCGTTCCGCCAGACGCGAAATGGCTGGCGATCCGTCCCGAACGGGTGACGATCGGCGGCACCGACGCGGCAAACCGGCTGGCGGGCGTGGTGATACAACGTTCCTACGCCGGCGAGAGCCTGACGCATGTCGTGCGGCTGGCCGACGGCAGCCGGATGCGCGCCACCACGGCGCTGCGACAGGGGTTGAACGCCGAACGGCTGGGGGTCGGCGACGCTGTCACGCTGTCGTGGCAGCCGGACGCCTGCATCGTACTCGGCCAATGACCGTCAACCGCGCTTTGGTGCTGGCAATTCCCTGGGCCTGGCTGCTGGTCTTCCTGATCCTGCCGACGCTGATCGTGCTCAAGATTGCGCTGTCCTATCCCGCCGACAGCGTCCCGCCGTATGCGCCGATGCTGCCAGGGCCGCACATCAGCACCGATGCCTTCGCGCTCATTCTCTCCGACCCGCTTTACCGCGACGCCTTGCTGCTGAGCCTGAAGGTTGCGGCGGTGTCCACCGCGACCTGCCTGTTCGCCGGCTATCCGATGGCGCTCGCCATCGCGCGCAGCCCGGCGCGCTGGCGCGGCCTGCTGCTGATGCTGATGATGCTGCCGTTCTGGACTGGCTTCCTGATGCGCATCAATGCCTGGATTGGCTTGCTGCAGGACGATGGCTGGATCGATACAGCCTTCGTTGCGCTGGGCCTGACGCCGGTGCGGCTGCTCTATACCGATGCCGCGATGTATATCGGTATTGTGTATACCTACCTGCCATTCATGGTGCTGCCGCTGTATGCGCGGCTGACGCAGCTCGATGCGTCGCTGCTGGATGCTGCCGCGGACCTGGGCGCCCCGCCTTGGCGTGCGTTCCTTGCCGTGACACTCCCGCTGTCGTTGCCTGGCGTGTGGGGCGGCATACTGCTGGTGTTCATTCCCGCGGCCGGGGAGTTCGTCATTCCGGAATTGCTCGGCGGCCCGCAGGCGCAACTGATCGGCCGCGTGCTGTGGCAGGAATTCTTCGCCAATCGCGACTGGCCGACCGCCGCGGCGATCGCCTGCGCCTTGCTCGTGCTGCTGTTGCTGTTGCCGGGTGCGATCGTCTGGGCGGCGCGCCTGGCTGCTTCAGGGCTCAGGCAAGGCTCCGCAGTATCGGTTCGAGCGACCGGTGCACCAGACCCTCGCTGAGGGCACCCGCCCAGTGCCAGCGGACGATCCCGGATTTGTCGATCCCGAAGGTTTCCGGCACGCCAGACAGGCCGAAAGCCTCGCCGGCGGTCCCCGCCTCGTCGCGCGCAACGCTTGTGTAGGGATCGCCGCCATTGCGGAGAAACTCGCCGGTCGCGGCGGGCGCATCCTTGTATGCGATGCCCCAGACCGGCACCCCTTGCTGCTTCAGCGCGTGCAGCACTGATGCCTCCTGGGCACAGGGCATGCACCAGGAGGCGAAGAAGTTGATCAAGATGGCGCGGCCGCCGGCCACGACGTCGGCGCTGGAGAAACCGCGACCAGGCGGCTGGCCAGGAAGCGAGAATGCCGGCACCCGCTTGCCGATCAGCGGACTGGGAACCTGCGGCGGATAGTCGGGGTGCTCCCGCGGGCGTTCCAGCACCAGCCAGGAGCCGGCGCCGAACACCGCCGCGACGCCGAACGGGACGAGCAGAAGCGCCCGCCGGGAGAGTGGAGAGAGTGGCGTCGCTTCCGGCTTCATCCCCCGCTCTTCCCGACCTGCATCGTGTCCCATGTCGCCGCCGGGGGTGGCGGGCCGGCCGCGGGATTCCAGTGGCCGGCCTTCTTCAGCGCGTCGGCCACCTCCTTCGGCATGTAGGTTTCGTCGTGCTTCGCCAGCACCTCGGAGGCGCGGAAGGTGCCGTCCGGCTGCATCGCGCCGAGTGTCACCACGCCCTGCCCCTCGCGGAACAGGTCAGGCAGGATCCCCACATAGGTGACCGCGACGCTGGCCGCGCCGTCGCTGACGCGGAACCTGGCCTCCGGCCGGCCATTTTCGGTTGTGCGTTGCACGCTGCCCTGCTCGACCAGTCCGCCGAGACGGAACGTGCGGCCGGGTGCCGGCGCCTTGGTTGCCAGGTCGGAGGGGGCGAGGAAGAACACCAGGCTGTCGCGCAGCGCGGACAGCGTCAGCGCCGTCGCCGAGCCGAGGCCCAGGCCGCAGGCAAGCAGGATCCAGAGCCGCCGCCGCTTGCGGGTCATCGCCGCCGATCGATTGTGGCCAGCCGGCGCGCCGCGGCGCGCATCCGCGCGAACGCGGCCACCCCGAAGCCGGCGGGGATCAGCACCCCGAGCGCGTAGGCGGCAGCAATGTAGGGCAGGTGGGTCATGCCACGGCCTGCTCCGCCCGGGCCATCAGGAGCGCACGGATGCGCCGCTCCATCACCGCCGCGCGGATCCGCGCCACGACGATGGCGGCGAACACCAGCCCGTAGCCCAGGGCGGCGAACAGCAGCGGCCACAGCATGCCGATATACATGGTCGGCGCGCCGGTGAGCGTGATGGTGTCCGGCTGGTGCAGCGTGTTCCACCAGTCCACGCTGAACTTGATGACCGGCAGGTTCACCACCCCGATCAGCGCCAGGATGGCGCCGGAACGGTAGCCGCGCTGCGGGTCGTCGAACGCGCGCACCAGGGCGATGTGGCCGAGATACAGGAAGAACAGCACCAGCACCGAGGTGAGGCGCGCGTCCCACACCCACCAGGCGCCCCACATCGGCTTGCCCCAGATGCTGCCGGTCAGCAGGCACAGCGCGGTGAAGGCGGCCCCGACCGGCCCGATTTCGGCGGCGGCGAGATCCGCCAGCGGATGGCGCCAGACCAGCGACATGACCGAGCAGACGGCAAGCCCCAGGTAGCCGGCCGAGGCCAGCCAGGCGGAGGGGACATGCACGTACATGATCCGCACAGCATCATGCTGTTGCCAGTCGGCGGGCGCGAAAAACAGCCCCCAGACCAAGCCGAATGCCGTCAACCCCGTCCCGGCCGCCGCTAGCCATGGCAGCAAGGCGCCCGAGAGGCGCAGAAAGCGCCCGGGGTTGGCGAAACGGTGCAGGGAACGGCCCGGATTTCGCCCAGCATTTCGCCCGCTGGGGGGCGGGGCTACAACGGAACGCGCGTCCACCCGGGCAACCTATCGTATGGCGGCGGTGGTTTGAAGCAGGCCCCGCCGGCCTGAGATGTTCCTGAAGGAAACTTCATGCGGTTAGTCTTGGCGGACCGGACGCCCCGGCACATTGACCCTGATCAACATGGGAGGCGATTCGTGCCATGAACCACTGGCTGGTGAAGTCGGAACCCGAAGCATTTTCGTGGGATCAACAGGTCGCGAACGGCGTGGAGCCCTGGACGGGTGTGCGCAACCATACCGCGAGGCAGAACCTGAAGGCGATGAAGCTGGGAGATCGGGCGTTCTTCTATCACTCCGGCAAGAGCAAGGACATCGTCGGCGTGGTGGAGGTGGTGCGCGAAGCCTATCCGGACCCCACCGCGCAGGAGGGCCCCTGGCTGTGCGTCGATGTGAAGACAGTGGCGCCCATGCCGAAGCCGGTGACCCTGGCCGCGATCAAGGCCGACGCGAAATTCGCGGATTTTACCCTGGTCAGGCAATCGCGGCTCTCGGTGGTGCCGGTCTCGAAACCGCACTGGGACCGCATCTGCCGGATGGGCGGATGGAAGGACTGATCCCACCGCGCTCGCGCCTCCTATGCCGCCTGGCCGACATTCCGGACGGCGGCTGCAAGGGCTTCGCGCCACCGCCCGGCTCGTTCACTGGCCTGTTCGCCGTTCGCCAGGGCGATGCGGTGTTCGTCTACGTGAACTCCTGTCCACATATCGGCACCCCTTTGGATTGGATGCCGGGCCGCTTCCTCTCGGGCGATGCCAGCCGTATCGTCTGCGCCACGCACGGCGCGGAGTTCCGCATTGCCGATGGCGAGTGCCTGCGCGGGCCTTGCTTCGGCGAGCGGCTGGAACCGGTCGTGATCGAGATCAAGGACGGCACCATCTACGTCCCGGAGGATGCCGGCCTATAAGGAAGGTACGGAAGGAGCGCGCTCATGCCAGATGTCCATCCAGCCGACGGCCAGGTGTTTCCTGTCAGACCTGAGTTTGCCGCGAAGGCCCATGTGACGGCCGCGCGCTATCAGGAGATGTTCGAGCGCGCCGGCCGCGATCCGGACGGATTCTGGTCGGAGCAGTCGCGCCGGATCGCCTGGATGCGGCGGCCCTCGAAGATCAAGCACACCAGCTTCGCCGGCGACGTGTCCATCAAGTGGTTCGAGGACGGCACGCTGAATGCCTCGGTTTCCTGCCTGGACCGGCACCTCGCGACGCATGGCGACAAGACCGCGATCATCTGGGAGAGCGACGATCCATCGGTCTCGAAGCACGTGACCTATCGCGAGCTGCACGAGCAGGTGTGCCGGCTTGCCAATGCAATGAAAGGCCTTGGCGTCAAACGGGGCGACCGGGTCACGATCTATCTGCCGATGGTGCCCGAGGCGGCCGTGGCAATGCTGGCGTGTGCGCGGATCGGTGCGATCCATTCCGTGGTGTTCGGCGGGTTCTCGCCCGACAGCCTGGCCAACCGGATCCAGGACTGCGCATCGGAGGTGCTGATCACCGCCGATGAAGGCCGCCGCGGCGGGCGCAAGGTGCCGCTGAAGGCGAACGCGGACGAGGCGCTGAAGTCGTGTCCTGGCGTGAAGAGCGTGATCGTGGTGAAGGTGACCGGCGGCAATGTACCGATGCAGTCCGGCCGCGATCATGACTATGCGACGCTCTGCTCGGCCTCCTCGCCGGAGTGTCCGCCGGCCGAGATGAACGCCGAGGACCCGCTGTTCATTCTGTATACGTCGGGCAGCACGGGGAAGCCGAAGGGCGTGCTGCACACCATCGGCGGTTACATGGTGTGGTCGAGCTTCACGCATGAATACGTGTTCGATTATCACCCGGGCGACATCTACTGGTGCACCGCCGATGTCGGCTGGGTGACCGGTCATACCTACATCGTCTATGGCCCGCTGGCGAACGGCGCGACCACGCTGATGTTCGAGGGCATTCCTAACTATCCGGACAGCTCGCGCTTCTGGCAGGTGGTGGACAAGCACAAGGTCAACATCTTCTACACGGCGCCGACGGCGATCCGCGCGCTGATGCGCGATGGCGAGGCGCCGGTGCGCAAGACGTCGCGCAAATCGCTGCGGGTGCTTGGCAGTGTCGGCGAGCCGATCAATCCCGAAGCGTGGCTGTGGTACGACCGCGTGGTGGGCGAGCATCGCTGCCCAATCGTCGATACCTGGTGGCAGACCGAGACCGGCGGCATTCTGATCTCGCCGTTGCCGGGTGCGACGCCCACCAAGCCTGGCTCGGCCACACGTCCGCTTCCCGGCGTCCGGCCGGTCATTGTCGACAACGACGGCCACGAGCTGCACGGTCCGTGCGAGGGCAATCTGTGCATCGCCGATTCCTGGCCCGGCATGATGCGCACCGTGTTCGGCGACCACGAGCGGTTCGTGCAGACGTATTTCTCCACCTTCAAGGGCCTGTATTTCACCGGCGACGGCGCCCGGCGGGATGCCGACGGCTACTACTGGATCACCGGCCGGGTGGACGACGTGATCAATGTCTCGGGCCACCGCATGGGTACTGCGGAGGTGGAGAGCGCGCTGGTGGCGCATCCGAAGGTGGCGGAGGCCGCCGTGGTGGGGTTCCCGCACGAGCTGAAGGGGCAGGGCATCTATGCCTACGTCACCCTGAAGCTGGGCGAGGAACCCAGCGAGGAGCTGCGCACGGAACTGGTGTCCTGGGTGCGCAAGGAGATCGGGCCGATCGCCTCGCCGGACGCCATCCAATGGGCGCCGGCACTGCCGAAGACGCGCAGCGGCAAGATCATGCGCCGGATCCTGCGCAAGATCGCTGCAAACGAGACCGACAGCCTGGGCGATACCTCGACGCTGGCCGATCCGGCGGTGGTGACCGAGCTGGTGGAGAACCGGGTACAGTAGCCCCCGGGCGGGGTATCGGCGACCCAGGCGGTCGCCGATATCTGACCGCCGGTCGGCTTGCATCCGGAACGTCGCCGCGCCAAACCTGACGGATATTCTGTCAGGATTCGCGCATTTGACCCTGCCCCAGATTGAAGCCCTGGCCATCGTGGCCGGAATGCTCGTGCTGTTCGTCTCCGACCGGCTGCGGTACGACCTCGTCGCTGCCCTGGCGCTTTCTGCGGCGGTGCTCACCGGCGTGGTGCCCGCCAAGAAGGCGTTCGAGGGCTTTGCCAGTTCCGTGGTCATCATCATCGCCTCCGTGCTGGTGATCAGCCGCGCGGTCGCGGTGTCCGGCGTGATCGACAACGCAATGCGCCGCATCACGCGCATGCTTGGTTCAACGACCCTGCAGATTGCCGTGCTGACAGCGGCGGTGAGCTTCCTGTCTGCGTTCGTGAAGAATGTCGGCGCGCTGGGGGTCTTCATGCCGGTCGCGATTCAGGCCGCGGAGCGGCGCAACCGCCCGGTGTCGCGCTACCTGATGCCGCTGGCATTCGGATCGCTGGTCGGCGGCACCATTACGCAGATCGGCACCTCGCCGAACATATTGATCTCCGAGGTGCGTCAGCAGGTGCTGGGTCAGCCGTATCATCTGTTCGACTTCACACCGGTCGGACTGCCGCTGACCTGCATCGCCATCGCGTTCCTCAGCTTTGGCTGGCGCCTGTTGCCCGCGAACCGCCGCGGTCAGCCGATGCCGGAGAAACGCTTTGCCATCGAGGAGTACACCAGCGAGGCGAGCCTGCCCGAAACATCGCCGCTGGTCGGCAAGACGGTCGCCGATCTGGAAGCACTCGGCGAAGGCGAGGTGAGCGTGACCGGCATCATTCGCGAGCGGTCGCATCACTACGTGCCACGGCCGAATTGGACATTGTACGCCGACGACGTTCTGGTGCTGCAGGGCGACCCGACGGCGCTGCGCCCGGTCGTCGATCAGGCGGGTCTGCAGCTGCTGGGCGCCGACGAAATCGCCGCCCTGCGGCCGCGCGACAAGGACGACTCGCTGGAGACGATGGAGGCGGTGGTCGCCCCCGATTCTCGCCTGATCCGCCGGACGCCGCGGGACCTGCATCTGCGACGGAACTACGAGATCAACCTGCTTGCGCTCAGCCGAGCGGATCAGCGCAGCACCATGCGACTGGCGACCAGCCGGCTTGCCGCCGGCGACGTGCTGGTGCTGCAGGGGCGGCAAAGCCAGCTCAGCCGGGCGGTCGGCGAACTGGGGTTGCTGCCGCTGGCGGAGCGCAACCTGGGCATCGGACGGCCGCGCTGGAAATGGCTGCCGCTGCTGATCCTGGGTGCGGCGATGGTGGCCGTCGCCGTCGGGCCGATGCCACCGGAGGTGGGGTTCTTCGTCGCCGCCACCGCGATCGTGCTGCTCGGGTTGACCACGCCGCGCGAGGCGTACGACGCGATCGAATGGCCGATCATCGTCATGCTCGGCTGCCTGATACCGGTTGGCGAAGCGCTGAAGGATACCGGCGCCGCCGGTCTGCTCGCGAACGGTCTGAGTGCGGTGGCCATGCACCTACCGGCGTATCTGGCGGTAGGGCTGATTATGGTGGTGTCGATGCTGGTGACGCCGCTGCTGCATCATGCTGCCGCGGTGCTGCTGATGGGACCGGTCGCGGCGGCGGTGGCGAAGAACCTGGGACTTGGGCCGGACGCGTTCCTGATGGCGGTGGCGTTCGGCGCCGCGTCGGATTTCCTCACGCCGATCGGCCACCAGAACAGCACGCTGGTGATGGGACCCGGTGGCTACCGGTTCAGCGACTACTGGCGACTGGGCCTGCCGCTGACCATCCTGGTCGCGGTGTTCGGGACCTGGTTCATACTGCTGGCCTGGCCGCTGAAATAGAATGTGACATGCGTTCCGGACGGCCGGGGCGACGCCCACGAGTCATGCCGGGCACAGGCCCGGCATCCACGGCCTCAGAACGATCCCAGGAAGTCTCGTTTGCCCAGTTCCACCCCACGATGCCGCAGTATGTTGTACGCGGTGGTGGCGTGGAAGTAGAAGTTCGGCAGCCCGAAGTGCAGCAGATAGGCACGTCCCTTGAACGACATCTGCCGCTGGCCTGCGATGAAGGTGATGTCCTTGTCCTCGGTCCCGTCGATCTGCTCGGCCGTGAAGCTTTTCACATACTCCAGCGACTGATCG
>DATBKQ010000456.1:0-10184 GCA_036555825.1 Acetobacteraceae bacterium | reverse complement strand
GCGGCGTCGGTGCTCGATTCGGTGCACAGGGGCGACGTGGTGACCTGCGTGGTGGCCAACATCCTGGCGAACGGCATCGAGGTGAAGGTCAACGACGTGCTGACTGGCTTCATCCGCCGGGCCGAGCTGGCGCGCGACAAGTCCGATCAGCGCCCGGACCGGTTCGCGGTGGGCGAGAAGGTGGATGCCAAGATCGTCGCGATCGACCGGGCCGCCCGGAAGCTCAGCCTGACCATCAAGGGCAAGGAGGTCGAGGAGGAGAAGCAGGCGATGGCCGAGTATGGCTCGTCCGACTCGGGTGCGTCGCTGGGCGACATCCTCGGGGCCGCGATCCGTCGCCGCAACCAGCAGGCGCAGACCGAGAACAGCTGAGCCCGGTGGTCGCTGATCCCCGGCGATGAGCCTGGAAACCGACCTGCTGCTCGACCGGCGCCGGCTCAAGCGCCGCCTGTTCTTCTGGCGCAGCCTGACGGTATTGATCGTGCTGGCCGCGGTGGTGGTGGCGCTGCGCGGTTCCGGCTGGCGGTTCGGCGGCTCCCATGTGGCACGGCTGACGGTCAGCGGGATCATCACCGCGGACCGGAGGCTGGATCGGAACGTGGCCAAGGTGGCTGACGACGATCGCGCGAAGGCGCTGCTGGTGTTGATCGACAGCCCCGGCGGCAGCGTGGCGGGCGGGCAGGCGCTGCACAACGCGATCGCGCGGGTCGCGGCGAAGAAGCCGGTGGTGGTGGTCATGGGCGGCACCGCGGCCTCGGCCGGATACATGATCGCAGCCCCCGCCACGCGCATTTTCGCCCAGGAGAGTACGCTGACCGGCTCGATCGGCGTGTTGCTGGAGACCGGCGACATCTCGGGGTTGCTGAAGTCGATCGGGGTGAGCGCCGATCCGATAGTCTCGGGACCGCTGAAGGACCAGCCCAGCTTCGTCAAACCGCTGTCGCCGCAGGGCCGGGAGGTGCTGCAAGGGCTGGTGATGGACATGTACGACCAGTTCGTCGGCATGGTCGCGGAGGGGCGGCACATGGACCCGGCGCGGGTGCGGGAGCTGGCGGACGGGCGCCCGTATACCGGGCGGCAGGCACTGAAGCTTGGACTGGTCGATGCCATCGGCGGCGAGCGAGACGCACGGCAGTGGCTGGCGCAGGCCAAGGGCATATCGGCCGACCTTCCGGCCGAGGATGTTTCGAGCGGCAGCTACACCAGCCGGGCCTTGTCGGTCAGCCTGGGCTGGATGTTCGAAGAGCTTCGGAAAATCTTGTTTTCCCAAGGAGTTATCCTTGACGGCGCATGGGCGGTCTGGCAACGTTCCGGTGGTTGAACCGTCGCTCGGCTGTTGCTGCAATGACCAGGTCGGAACTCATCGCGGAACTTGCTGCCAACAACCCGCACCTGCGGGGCGCCGATGTCGAGTTGATCGTGGCGACGATTTTCGACCAGATCAGCGGTGCGCTGGCGCGCGGCGAGCGGGTGGAACTGCGCGGCTTCGGCGCTTTCACCGTGAAGCGGCGCAATGCGCGCACCGGGCGCAACCCGCGCACTGGCGCGGCGGTGCCGGTGGACGAGAAGGCGGTGCCGTTCTTCAAGGCCGGCAAGGAACTGCGCGATCGCGTCAACCGGGGGGCGCGGGGGACGCGGGCCCCCTCCCCCTAGCCCCCTCCCGCGAGGAGAGGGGGGATCGCTGACATGCGGCTGCTGATCGGGTTGCCGCTGCTGCTGTTGCTGGTGCTGTTCGCGCTGTCGAACCGGCAGCCGGTTTCGCTGCATGTGTGGCCGGCCGACTATGCGGCAACGCTGCCGCTGTCGCTCGCGGTGCTCGCCGGGATGGCGGTCGCGTTCCTGGCCGGCGGATTGCTCGTCTGGGCGTCGGAACTGGTGCAGCGGCGGCGGGCACGCCGGGCCGAGCATACCGTGCGCCTGCTGGAGGCGCAGGTGCAGGAGTTGAAGTCGCGCCTCGCGGAGACGCAGCCGCGATGAACGTTCGGGTAAAGATCTGCGGCATCAACGACCCGGTGGCGTTCGACACGGCGGTTGCCGCGGGCGCCGACTGGGTCGGGTTCAATTTCTTCCCGCCGTCACCGCGTTACGTCACGCCGCTGCAGGCGGCCGAGCTGTCGGCGCGTGCGCCAGGCGGACCGGCGCGTGTCGGATTGTTCGTCGATGCGACGGTCGAGGCGATCGGCGCCACGCTCGAAGCGGTGCGGCTGGATGCGCTGCAGCTTTACGGGGCGGCGGATGCGCCGGAACTTCGCCGCAGGTTTGGCGTGGCGGTCTGGCGCCCTGTCGGCGTTGCGTCGAGCGGCGATCTGCCGAATGAGAGCCAGGGGGCGGACCGGCTGTTGCTGGAGGCGAAGGCGCCCGCCGATGCCACGCGCCCGGGCGGCAACGCCTTGCGGTTCGACTGGTCGGTCTTGCGTGGCTGGCGGGCGCCGGCACCGTGGATCCTGGCCGGTGGACTGACGGCCGGCAATGTCGCCGAGGCGATCAGGGCAACGGGCGCGGAGGCGGTGGACGTCTCGTCCGGCGTCGAGCGGGCGGGTGGGGTGAAGGACCCGTCGCTGATCCGCGCCTTCATCCGGAACGCGCGCGCGGCGGACATTCGGCTTCGGCGCGCGACACCCGCCGATGCGGAGGCACTTGCGCGGGTGCACGTGCAGGCGTGGCGGGAAACCTATACCGGGCAGGTGCCCGATACGGTGCTGAGCGAGCTCGATGCGGCCGGGCGCGCGG
Organism: Acetobacteraceae bacterium; assembly: GCA_036555825.1. Classification (GTDB taxonomy): domain Bacteria; phylum Pseudomonadota; class Alphaproteobacteria; order Acetobacterales; family Acetobacteraceae; genus JAMXLO01. The sequence goes on along the minus strand of DATBKQ010000456.1, from coordinate 7,454 downwards.
CGGCGTGGCGGGAGGCGGTGGGACGGGGCACGCAGGTGCAGCTCGCGGTACTGGATGGCGAGATTGTGGGTTTTGGCGCGAGCCGGCCGCAGCCGGATCCGTCACTGCCGTTCGCCGGCGAGATCAGCGCGATCTACGTCCTGCGGCGGGCGCAGGGCGCGGGTGTGGGCCGGATGCTGATGGCGGCGATGGCGCGCGATCTGCTGGCACGGGGTTTGCGGTCGGTGTCGCTTTGGGTGCTGGAGACGAACGCCGGCGCGCAGCGGTTTTATCATGTGCTTGGCGGGCGGGAGGTCACCCGGCGCGAGCAGGAGCGCGAGGGATTCGGTGCGGTCGGCGTCGCCTACGGGTGGGACGACCTTACGGTCCTGCTTTGATCTGCTGCTTCGCCTCTTCCAGTTGCCGGCGCAGGCCGTCCACCTCGGCGCGGAGCGCGGCGATTTCCGCTGCCTGCGCGGCTTCGCCGGTTTCCGCAGTGCCGCCGCGGTAGAAGGGTGTGAACAGGCTGAACGCCCGCTCCATCATGGCCATATTCTGCCGGCTGACCTCGTCGATGTTGCCGAACGGGAACATGGTGCCGATCGAGCCCATGGTCTTCTGCATTGCCGCGCGCACCTGCTCCTGCTGTTGCGCCAGAGCGCCCATTGCCTGCTCGAGGAAGCGCGGCACGACGTTCTGCATCTGATCGCCGTAAAAGCCGATAAGGTGGCGCAGAAAGGTGGTGGGCAGCAGGTTGTGGCCCTTGCCCTCTTCCTCGACGATGATCTGAGTGAGGACGCCGCGGGTGATGTCCTCGCCGGTCTTGGCGTCATAGACCACGAAATCGCGGCCTTGCCGAACCATGTCGGCCAAGTTGTCCAGCGTGATGTAGCTGGAACTTTCCGTGTTGTAGAGCCGCCGGTTCGCGTATTTCTTCACGACCACCGGTGAGGCGGTATCGCCCGCCTTGCGGTCCGGTGGGGCTTGGAGGGTGTCAGCCATGCGTGCCTCGGCTCTGGTCAGCAGTGTAGCATGGGGCCAATGCCGCAGGTGCGAAAGCCCCTTCGCGAATTCTTCTTGTTGCACGGCGGGAGCGCCGTGGCCATGCTGGCCCCATAAGTGAGCCGGTTCCGGCCCGCATGACCGCCGATGAGTTCATCGCCTGGGCGATGTGCGATCACGATGCGCATCGTCCGCGATGGCGCGATCCGGCTGGACCCGCCGGGGATCGAGGTGCGCGGACTGCTCTAATACCCCCTCCCTGACCCTCCCCCGCTGCGCGGGAGAGGGGATGCTTGAAGCGGCAGGCGCGCCGGCGGACTATGGCGCGATCTGGGGCGGGTAAGGGCGCGACGATGAACGAGGCGGGGTACGCTTGGATCCGCGAGCGCATCGGCCGCGTGCCGCGGGTGAAGTTGGCACTGACGCCCACGCCGCTGCAGGAGGCGCCGAACCTGACGCAGGCGCTGGGTGGCCCGCGCATCCTGATCAAGCGCGACGACCTGACCGGCGTGGCATTCGGCGGCAACAAGCTGCGCAACCTGGAGTTCCGGTTGGCGCGCACGATGGCGGAGAAGCCGGACACCGTCGTGGTGGGGCTCGACCTGCAATCGAACTCGGCGCGGCAGACGATCGGGGCCTGCAACAAGCTCGGGCTGAAGACGATCCTGGTGCTGGAGGGAGCGAAGCCCGACGTGGTGCAGGGCAACCTGCTGGTGGATTACCTGCTTGGCGCCGAGGTGGTGTTCGCGCCGACGCGCGAGGCGCAGCGGGCGGCGCTCGACGAGCATGCGGGGCGCGTGCGCGAGGCAGGCGGGCGGCCGCACATCCTGAACGACAACCCGATGTTCGATGTCGCCTCGGCGCTGGCGTATCTGGAAACGACGCTGGAGATGCTGGAGCAGATGGCGGCAATGGGGGTGCAGGCCAACGCGCTGTACATGTCGTCCAGCGGCAAGGGCCAGGCGGGACTGGTGCTGGGCAAGCGCCTGACCAACGCGGGACACGCGGTGCAAGGCGTCACCGCAACCGACGAGTTCCATGTTCCCTCGCGCACCGCGGCGATCGCCAACGAGACGTTGCAGGTGCTGGGTCTGGACATGCAGGTGACCGAGGAGGAGATCGACAACGACATGCGCTTTGTCGGGTCTGGTTACGGCATCCCGACCGCGGCATGCGTCGAGGCGGTGAAGCTGTTCGCGCACACCGAAGGCGTGATCCTGGACCCGATCTACACCGGCAAGGCGGCGGCGGGGATGATCGCGCATATCCGCGAAGGCCGCTACGGTCCGGGCGAGACGCTGGTGTTCGTGCACACCGGCGGGACACCCGCGATCTTCACCTGGAATTCGCTCTGGCTCTGAGAGGACCGCGCCATGTTTGCTCGTCGTGACTTCATCGCGCTCGCCGGGGCGGCGCTGGCGTTGCGCGCACACGCGCAAGGTGCACCGGCGTCCTCGCTCACCTATGGCCAGAGCGTGGGCGTGCTGACGCTCGATCCGGTGCACGGCTCCTACACACTATATCCGGCGGGCAGCGAGGCGGCGCTGTGCCTGTACGACGGCCTGCTGACCTTCGCGCCGGATATGACGATCGTGCCGCAGCTCGCCGAGAGCTGGGCGATGGCCGACGATCTCAAGTCATGCACACTGAAGCTGCGCGCGGGTGCACGGTTCCATGACGGGACGCCAGTGGATGCGGCGGCGGTCAAGTTCAATATCGAGCGGCTGATGGACAGGCAGCGCAACCCCACCAACCGACCGCTATGGGACCCGGTGGCGGGAGTCGAGACACCGGATGCCGCGACCGTGGTGCTGCATTTGTCGCAACCGTTCGCTCAGTTGCCGAACTCACTGGCGCACGTCTCGGGCGCGCTGGTGTCGCCGGCCGCGGTGGCGAAACTGGGCGAGGACGGCATCGCCAAGAACCCGGTCGGCGCCGGACCTTATCGCATGGCGAGCTTCGATCCCGGGCAGCAACTGGTGCTTGAGGCGTTCGACGGCTACTGGGGCGGCAGGCCGAAGACCGTGAAGCTGATATTGAAGACGATCGCCGATCCGTCGACGCGCGTGGCGGCACTGCGCACCGGGGCGGCGGATGTGATCGACAGCGTGCCGGTGGCGTTGGTCGGCGGGCTGAAGGACGATCCCCACGTCGAGATCATCCATGTGCCCGGGCTGCGGCCGATCGGGTTCGTGATCAACCTGACCCGGCCGCCGCTCGCCGATCTGCGCGTGCGCCAGGCACTCAATCTCGCGATTCCGGTGGAGACGATCGCGTCGAAGGTGTTCTTCGGCTATGCGCGCGCACCCGACTCGCCGCTCGCGTTCAACACCGAGGGCTACGCGCGGGTGTCCAGGCTGGTGTACGACCCGGGCAAGGCAAAGGCGTTGCTGGAAGCGGCAGGCTTCGGTCCCGAGAAGCCGCTGGAGCTGGCGATGTTCGTCTCGCAGGGCCTGTTCCCGAGCGATGTCTCGGTGGGCGAAGTGGTGGCGAATGCGCTCGCCCAGGTGGGGGTGAAGGTGGCGATCACCAAGATCGAGGCGGGCTCGTACTGGGATGCGATGCGGCAGGACCGGGCGAACATCAAGTGGGACATCGCGATGTTCGGCTTCAACCCGGCGAACGCATCGGGGCTGTATCACCTGGCATCGCTGTTCAAGTCGAACAAGGACGATGCGGCACGGCCGGATGTCTGGAATCTGGGGCGGTATCGCAATCCGGAGGTCGATCGGCTGCTGGAGGCGGCGGGCACCGAGGCGGATCGAAAGCAGGCGGCGGCGGATCTCGCCAAGGCGCAGGCGATCATCTGGAACGACGCGCCGTATATCTGGCTGCAGATCAACGAGAACGTCTCCGCGGTGAAGAGGCCGGTGAGCGGCGTCGAGGTCTGGCCGATCCTGTTCACCAACGTGCGCCACGCCGCGGCTTGATCCGCCTGCTGCTCTGGCGCCTGGCACTCATTCCGGTCACGGTGCTGGGTGTGGTGACGGTGCTGTTCGTCATCTTCAAGTCGGTACCCGGCGACGAGGCGACGATGATCGCCGGTGCCACCGCGACGCAGGCGGAGATCGAGGTGGTGCGGCATCAGCTCGGGCTCGATCGGTCGGTGCTGGCGCAATATTCGCAGCGAGTGCTGGGGCTGCTGCACGGTGACCTGGGCTATTCCGCCACATTTCGCGCCAATCCGCTGCCGCGCATCCTGGAGCGCGTGCCCGCCACGGTGCTGCTGACGGTCTCGGCGATTGCGGTCACCGTGCTGGTCGGGGTTCCGGCTGGCGTGATCGCCGCGAGGTTCCAGCAGCGGGTTCCGGATATCGCCGTGTCGGCCGGTGTGATCGCGTTGCTCGCAGTGCCGAACTTCTGGCTGGGCATGATGCTGATCGCGCTGTTGTCGGTGCAATTGCATTGGTTGCCCAGTCTTGGACTGACCGGTCCGGTGTCGCTGATCATGCCGACGATCGCACTGGCGGCGCGGCTGATCGCGCTGGTGGGGCGGCTGACGCGAGGCGTGGTGATCGAGGAGCAGCGCAAGGATTACGTCCGCACGGCGTATGCCAAGGGGCTGGCGGCGTCGCGCGTGATGTATCGCCACGTGCTGCGCAATGCGCTGATCCCGATCGTCACGGTGGTAGGGCTGGAGGCCGGGTATCTGCTGGGTGGTTCGGTTGTGGTGGAGCGGCTGTTCGCCTGGCCGGGAATCGGCGACCTGCTGCTGACCGCGGTGGGGCTGCGCGATTATACGCTGGTGCAGGGGATCACGGTGCTGTTCGTCGTCGGATTCCTGCTGATCAACCTGCTGGTCGAGGTGCTGTATCGGTTGATCAATCCGAGGCTGCGGTGAGCGGGGGCCCCTCCCTCCAACCCCCTCCCGCGAGGGGAGGGGGGGTCTTTGTGTTCCTGGCGATTGGCGCGGCGTTGTTGGTGGGGTTTGTGGTTGTGGCGGCGTTCGGGCGGTGGATCGCGCCGTACGATCCCACGGCGCAGGACCTGCTGGCGATGCTGGACCCGCCGTCCGCGGAGCATTGGCTGGGAACCGATGAGCTGGGACGCGACATGCTGTCGCGGGTGATCGCGGGAACGCGCAGCACGCTGACCATCGCGGTCGCCTCGGTATTCTTCGCGGCGGTGGCGGGGACGTATGTGGGGCTGGTCGCCGGCTATTTCGGCGGTGCGCTCGATCGCCTCGTCAGCCTTGGCACCGACCTGATGATGACCATTCCAAGTCTGGTGCTGGCGATCGCCGTGGTGGCGGCGATCGGTGCCAGCGCCACCGGGTTGGTCGTGGCGATCACCGTCAGCTTCATCCCGCCGCTGGCGCGGCTGGTGCGGGCACGCGTGCTGGAATTGCGCGAGGTGGAGTATGTCGAGGCCGCGCGTGCGGTCGGGATGCGGCAGGTGCGAATCCTGCTGCACCATATCCTGCCGAATGCGGTTTCCGTCATTGTCATCGAGCTGACCCTGATGGCCGGGCAGGCGGTGCTGATCGGCACGGCCCTGGGTTTCCTGGGGCTGGGGGTGCAGCCGCCGGCGCCGGAGTGGGGTGCGATGCTTGGCGCCAGCCGGCAGTTCCTCGACGTGGCGCCGCATGTCGCGGTGGTGCCGGGCCTTGCCGTCACTCTGCTGGTGCTGGCGTTCAATCTGTTCGGCGACGGTCTGCGGGACCGGCTCGATCCGACGCAGTGAGGGGGACGCGTTGATGGAGTTCGGCATCGTCGATTGTCACGCACATATCTTTCCGCCGCTCGACGGCGCCTGCGGGTTTCCGGACGCGGCGACGCATCTGCTGCATCAGCAGCGGGCGATGCACGAGCATGGCAACCAGCCGTACCGGCGGCTGCGCGACGATGCCGTGGTGACGGAGCGTGCGCTGTGGGCGGCGGACGATGCCTCGGTCGCCGGGCGGCGCGAGGTCGGCTTTCGCGTCGGCCGGTGCGGGCGCTTCGAATGGGAGGCGGACGGCGAGGCGCAGTATGTGCAGTTCCTGCCGCCGTATATGGCGGACCTCTCCGCGCCGGCCGAGGTGATCGTGCGGCAGATGGATTACGCGGGAGTGGCGACGGCGGTGCTGCAGAACGACCACATCTACGGCGACCTGGCCGAGATGTTCGCCGAGGCGCGTGCGCGGCATCCGGGGTGGTTCATCGGGCTTGCGCAGGTGCAGGAGGCATGGGCGTATCGGGACGATCAGCTTGCGCGGCTGCGCGACCAGGTGGAGCGGCTTGGCATGGCGGGGCTCTATTTCACCTATAGCGGATTGTTCCGCAGCGGATATTCACCGCGCCCGAGCGACGCGGTGTACGATGCGCTGTGGCGCGAGGTGGCGCGGCTGGATGTGCCGGTGTTCTGGGTCAACCGCGACAACTCACCGATCGGCAGCTATGAGGATGAGCTAGAGGACGTGGCGAAGATCCTGGAACGGCACCCGACGATCAGGAGCGTGCTGGTGCACGGGTTGCCGACGTCGCGGTATGCGGATGGCGAGGAGCACCTGACGTTGCCGCCGGTGGCTGAGCGAATGATGACGCAGATGCCAGTATGGGCGGAACTGCTGTATCCGATCTCCTGGGGCGGACGGTTCGAGTATCCGTATCCGAAAGCGATGCGGCACTTCCGGCAATTGGTGGATCGGTTCGGCGCGGGGCGGTTCGTCTGGGGCTCCGACATGCCGAATGTGGAGCGCTATTGCACCTACCGGCAGACGTTCACCTATGTGTGGAACCACGCCGACTTTCTGAGTGGCGCCGACCGCCGGGCGATCTTTCGCGACAACGCGCTGGGGCTGTTCAAGTGACCGGAAGCGACATGGACAAAGGCTGCAATCTCGGCACCGACGTTGGCGGCACGTTCACCGATCTCGCCTGGTGTACGCCGTCGGGCGAACTGCACTGCTTCAAGGTCCCGAGCACGCCGTCGCGGCCCGGCCAGAGCATTCTGGAGGGTGTGGACGAGTTGTTCGGCGCGATGCAGCCGGACGGCGGGACGTGGCACAACGTGCGCCACACCCACAGCAGCACGGTTGCCACCAACGCGCTGATCGAGCGGCGTGGCGCGCGTGTCGGGCTGATCGTCACGGCAGGCTTCCGCGACCTGTTCGAGCTGCAACGGCTGGCGATCCCGCATCCGATGCGCTTCGACTCGCGCCGCCCCGATCCGCTGGTGCCGCGTGCCCTGGTGCGTGAGGTACGGGGCCGGATCGGGCCGGACGGCGACGAACTCGAACCGCTGAACGAAGCGGACGTGCTCGCTGCCGCGCGCGCGTTGCAGGACGGGGGCGTGGAGATCGCGGTGGTGGCGCTGATCCACAGCTATCGCAGCCCGGTGCATGAGCAGCTGGTGCGCGCGATCGTCGCGCGGCATGGCTTGCCGTTGCGGTTGGAACTGTCCTCCGAGATCTGGCCGCAGGCGCGCGAATACGAGCGCAGCGTGCTGACGGCGCTGAACGCGTCGATCCGGCCGGTGGTCGAGGCGTATCT
>DATBKQ010000455.1:0-8064 GCA_036555825.1 Acetobacteraceae bacterium | reverse complement strand
CTGATCGCGCTTGGCCGCATTTTCATGGCAACGAAAGGACCGAACGACGCTGAGTCAGGCCTGGCATTCCGGCGGGCCGCGGTGGTTTGCCGCAAACTTGGCAATCCCGAAATGTTGGCTCGCACGCTCTATTCCTTGGGTATTACGGCCGAGACGCGAGCCGACCTCGATGCGGCAGAGGCGATCGGCGAGGAACTGCGCGTTCTTGGCGAGAGCAGCAGAGATGCCGGCATTGCAATCGCGGCGCACGTGCGTCTGGGTTTAGTCGCTTACTATCGAGGAGGCTTTATCGCCGCGCAGACGCATCTGGCGAAGGCTCTCGCCCTCCACGCAAGTGGTCGGCATGAACTCCGCGATAGCGCGATAGCTCCAGACCCGCACGTCGCGGCCTCTTATCTTAGTGTGACCCTGGCGCATCTCGGCGACGTGGAACAGGCGAACCTCTATGGTGAGTCCGCGGTAGCCAACACCAAGAAATCCGGCCTATCGTCTCCGGCCTATGCGCTGGCATTGAGTGTATGGTCGCGCACGTTGGAGGTACTGCGCGACCAGCCGCGGTGCCATGCCTGCGCAAGAATGCTGGTGGCTCTTGCCGAAGAGCAGGGCCTTTCGTTCCTGCTTGCCGTCGGCCGATGCCAGCTTGGCTGGATCATCGGCAGGCAGGGTGACACCGAGAAGGGGCTGAGCCTCCTGGCGCTGGGTGTCGACGCCCTAAGGCCCCAGGGTGCAAGCATAAGGCTTGAAGTAGGTAAATATCTGCTGTCCGACGTGTTGGCCCGAACAGACCGGCGTGCGGAGGCGCTCGACCTGCTGGACGAGGTGCTCGACTTTTCGCGCAACACAGGGGCGCACTGGCTCGATGCGGAGGTCCATCGCCGCAAGGGCGAGCTTCTTCTGACAATCGAGGTCCCGCGGCCCGGCGAGGCAGAGCAGGCATTCCGGCAGGCAATCGATATCGCGCGCCAGCAATCCGCGAGGCTATTCGAGTTGCGTGCAGCGACCAGCCTGGGCCGGCTGCTGCGGTCGCGCGGCCAGGCTGGCGTAGTACGCGAGCTGCTGTTGCCGCTGCTGGGATGCTTCGGCAAGGCAGCAGCGCTTCCGGATGTCCGCGAAGCCAGGGCGCTGCTGGAATGGGCGGACCTCGCCCTGAGCTGAGGGAATTTCCAGGTCACGGTGTGAACTGGTTCATAGCCGCCGGGTCTGCATCGGCTATGCGTGACGGGGCCAGCGAGGTTCGGAATGGGCTCCGCTCGTCCTCCGGCCAAGATTCGTCCCTGGGCAAATGAACCAACTTGAAAAGGTGGAGAACACTCATGCCAGACGATCAGACCACCATGAACAAGCCAAGCGACACGACCGCGACTACTTCATCCTCCGTGCCATCAGGCAGCAGCGGTGGCGGTGGGGGGCGGAAGAGTGATGCTGGTATGGCTGCCTTGGGTGAACTGATGTGCCGCCTCAACCCGTACACGCGCTCCAAGGATCCGAGTACAGGCGAGGAAACCGGCGACATGATAGTCGGCATGCTTCAGCCAGCGGGAACGGGATATAATCCCGACGACCCTAATACGACGATCGCGTGCATGGGGATCGAGGTCGAGAGGAACTACGCCTCCAAGTGGACCTTCAAGGGACAGGAACAGAGTGTGAAACTTGCCTTCCGCGTTCCCTACCGGTTTCCGGTCATGAAGAAGAACGACCGTGGCGGGTATGACATTCTCTACTGGCAAATGGAGTACTTGATCGTCGGCTTTGCCGGTGCGGATGGCGGTGGCTGAGCAAACCGCGGCGTAACCGCCGGTTGAGCTGACAGAGCAAGGCAGAAGTCGCGCAGTGCGAAGGCGGGAGAAGGAGGCGGAGCGCCGGCTGACGGCGAGCGGGTTGGGTGGGCCGCCCTAACCCGCCGCCAGTGCTGTTATCTTCCGGTGGCGCCTGGCCCATCCCCTCCAGCGTAGGTCACGATTATGGTTTCGGTGCGAGTATACAGGTACTTGCCGTCCTTATCCGTGACGGCGAAGCGGTAGGGTATGCGGATGCTCTTCTTCGCGTGCACAGGCTGCCCATTGAACGTCAGCCCCTGCGCACCGCCGTAGTTGCCTTCCTCGACGGCGATCCGGCCGGTTATGTCTGCGCTCTGGCGGGCCTGCGCATCCTCTGGCAAATCAGTCATCGACTGTGTCATCAGTTGCATCTTACCGGTTTGATGTCCGGTGATCTGATCCGGCGGTAGCTGCGTGTAGGGATTCGCGTCACAGATCAGTTCGCCAAGCGCGGTCATGGTATCGTGGTGTGCCGGCTGTTGCGCGATCGTTGTGATCGGCAACGCAATAGCAGCCGCGAACGCGGCCATGGTCCTGAACTGCATTTTTCCCTCCCTTGCGTCTTTTGAGCACGGCCCGAGTGAGCCGCGGTTGCACCCGACTTTTCCCCCTGGCTGTCAACCTTCAAGCGTCGGTGACACCAGGCTGTGCGCCAAATGCTGTAGCGGAAGTGGTCCATAACGGAGTAAACGCCTGCACAAACGCCCTGGGAGGCAAAATGATCTTCCGTCAGCTCTTCGACGCGACGTCCGGCACCTACACCTACCTGCTCGCCTCCCGCCGCGGCGGCGAGGCGCTGATCATCGATCCGGTGCTGGAGAAGGTCGATCGCTACCTGCAACTTATCCGCGAGCTCGACCTGAAACTGGTGAAGGCGATCGACACCCACCTGCACGCCGACCACATCACCGGCCTCGGCGCACTGCGCGACCGCACCCGCTGCATCACCGTGATGGGCGAGCAATCCAGCGTCGATGTCGTCTCGATGCGCATCGCCGACGGCGACCGCCTGGGTATCGAGGGCATCAGCCTCGATGTCGCCTACACGCCCGGCCACACCGATGACAGCTACAGCTTCGTCATGCCCGACCGCGTGTTCACCGGCGATACGCTGCTGATCCGCGGCACCGGCCGCACCGACTTTCAGAACGGCGACCCACGTGCGCAATACGATTCGATCTTCAACCGTTTGCTGCGCCTGCCCGACGAGACCCTGGTGTTCCCCGCCCACGACTACAAGGGCGACACGGTCAGTACGATCGGCGAGGAGAAGCGCTGCAATCCGCGCCTCCAGGTCAGGTCGGCGGACGAATACGTCGCACTGATGAACAACCTGAACCTCTCCAACCCGAAGATGATGGATGTGGCTGTGCCGGCCAACATGCGGCAGGGCCTGGTGCAGCAGGAGATCGCCCGGCGCGGCTGGGCCGTGACCGTGGACCAGGCAAAGGCATTGGTTGGACGTCGCGACATCGTGCTGATCGACCTGCGCGAACGTACCGAGCGCGAGAAGCATGGCGTGATCCCCGGTTCGCTGCACGCGCCCTATCCGGACCTGCAGGAGAACATTCAGGAAGGTGGCATGCTGCACGAACTGGCCAGCGCCACAGACAGGCGCCTGGTGTTCTATTGTGCCTTCGGCGAGCGTTCGGCCATGGCCGCGCAGGCGGCCCAGGACGCGGGCCTCGCCAGCGCCTGCCACATCCACGGCGGCATGGACGCATGGAAGAAGGCCGACGGCCCGATCGCACACTGATCCGTTGCCCGCGCCGGCTCACCGCCCCGAAGGTGCCGTTTCTTGCTTGGGTTGGCAGCACGCGGTGAGACGGATGACTGCCTCGAACTCCATCTGCGCCCACATCCGCGGCATCATGGGAGATCGTCCGGCCTCAAGGCGCGTCCCCCAATGGGCGGGTATCGAAACCGACTCGCCGGTCGCGGCACTGGCGAAATCCACGGCGCCAGTCAACACCCCGACCTGAGCCGACCCGGCCTCGGCCCGCACGAACCAGTCAGCGGCGGCAGAGCGCAGCGACGCAAGGCCGACCGGGGTCGACACATCGAACGTCAGCGGACCCGCGGTGGGCGGGACCAGTGCTCTCAGCAGGCCTTGCGTCAGCACCAGCATCGTATGGCGGCCGGTTTCGCCGACACTGTAGCTCGCCACAGTCAGGCGGCTTTCTGGCGCAACAGAAATCAGCGTCCCGTCCGCCATCTGCAACTTCAGATTGCTGTCTGCCGGCACGTCAACCGTATCGTTGACTTCTATTCCATCGCCGCGCTCCAGCACACGAGCATACACGCTGCACGATCCAGTCAGCGCGACCACGGTGCCCGCCGGCGCCGGTGTGTATGCCGGAGTGACGCAGACCACCAGGCCGAGCATCGCGAACAGCGTCGAGATCGATTTCCGCCGCATGATCCTCATCCCGCTGGATTGCTGACCTTCGCTTTCGCGCGTCCGCGCGACTGCTACCTGATCGATCCGCGGCGCCGTGGACGGTGCGACTGCTCTTCCGACCGCCGCCGGATTTCGGCCCGACTTTCGTCGCGACGGGCAGTGAGAAGCCGAACCCATTCGGGCGGCCAGACCGAAGAGGTGACCGTAAGGCAGGCATCCCATGCCGCCACCGCCTCTGCCAGGCGCGCCGTTCCGGTCTCCCGCTGGCCCAGCGCCCGCAGTGCGTTGCCCAGGTTCATCTGCGTCATCGCCCAGTCGAGTGGCACCCGCTCGCGTGTCCTTTCCTCCAGCGCGCCGCGATATGCCGCCACCGCCTCTTCGAGGTTCGCCGTTCCGGTCTGACGCATCCCCAGCGCCTCGAGCGCAGTGCCCAGGTTCATCTGCGTCATCGCCCATTGCAGCGGCACCCGACCCCTGGTGCTTTCTTCCAGCGCCGCACGATACGCCACAACCGCCTCCTCCAGGCGTGCCGTCCCGCCTTCGCGCTCACCCAGCATCTGAAGCGCGGCGCCTAGGTTCATCTGCGTCATCGCCCATTGCAGGGGAGCCCGGTCGCGGGTCATCTCCTCCAGCGCCAGACGATAGGCTCTCACCGCTTCCTCGAGGCCGGCCGATGCATGCTCGCGCTCGCCAAGCCTCCACAGCACATTGCCCAGGTTCATCTGCGTCGTTGCCCACTTGAGCGGAACCCGGTCGCGAGTCCGCTCCTCCAAGGCCGCGCGGAACACCGCCACCGCTTCTCGCAAGTGCGCCGTGCCGCTCTCGCGTTCCCCCAGGTTGGTAAGCGCCGAGCCGAGGTTGTTCTGCACCGTCGCCCACTCGAGCGGCACTCGATCGCGCTCGGTCTCCTCCAGGCCAGTGCGAAAGGTTGCCACCGCCTCCGTCAAACGTGCCGTGCCGCTCTCGCGTCTGCCAAGCGATGCCAGTGCGTTGCCCAGGTTCACCAAGGTCATCGCCCAATCCCGCGGCGTCTCGCTGCGGCGCGTCTCCTCTAGCGCTGAGCGGTATGCCGCCACCGCCGCCTCCAGGCGGGCGGTGTCGCTCTCACGCTCCCCCAGCCGCCAGAGGGCCGAGCCAAGGTTGCTCTGCGTGATCGCCCAGGCGAGCGGCACCCGATCGCGCGTCCGCTCCTCGAGCGCTGCGTGATACGCTGCAACCGCCTCTTCCAGACACCCTGTGCGTCCTTCGCGCTCGCCGAGCATCGCCAGCGCCGAGCCCAGATTGTTCTGCGTCGCCGCCCAGTCGAGCGGCGCCCGATCGCGCGGCAACAGGGCAAGTGCGCACCGGTAGAGCGTGGTCGACTCGCGCAACGCCGAACTGTCACCCCGTTCCTCGCCTTGCAGTTGCAGCGCGTCGGCCTGCCGCCAGAGCGTGATGCCCTTCTCCCGAGGCTCCGCGTCCGGCACCAGTGACGCCGCGTCGCCGAACAGTTGAGCTGCTTCCAGGTAGTTCAAGGTCGTGAGTGCCAGTTCCGCCTCGGCCATGGTGGCGCGCGCCGCCTGGAGCATCTGCTGTTCCGCCGCCGCCACTGCCTGCCTGCTGAGCCGTCTGGCTTCCGCGGCCGCCGCCTCCGATGCGGCGCGCGCCGCCTGAAGGTGATGCCGCGCTGCTTTGCGGTCGCCTGAAGCCGCGGCCTCCGATGCCCTGGCGGCGTGCTGCTGCGCGACAGGGTTCTTCGGCTCGAGTGCGGCGATTGTCGCCGCGGCCTTGCGATAGTGCTCGAACACCTCGGTCAGCTTTTCCACCAGGCGGTCGTCGGGAACGTCCGCTTCACCGAGCGTGGCGAGCATCGTGCGCAGGGCGCCTTGCGTGACGCCGAGTGACCGACTCGCCGCGGCGACCCTTTCGTCCGCTCCCCTCGTCGCAGCCTCGATCAGTATGCGCACCTGCTCGGCGGTGAAGCCGATCGAAAGGTGCTCACCCTGCAGGACCGTCGCGCCGGCGCCGACATTCCCTAGGAGGTACTGGGCCGCCGCGGATTCCATTTCATCGGGTCAGGAACGAGGCGATGGCTGCCTTCGTGCTTGCTTCGGTTATTGTGGCAAGCGTCTTCCGTGCCGCCTCGCTCTTGAGGACATCCCCGAGGGCGCCCCCAACCCAGGACGCCGTCGTGCCGAACCACGACTTCGCGTCGAGCAACGCGCGGCGGAGCAAACCGGGCGACTCCTGGATCTTGGCAATTCCCTCGGCTACCGCCTTGGTCTTGTCCCGCGCGAGCTCACGCGTGTCCTCGTCGAGTGAGGCGTCCTCGGCGATCCGCTTCAACAACGCCTCGAACTGTCGGGCGAGCGACTCTCCTTCCGGAAGACTCGCGATTCCCTCGATCCAGGAGATATTCTCGCCTTGCGCGACACGGGCGCCGGCGCCGACGTTCCCCATCTGATAGCTGCGTCCCGCGGCGGTTTTTGGCTCGTCGGGCACGGCTGCCTCCTTCGAGCGCGGAGCCGAGACAATCGCTGACCAGCCCCGACCCGGCAAATGATTGCAAAGCAGAATATCAAAAGTAGCGGAAAGGCGCCAGCCTTCGATCTGTACTTGCAATCAGGCAACGTCTTTCACGACCGGAGACGTCGCGACGGGCCACCGCGACAGACAAGCGCCTGGTGTTCTATTGTGTCGTCGGCGAGCGCTCGCCCAGGACGCGGCCTCGCCACCGCCTGCCACATCTGATCCCTCAGGAGAGTCCGACATGGATGCGCTGGAACTGCTGGTCGCCCGAGAGTCCGCGGTGAAGCTGACATCGCCTGGTCCCGACCAGGCAGCACTGGAAAAGATGTTCCAGAGCGCACTGCGGGCCCCCGACCACGGCCGGCTGCGTCCCTGGCGGTTCATCGTGGTGCCCGAGGACAAGCGTGAGCGGTTCGGCGAGCTGATGGCCGACTGCCTGCGCCGGATGGAACCGGCTGCCTCGGCCGACGCGCTGCAGCGGGAGCGTGACAAGGCGATGCGTGCGCCCGTCATCGTGGTCGCGGCGGCAGCCATCCAGCGCGGCCATAAGATTCCCGATGTCGAACAACTGGTCTCGGCCGCTGCCGCCGCCGAGAACATCATGCTGGCGGCGCGCGCCCAGGGCTTTGGCGCCATGTGGAAGACCGGTGCGCCGGCCTATGATGCCAAGACCAAGCAGGCCCTCGGTCTCGACGCCGACAACGAGATTGTCGGTTTCCTGTATCTCGGCACCCAGGTCGGCGGGGGTTCGCCGGCGACAAGGCCGCAGGTGCAGGACCTGGTCTCGGTCTGGCAAGGCTGACGCTTCTTCAACTGGACTTGTCAGTCACACCGCCCGCGCCTTCGCCGCACTCGCTTCGTTCAGCGATGCATCGATCTCGTCGGGACCCGGACTGGTTCTTTTGCCAGCCGCCAATTACCATTGGCAGGCGGCCCGGTTTTCGCCAGAGACTGGAATCGCCACGAGGGAGCGAAGCATGACCAACGCGATTGAAAGCGAGCAACTGACCCGGATCGGGCCCGGCACCATGATGGGCGATCTGATGCGGCAGTATTGGCTGCCCGCGGCGCAGTCGTCTGAGGTTGTCGCAAGCGGTACCCCGCTCCGGCTGATGCTGCTGGGCGAGCAGCTAGTCGCATTCCGCGACGAGGCTGGGCGTGTCGGCGTCATGGATCACCGTTGCCCGCATCGCTGCGCATCGCTTTTCTACGGCCGCAACGAGGACGGCGGTATCCGCTGCGTCTATCACGGCTGGAAATTCGACGCCGATGGCAATTGCATCGACATGCCCAACATCCCGCCGGATCAGGACTTCCGGCAGAAGGTGCGGGCGC
>DATBKQ010000454.1:0-2923 GCA_036555825.1 Acetobacteraceae bacterium | reverse complement strand
GCACCGATCCGGCCCATAGCAAGCAAATGCCGGTGCACAGCTTCTACACCTCGCTTGCCGATCTGGCGAGCCTGACGCGCAATACCGTTCGGCTCGGCGCCGCAGCAACCGATGTTCTGCTGGCCGCGCCAACCAACCTGCAACGCAGCGTATTCCAGTTGCTCGGCATCTCACTCGCGGCGTAGACAGCCAACCGATAACCGTCACAAACTATATCAGCTACTTGCGCCCAAATTCCGGCAAAGTTCGGGCTAAAAGCCCAGCCGATCGGCATCCATCCGGCGACGACCAGGATACGGTAGATTATTGGCGGCGCGATGGTTTGTAGGGGCTTGAGGGGTTGACATCGAGATCGACGGCTTCGACGCAGCCCTGTGGTCGTGCGTGACCGTGACCGGCATGCTCAAGGGCAGCGTGCCGATGTTCACCAATGTGCGGCGGGCGTAGGAATGTGAAACCATGGATGAACTCGGATGAACACGGATGTCGATGTTTGTCCGCAGTCCCGAAGAGGGTCGCCTGAAGAGCATTTTCACATTTTCATCAAGAGGCAGGATGGCAGCTGGCGACTGCGCGGCCTTTGCGGTCGCACTTGGCTGCACGACCGTATCCATCCGGCGACGACCGCGGATAGATTACAGGCGTCGGGTGGGATTGTAGGGGCTTGAGGGGTTGACATCGAGATCGACGGTTTCGACGCAGCCTTGTGGTCGTGCGTGACCGTCACCAGCATGCCAAGGTCCATCGCGGAGCCGAACATGGCTCACCTTATCCAGCCAGAGGCATCGCCATTCACCACCGCGAGGCAGACCGGATCGGCTTTGTCCGCCGAACTGGTAGGTGAGCGCTTTCTCCTGGCCTTTGGAATGGCCAAGGATGATTGGACAGAGTTCGCGGGCGCGTCCGTCATAGCGACACAGGACCTGCTTGCGACCGGCCATGGCCTGGGCGAACAAGTCATAGACGCGGCTTGGCACGGCAGCTCCCTTCGATCATTGAAGATGAAATGGCCGCGTCGATCGGCAACTCCGGCGCGCCACGGCGGGATGGTGTCAGGCTGCGGCGCCGGCGGCTGGGTGATGGTCTCGCAGGACCGGTGGGTGAACTTCTCCCGCACCGTCTGCACCACCTGCCACTGCCGCGGGATGGATTTCCAGGCTCTCGGTGATTGTCTCCCCCAGCTTGGTGAGCTTGCCCCCGCAGCACGGACACGCACTCGGCGCGGGAACAACCACCCGTTCGCGCGGCAGATGCTCGGGCAATGGCGGGCGCACCGGGTTGCGCCGGGTGAAGGCCTGCACCACCATGCCATCGTTTGCTGCGCTGCCGGCATCCTCGGCAGCCCCGCTTCCAACTCCTCGAGTTCCAGTTCCATCTGGTCGAGCAGCTTGCGCCCGCGTTCGGATGATGCCCCGAGGCGGTCGTGCCTAAGCTTGGCGATCAGCAACTTGAGATGGTCGTGCACCCAGAATCTGCTGGCTGTCGTCGCAACGCTTGCGGCGTCAACCAGCCATCTCTGGTCGCCACGTCCGCTGCGGGTGCCGCCGGTCGATCCCCTCCAGCATGTAGCCGAGCTGCACCGCCGTGATAGCAACCAAACCATCGCCCGCGACGGCCAGATGAACCGGCCGCGTTCCAGCCGTTTGGCATAGAGCGACATCCCCAGTCCATCCTGCCAGAGAATCTTCAGCAGGTTCCCGCGCTTGCCGCGGAACACGTAGAGATCGCCGGCATGCGGGTCTCGCCGCAGCGCCTCCTGAACCTGCAACGCCAAGCCGTTCATGCCACGACGCATGTCCGTCGCACCCGCGGCCAACCATACCCGCACGCCGGTCGGCCGGATCATCATCGGCGCAGCGCCGTCATCACCCGGCGCAATGCCGCCAGCCCGACATCATCGCCAACCATCAGCCGACAGCCGTCCGGCAAGACAATCTCGATCTTGCCCGCACCCGACCGATCAGTGGCCGCCCCTGGCGCATCGCCCGCAGACCGCGGCGCCTCCATCACACGAACCGGCACAAACCGCGGTGTCTCGCCCACCCCCAGTCGTCCCTGGCGCACCTGGCGTCGCCAGTAATGCAACAGGCTCGGATAGACATCGTGCCGCGCCGCCACCGCACGAACGCAGGCTCCAGGCTCGTGCGTCTCCCGGACAATCCGCAGCTTGTCTTCCACACTCCATCGGCGACGCCTCTCGCGACCACCGATGATCTCCACCGCCCCCTGCGACATGCAGCTGGCGACTGCGCGGCCTTTGCGGCTTGCGTCTCAGGCGGCGAGCTCGTGCTTGACATCGGCCGGCCGCCGCTGCCTCCGCGGCAACACCTGCTGCGACCCGGAATCAGGCCGCAGCTTCAGCGACATCCTTCGCCACGGAGGTCGGTATCGGCACAAAGTATGGGCCTCATTATGCATCCATCTTCAGCGCCGCCAGGAAGGCGGATTGCGGGATCTCCACCTTGCCGAACTGCCGCATGCGCTTCTTGCCTTCCTTCTGCTTCTCCAGCAGCTTGCGCTTGCGCGTCACGTCGCCGCCATAGCACTTCGCGGTCACGTCCTTGGAAAGCGCGCTGAGCGTCTCGCGCGCGATTATCCGCCCGGCGATCGCCGCCTGGATCGCAATCTTGAACAACTGGCGGGGAATCAGGTCCTTCAGCTTGCCGCAGATCGCCCGCCCGCGCGCCTCCGCCACATTGCGATGCGCGATGAACGACAGCGCGTCCACCGGGTCGCCGTTCACCAGGATGGAGATGCGGACCAGGTCCCCCGGCGCGTAGCCGTCCATCTGGTAGTCGAAGCTGGCATAGCCGCGCGAGACCGACTTCAGCCGGTCGTAGAAGTCGAACACCACCTCGTTCAGCGGCAGCCGGTAAACCGCCATGGCGCGGTTGCCGACATAGGTCAGGTCCACCTGCTCGCC
>DATBKQ010000453.1:0-4034 GCA_036555825.1 Acetobacteraceae bacterium | reverse complement strand
CAGGAAGTCGTCCAGCAGCCCGGCGGCCTGGTTCAGCACCACACGGTCCGGCGTGGCGCCGCGCACCACGCGGTAGAGCACCGGGAACGGCCAGGTGAGGGCGTTGCCCATGTCGCCCGGGATGCGCGGAAACCGCGCTTCCAGCATGAGGATTCCGAGCGGCGCGCCGTACAGCGCCTTGCCGCCCTTGGCGATGACCTGCATTGTGCCAGCATGCCCGAACCGGACGACAGGAGGAAGTAATGCCCGAGCGGCCGTTCACCCAGGCTGACCTGGACATTCTCGCTCAGTGGGATACGCCAACGATCTGTAATGGCCTCGAGATCACCTCGCCGGAGCGGCGCGCCTATGGCTACACGGTCGAACCGATGGTCTGCATCTATGCCAATGCCAAGCCGATTGTCGGCCTGGCCCGCGTCGGCATGATCCGCGCGACCGAACCGCCGCGCGGCAAGGTGGTGGACCGGGCCGACTGGTACGACTACGTCGCCGCGGACGATTTTCCGACCATCGCGGTGATCCAGGACATCGATGGCCGCATCGGCTACGGCGCCTACTGGGGCGAGGTCCAGTCGAACATCCACAAGGCACTTGGCGCGATTGGCTGCGTGACCAACGGGTCGTTCCGCGACATGGAAATGTGGGCGAAGGGCTTTCAGATGCTGGGTGGCAGGATCGGGCCGAGCCACGCCTGGGTGCATATGGTCGAGTTCGGCCGGCCGGTGAACGTGTTCGGCATGCAGGCCGGCCATGACGACGTGATCCATGCGGATTCGCATGGCGCGGTCGTGGTGCCGGCCGATGCGGTGAAAAAGCTGCCGGCGGCCATCGAGCTGATTTCGCGACGCGAGAAGGTGATCCTGGACTTCTGCCGCTCTCCCGACTTCTCACGCCAGAAGCTGCGCCAGGTGCTGAAGCGATCGGCCGAAATTCACTGAGTACGGGTTTGAGCGAAACAGCGCGCGAAAACACCCCCCCTCCCCTTGTGGGAGGGGGAAGGGAGGAGGGGGCGGCCCGCCGCACTTCTCAACTTCTTTCCATTTCTGCGTTGCGTACCGTGTTCCGCACCGCGGCCGGCGAGGTCGCCGCCGTGGACGGTGTCGACATCTCCGTCGACCGCGGTCGGACGCTCGGTATTGTCGGCGAATCCGGTTGTGGCAAGTCGGTGCTGTCGCTTTCGGTGATGCGCCTGGTACCGCCGCCGGGGCGGATCGCCAGCGGCCAGGTCATGTTCGACGGCTGCAACCTGCTCGACCTGCCGCTCGCGCAGATGCGCGACATTCGCGGCAATCGCATCGCGATGATCTTCCAGGAACCGATGACCAGCCTGAACCCGGTGTTCACGGTGGGCGATCAGATCACCGAAGCGATGCGCGCGCACGACCGCTCCGCCTCGGCCGCCGCGCTGCGCAGCCGCGCGATCTCGGCGCTGCAGCGGGTGCGGATCCCGGCGCCCGCGCGCCGCTTCGACGAATATCCGCATCAGATGTCCGGCGGCATGCGCCAGCGCGTCATGATCGCCATGGCGCTGGCCTGCGCACCCGATCTGCTGATTGCCGACGAGCCGACCACGGCGCTTGATGTGACGGTGCAGGCGCAGATTCTCGATCTGCTGCGCGAATTGCAGCAGCAGACCGGCATGGCCATTATCCTGATCACGCATGATCTTGGGATCGTCGCCGAAATGGCAGACGAGGTTGCGGTGATGTACGCTGGGCGGGTGGTGGAGCGGGCGCCGGGCCCGCAGATTTTCGATGACCCGCAACATCCCTACACCCTCGGCCTGCTCGGCAGCATTCCAAAGATCGAGGAGAATCGCGACCGTCTGCTCGCCATCGAGGGGACGGTGCCCGCACCATTCGATTTGCCGCCAGGTTGCCGCTTTCATCCGCGCTGCGTGTTTTCGGCGGCTGCCTGCACCGTACAGGATCCGGAACTGCGGCTTCTCGGCACTGACCATCGGGCCGCCTGCATCCGGGCGCCGGTCGAAAGCGTGGTGTCTTGATGGCCGGATCAAGTCCGGCCCGATCTCCGGCACCAGGCCGGGGACATGTGGCGGCCGAAAGCCGGGCTTACGCGTGGAAACATTCATGACCGCCCTGCTCGAGGTTGACGGTCTGATCCGGCATTTCAATGTCCGCAGCGGGCTCGTCTTCGGCAAGACGATCGGCGTGGTCCGCGCGGTCGATGGTATCACGTTCTCGCTCGATCGTGGCGAGACGCTGGCCTTGGTGGGGGAGTCAGGCTGCGGGAAATCGACCACCGCCCGTCTCGTGCTGCGGCTGATCGATCCTACCGCCGGGATCATCCGGTTCGAAGGTGTCGACGTCACCCGGTTGCGCGGCGAACCGCTGCGCCGGCTGCGCCGGCGCATGCAGATCGTGTTCCAGGACCCATTCGCCTCGCTGAACCCGCGCATGACCGTGGGCGAGATACTGCAAGAGCCGCTGGTGGTACACGGGATCGGCGATCGCGTGGCGCGACGCGCGAGGGTGAACCAATTGCTGGGGCTGGTGGGGCTGGCGTCCTATCATGTGCAGCGTTACCCGCACGAATTCTCCGGCGGCCAGCGGCAGCGTATCGGCATCGCCCGCGCGTTGGCTGTCGAGCCGTCGCTGGTGGTGTGCGACGAACCGGTCTCCGCGCTCGACGTGTCGATCCAGGCGCAGGTGGTGAACCTGCTGAAGGATCTGCAGGCACGGCTGGGTCTGTCGTACCTGTTCATCGCGCACGACCTGGCGGTGGTGAAGCACATGGCTGATCGGGTCGCGGTGATGTATCTCGGGCAGATTGTCGAGCTGGCGCCCAAGGACGTGCTGTTCTCCGAACCGCGGCACCCCTACACCCGCACGCTGCTGACCGCGATCCCGCGGCCGGACCCGCACCGCCATGGCGCGCGCCAGCTTCCCGGCGGCGACGTGCCGAGCCCGATGAACCCGCCTTCGGGTTGCCGCTTTCACACGCGCTGTCCGTTCGTCGTCGAACGCTGCCGCGTCGAAATGCCACTGCTGCGTCGATGGAGCGACGGTCATGTCACCGCGTGCCACCGCGCCGAGGAGCTGCCACCCGCCGGCGAAGTGATCGAGCCGGGGAACATGGCGCCGATGGCGGCGAAGCGGCTGGCACTGTACGCAAGGCGTCGGGCCGAGGTGGGGGCGCCCGCTACTGGGTGACACGCGCGTCGAGGGAGAGCCGTTCCGCCGCGGCCAGCAGGTCCTGGTCGCGCGTCCAAAGGAAGGTCTCGGGGGTGAGGCGAGTCGACGCCAGGAGATGGACGTCAATATAGCCTAGCCCAATGCCGAACAGGCGCTCGTGTTCGACAAGATGTAGCACTTCGTTGTCGTCTGCGACGACCACTCGACGCAGTTTCTGCAATTCCTCAAGAACAGCCTCACGCGGCCAAAGATTTCCGACCGCCAGTTCGCCAATAATGAACGGATGCACCATCACCTGTCGCCGGTTCAGCAGATCGATGAGCACCTCGTCTGCCCGACGCAGGTGATCGATCCAGACCGAGGTATCGACCAGGGTCACGCCACCTTCGATCGGCGACGCGGTACGGGCTTGAGGTGAGGCTGCGAACCTCCAAGTCTGGCCAGCCGGCGAGCTGCTTCGCTTTCGACCAATGCTTCCAGGGCGACGCGCAGCAGCGCCGACGTCTCCTGGATCCCGGTGTAACGCTTCGCTGTCGCGACGAGCTCGTCATCGAGGGTGAGGGTGGTCCGCAACGACACTTCCGGCTGCTTTAGGCATCATAGATGGCATCAAGTGATGCAAATTTCAATGCAGCCTACGACCCACTTCCATTGTCTGCTGCTTTGCGGCGAAGCTCCCCCGCTCCAGGGAGGATCACCCATGACGACAGTCAGTGCCAATATTGCTGCGCCACGCATGCTCCAGGTCGGCGGCGGCTCGGTCCGCCAGATCGCGGACGTTCTGGGGAAGTTCGGGCTCTCGCGCCCGCTGGTGGTCACCGATCCGTTCATGGTGTCGTCGCGCCATGTGAACAACTGCCTCGATCCGCTTGCCGCCGC
>DATBKQ010000452.1:0-6942 GCA_036555825.1 Acetobacteraceae bacterium | reverse complement strand
TCGCCCTATTCGATGTTCATGAATGTCGCCGGGCTGAAGATGTTCCTGCCGTCGACGCCCTATGACATGAAGGGCCTGCTGAAGACGGCGATTCGCGACAACAATCCTGTCATCTCGTTCGAATCCGGCCGGCTGATGACGCGCAAAGGCGACGTGCCGAATGAGGATTACACCATCCCACTCGGCAAGGCGGATGTGAAACGCGAGGGCAGCGACATCACCGTGGTCGCGCTCGCCTGGCTGGTACACGAGGCGCTTGCGGCGGCCGAGACGCTGGCCCGTGAAGGGATCTCGGTCGAGGTCGTCGATCCACGCACGCTGGTACCGCTGGATGCGGCGACGATCCGAGGCTCGGTGCAGAAGACCGGACGCCTGGTCATCGCCGACGAGGCGGGTCCGACCGCGGGCTTTTCGGCGGAGGTCGCCGCGGTGGTTACCGAGGATGCCGCGACGTTCGCGCGTCTGAAGGCGCCGGTGAAACGGGTGTGCGCCTTGCAGGTGCCGATCCCGTACAGCCCGGTGCTGGAGAACCACGTGTTCCCGGACCGCGACCGGATCATCGCCGGGATTCGCGAGGTGCTTGGGTAGCGACAATGACCGCTCCGATCGTCATTGCGGACAGCATCACCCGGGTCGGGGCGGAAGCCGCCGGGGCGGTCGTGGTCAACGCCTCGCATGGCGGTGTCTATGCCGCTTATCTCGCCGCGAAACTGCGTGCCGCCGCGGCGATCTTCAACGACGCGGGTGTCGGCCGCGAGGGCGCTGGGATTGCCGGCCTGGAGTACCTGCAGGAACTCGGTATCGGCGCGGCGACCGTCGGGCACGACACGGCGCGCATCGGCGATGGCGCCGATATGATGGCGCACGGGAGCATCACCCATGCGAATGCGTTGGCTGCGTCGCTCGGCGTTACGCCAGGCATATCCTGCCGCGATGCCGCTGCCTTGCTGCGGCGCACCGAGCCGATGCGTGGCGCGCCGCCGGAAGCATTGGAAGCGGCGTTCCTGCTGATCGCCGAGCCGCCCCAGGTCTGGGCACTGGACTCCGCCTCGCTTGTCGCTCCCGCGCACAGGCACTCGATCGTGGTGACCGGCTCGCATGGTGGCCTGCTCGGTGGCAGGCCGGAGACCGCGCTGAAATACGATGTGCTGGCCGCGCTGTATAACGATGCGGGCATCGGCAAGGACGCCGCCGGCACCTCGCGTCTGCCGGCGCTCGATGCGCGTGGCATCGCGGCGGCCACGGTTTCCGCAGAGAGCGCGCGCATCGGCGATGCGCGGTCAAGCTACGAGGACGGCATCATCAGCCGCGTCAACGCACGCGCCGGTGCATTGGGTCTGCGCGCAGGCATCGGTGCCCGCGATTTTGTCGCCGCACTGCGGCGCGCCCTGGCGGGATAAGGGAGGAACGATGAGCCCGACGCTACGGAATAGACCATCCGGCACCATGACCGGCGGGCACGCACTCGCCGAGATGCTGCGCCTGTCGGGCGCCGGTCCGATGTTCGGCATGGGCGGGTTCCAATTGCTGCCGTTCTACGACGCCGTCGGCCTGGTCGGCTTGCGCCACCATCTGATCAATGACGAACGCTGCGGCGCGTTCGCGGCGGACGCCTATGCCAGGGTCACCAACCGCCCCGGCATTTGCGACGGCACGCTCGGCCCCGGGGCCACGAACCTCGTCACTGGCCTGGTGGAGTCGCTGAATGGCGGCATCCCGATCATCGCGATCACCGGCGATACCAATCGGACGCATTCCTGGAAGAACATGACCCAGGAATGCCGCCAGGTAGAGATTCTGAAGCCCGCGGTGAAGGAGCTGATCCGCGTGGAGCTGACCAGCCGCATTCCGGAACTGGTGCGGCGTGCGTTCGCCATCGCCACCTCGGGGCGGCCGGGCCCGGTGCTGCTCGACGTGCCCGAGGATGTCGCACACGGCTCGCACGATTTTTCTGCCGAGGCTTTCGCCATCGACGAGGCGACGTTGAAAGCGCCCGCCCGGCGCATTCGCCCGGACCGTGCCGATATCGAACGCGCGGCGAAGCTGATCGCCAGGTCGAAACGGCCGCTACTGCTGACCGGCGGCGGCATCCACCTGTCCGAGGCCTGGAGCGCGCTGACGCGTTTCGCCGAAGCGCAGTCGATCCCGATCGCGCACACGATGAGCGGCAAGGGCGGCATTGCCTGCACCCATCCGCTGTCGGCCGGTCTGTTCGGCCGCTATTCACGTATCGCCAACGACCTCATCGAGGCAGCGGATTGCCTGATCGTTGTCGGCTGCAAACTTGGTGAGATCGCCACCAGGCGCTTCGCGCTGCCGCCGCCGCGCATCCCCGTCATCCATCTCGACATTGTCGCCGAGGAGATCGGCCGCTGCATCCCCGCCGAGATCGCGCTCTGGGGCGATGCGCGCGCCGGGCTGGAAGACCTTGCCGATGCGCTGTCGGACAGTGGCGCGGCGGCACGCGCCGAACGGGCCGGCTATGCCGGGGAAATCGCGCCTCGCATGAAGAAATGGGAAGCTGAGGCCGCGCCACGGCTCGATTCGCGCGACCGGCCGGTGCATATGGCGCGGCTGTGCCGTGAACTGAACCGAACGTTGCCAGAGGACGCGATCCTGGTCGCGGATGGCGGCTTCGCCGGGCATTGGACCGGCCTGCTCTACGACAGCAAGCGAATGGG
This sequence comes from Acetobacteraceae bacterium, assembly GCA_036555825.1. GTDB lineage: Bacteria > Pseudomonadota > Alphaproteobacteria > Acetobacterales > Acetobacteraceae > JAMXLO01. The sequence continues at coordinate 4,261 of DATBKQ010000452.1, read as the reverse complement.
CCGGCATTTCATCCCCGATCGCGGCTTCGCCTCGATCGGATATGGCCTGCCCGGCGGCATCGGCGCCGCACTTGCCGCACCCGATCATCCGGTGATCGCGATCAGCGGCGACGGTGGATTCAATATGATGCTTGGCGAGCTTGAAACCGCGCGCCGCATCGGCTGCGGGCTGACCGTCATCGTCGTCAACAACGCCGCTTCCGGCTACGTGAAGGCGTTGCAGCATGCCATGATGGGCGGACGCTACCAGTCGGCTGACCTCAACGAGATGGACTATGCCGCGATTGCCCGCACCATGGGGTGTGGCGGCATCCGCGTCGAGGACCCTGAAGCTTTGTCGCCGGCGCTGCGCCAGGGCATGGAGGAGCGCGACCGTCCCACGGTGATCGATGTCGTCGTGACCCGCGATCCCGCGCAGATGCTGCCCGCGGTCGACAACCGCACGATGGAGATCAAACGCGGAGATCGGGTGGCTTGATCCAGCGCCAGCCAGAGGCGCAATCCTCCGGGGTTTGCATCACGCGGTCTTTCCCCAGTACTCGCCGGCAGCGGGAAACACGGTATCGCAGCGCGTAGCCTGCGGCGGACCGTCGAGCGTATCCGCGGCGGCGCGCCAAACAGCATAGTGCGGCGCGGCTCGGTGAGCCTCCAGCGCAGCCTCGTTCCGGTAGACTTCGAAGAAGTAATAGACATTCTGATCCTGCTGATCCTGGAGCACGTTGAATCGCAGGCAGCCAGGCTCGTCTCGCTCGGAGCCCAGGGCGTCCACCTCGATCGCGCTGAGGAACTTCTCGCGTGCGCCTGGCTTGACCCGAACCTTGACCCAGAGTGCCAGCATGTATCCCCCTTCCAGCGGGCGCAGCCTACAGCCATTCCGCAAACTGCGAACCGGGCGACAGCGGCTCGTGGCGCGCCCTACTGGATTCGAACCAGTGACCCACAGCTTAGAAGGCTGTTGCTCTATCCAACTGAGCTAAGGGCGCCAGCGCCGTCGGCGACAATGCAATAGCGCCTGGCGCAAACTCTGCCAATCGTGTCCGGCGGGGCTGTTCAAAGCGCCGTGATGGCGCCTTGCCGCGACTTGCATCGCGCCACCTTCCTCGGGTTGCCATAGGGCTGGCTCGGTGACTTGCGGACGAGATCATTTTGACGTTTATCGGACGGCACATGTTGCGCTTCCTGCTCCCGGCGTTCGCTCTGATGGGTGCTTTGCTGGTGCTCTTTGCGGGGGCGCTCAGCGATCGCGTTGGTTCCTACGGACCAGCGGGCAACGCCGTCCGCGTCGGCAGCGGTGCATCGGACCGGACCAGGGAGCAGCCGCGGGCAGACAACTGGCAGACGGTACCGATCGCCTCGCAGCCAGAGCCGCAGGCGGCCCAACCGCAGGCCGCGCGGGACGCCTTGCAGCATCAGGTTCAGTCACTCCAGCAGCAGGCGACGACCCTGCAGCAGCAGCTCGCGCAGCGTTCGCAGGAACTCGATCAACGAAACCAGGAGCTTGACCGGCGCAGTCGCGAAATCCAGGCCGCCCAGGCAGAGGCGGACAAACTCAGGCAGGGGGCTGCGACGCTGCGGCAACAACAGCAGGCGGATGAGACGAAAGAACGCCAACTTGCCGCCCGCGCCGACGAGCTGAACCACCGGACACAGGAACTCGATCAACGCAAACAGCAGCTCGACCAGCGTAGCCACGATACCGAAGCAGCACAGGCCGAAGCCGACCGACTGCGTCAGGTGATCGACGCCCTGCGGCAACAGAGCAAGGCGGAAGAAGCGACTTTGGCGCGCCAGAAGGCAGAGGACGCATCGTTGACACGCCAGAAGGCGAAACAGCAGCAACTGGTGGCGACCGCCGCACCGCAGCCGGCGGCTCCGCCGAAGCGGGCAGAGCCGTCAACGGGACCGACGGATGCGGGGTCGCCGGCGCAGCATCTGGCGGCTGCAAAACAGTGGCTGGCCGCGGGACGACCGGACGAGGCTCGCCGGCTGCTCGCTATGGTACAAACTCAGTTGGTGTTGCAACCCGTCACGCCCGACGCACCGCAAGCCCGAGGCGCCAGCGCGCCCGCGGCGGAGGTCGGCAATGCCATACGCTGGCTCGACATCGGCGCCGTTGGCCAGGCGACGCAGGCGATCGACCTGGCGATCCAGGCGACCAACGGATCAGTCGGAAGAGTGCGGGCTTGGTCGGGCTACCCTGTCGGCATCTACTCGGGCTACTCCCAGCCATATCGCCCCGGTTTCGACGGCGGCGGAGATGACCGCTGAGCCTGCTGCGGCTGACCGGAGGGGCGCCGGACTTTCACGCCAGCGCGATCGTCGCGCAACGGCGTTGACAGCACCGCTACGTAAATTGTCAGCGGTGCGAGGCGTTCCTGACGCCGCCATCGCTGGGCTTTGACGCGTTCCGATCCTTGCAGCCATGGCACATCGCTTGCACACACAACGAACGTGTCGCAAGCTTATACGATGCAGGGCGGAAATGTCGTGAGTCTTCCCGGTGAAGTTGAGCAGAAGCGCCTGGCCGCCCTGGCCGTGCACAACCTCGTCACGAGCACCCCCGCGACGGGATCGGCGCGCACAACGACGCTTGCTGCCAACGGATGGTAGGCCCACTCTCCTCCGCCGCGACACCGGCGCGGTTTACACACCAGGTCGCGGACGACCGCTTCGTGCGTGGTACGGCGCCGTGACGACCGCCGCCGCGACTGTCCCATCCGACTCATAACTGCAAGCTGCAATCGCACTGGAGTTCTAGCCGATGATGGAAGTTCATTGTGGTTATTTCGGCACGCAAAGGACGCCGGCGGGCCCGGTCGTCGTTGCCCCAAATCCGTGCCCCAGACGCTTGCGGCTGCGAAACACCATAGCGGCGACCACGGCTGTTTGCACCATCCTGGCCTCCTGCAGCCCGGTGCCGACTTTGCCGCCTGCACCTGCCGAGCCACCGCCGGCGGCCGGCTACGTGTCCAGCCTGGAACCGTACCGGATTCAGGTCGGAGACGTCCTCGACGTGCGGTTGATGCTGAACCCCGAACTCAACGAGGAGGTCAGCGTTCGCCCCGATGGCCACATATCCACGACCGTCGCGCGTGACGAACTCGCCTATGGCAGAACCATACCGGAGCTGACTGCCGCACTGACGCGCGATTACTCGGCCGACCTGCGCAATCCACGCCTGTCGGTCATTCTGCGGTCGTTCGCGCCGACACGGATCTATGTTGGCGGAGAGGTGAACAACCCCGGTGAGTTCATCACTGTCGGACCGACGCTTACGCTGTCGCAGGCGATAGCGCGTGCCGGTGGCCTCAAGTTCACCACGAGCGACGAAAACAAGATCTTCATCATTCGCCGCGGACCGAACGACGTTCCGGAATTCTTCTCCACGCGCTTCGATGCCGTGATGTGGGGCAAGGATCCCACCGCCGATGTGCGACTGGCGCCCTACGATGTGGTGTTTGTACCACGCACCACCGTTGCCGAGGTCTATCGCTTCTTCCAGACGTATCTGCTGCAGTTCGTGCCGGTCAGCTGGGGCTTCTCCTACGTGGTGGGCAGCGGCGGCGGCGGGAGCTCGGTCATCCCGGTTCCGACAGCCACCACGACCACGCGCTAGAGAGCGATGACCGAACGCGAAACCGCCGGAGGCCCGAGTCGCGCGTCAGGACAAAGAGATAGAGCAGGATGACTTCGCCTATCAGAAGTCATGAGTTGCTAGGGCATGATTGGATCAACCTGATCCGATCATGCCAGCAGGCCACTGAAAACAAGGAACAGTGGCCCGATTCCGCAGTGCGAAGGACGTCGGAAGCGGCCCCCCCCTAGAAGCCGCCGGCATTTGAAGGCCGGGTATCGCGGTAGGGATCGGCCGCCGGGCTCTCCGGCCTGGCGGGCGCAATGATGCAGGCCCCCTGTTGTCGCTGTGCCTCCCGCTGACACGTCGTCTGGTCAGCGTAGATGCATAGCGACGCCATCCCCGACGTCACCAGGCAGTAGTGACCGATGCTGGGGGTCAGGCGCACGTCGCTCGGATTGACCGAGCATTGCCCGCCCATCTGCGCGGCACGCTGGTTGCACGAACCCGCGTCGTAGTAGATGCACTGTGGCGGCACTGACTCGGTATGCACACAGAAAGGCGCGGCGCCCGCAGGCACTGGAACCACCAGGGCCAACACCTGCAGCAAGCGCCGGGAACGATGCGACATGCGGGGCGAGCTCCCTTTGCTTCTCTCATTTCGCTGAGCAACTGTCATGCCATTTC
>DATBKQ010000451.1:0-2529 GCA_036555825.1 Acetobacteraceae bacterium | reverse complement strand
GCCGACGAAATCGCCGCCCTGCGGCCGCGCGACAAGGACGACTCGCTGGAAGCGATGGAGGCGGTGGTCGCCCCCGATTCGCGCCTGATCCGCCGCACGCCGCGGGAGCTGCATCTGCGACGGAACTACGAGGTCAACCTGCTGGCGCTCAGCCGAGCGGATCAGCGCAGCACCATGCGGCTCGCGACCAGCCGGCTTGCGGCCGGCGACGTGCTGGTGCTGCAGGGGCGGCAAAGTCAGCTCAACCGGGCGGTCGGCGAACTTGGGCTGCTGCCGCTGGCGGAGCGCAATCTGGGCATCGGGCGGCCGCGCTGGAAGTGGCTGCCGCTGCTGATCCTGGGTGCCGCGATGGGCGCCATCGCCGTTGGGCCGATGCCGCCGGAGGTGGGGTTCTTCGTCGCGGCCACCGCGATCGTGCTGTTGGGGCTGACCACGCCGCGCGAGGCGTACGACGCGATCGAATGGCCGATCATTGTCATGCTCGGCTGCCTGATACCGGTCGGCGAGGCGCTGAAGGATACCGGCGCCGCCGACCTACTGGCAAACGGCCTGAGTGCAGTGGCCACGCATCTGCCGGCGTATCTGGCGGTAGGCCTGATCATGGTGGTGTCGATGCTGGTGACGCCGCTGCTGCATCATGCCGCGGCGGTGCTGCTGATGGGCCCCGTCGCGGCGGCGGTGGCGAAGAATCTGGGACTGGCACCGGACGCGTTCCTGATGGCGGTGGCGTTCGGCGCCGCATCCGACTTCCTCACGCCGATCGGCCACCAGAACAGCACGCTGGTGATGGGGCCTGGCGGCTATCGGTTCAGCGACTATTGGCGACTGGGCCTGCCGCTGACGATCCTGGTCGCGGTGTTCGGGACGTTGTTCATACTGCTGGCTTGGCCGCTGCAATAGAATGCGACATCCGGCCCGGACGGCCGGCGTGGCACCCACGTGTCACGCCGTGCGCAGGCCCGGCACCACGCCTTCAGAACGATCCCAGGAAGTCCCGCTTGCCCAGTTCCACCCCACGATGCCGCAGTATGTTGTACGCGGTGGTCGCGTGGAAAAAGAAGTTCGGCAGGCCGAAATGCAGCAGATAGGCGCGTCCCTTGAACGACATCTGTCGCTGGCCGGCGGTGAAGCTGATGTCCTTGTCCTCTGATCCGTCGATCTGCTCGGCTTTGAAGTTTTTCACATACTCCAGCGACTGATCGATGCGCGCCTTGGCCGCGGCGAAGGTCGTGGCGTCGGTGGCCGGGAAGTCGGGCAGGCTGGCGCTGGCCAGCCGGCCAGGAATGTTGCGGCCGAAGTCGCTCACCTGTCGGAACTGGCGCGCCAAGGTGAACATGTCGGGGAACAGCCGGTCGCTCAGCATCCACGCTTCGTCGTACTTCTTCTCGCCGCAATGCGCCGCGGCCTTGTCGATGACCGCCGACATGCTGCCCAGGATCTGCACGCACGCCGGGATGGTGGCCTGGAACATCGAGAATGCCATCGTTTTCCCTTCTCCATCTGCAGTGGTGCCGGTATCGGATCAGCGCGGATGCAACAGCGGTTCCAGCACGTCCTCCACACCGGTAATCAGGATCTGCACGCCGATGCACAGCAGCAGGAAGGCCGCGAGCCGGGTGACCGTGCGGCTGCCTGCCCGCCCCATCAGGCGTTCGATGCGATCGGTTGACCGGTAGGTGATCCAGATCACCAGCGCCAGCGCCACGGCCGACAGCGTCTCGCCGAGGAAGAATGCCGCGAACCCGTCGAGCGTTTTCGGTCGGCTGGAACTGAGCGCGATCGCCACCGCGATCGTGCCAGGCCCGGTGGTAATCGGGATGGTGAGCGGAAACATCGCGATGTCGTCGGCATCCCCGACCGAGGCCGCCTGCTCCTGCTTGCGCGCCTCGTGCTGCTCGGGCCGGTTCAGCAGGTTCCAGCCGGTCAGCGCCACCACCACGCCGCCGGCAACACGCAGGGCGGCGAGCGAGATGCCGAAGAACGCCAGCACGAACGATCCCGCCCACAGCGCACCCATGATCACCAGCAGCGAGTATGTCGCCACCTTGCGTGCCAGCCGGGCACGCTCCGCATCTGAACGCCCGCGTGCAAGTTCGCGGAAGATGAACGCGCCGCTGATCGGGTTGATGATCGAGAACAGCGCGGGAAAGCCCAGCAGGAATGCGTGAATCGCGCCTTGCATCGGCCGGCGTTCAGCGGAGTGTCGGTCGCTTGTCCGCCCATGGTTGCGCCTGCTCGAATGCCGCGGAGGCCTGGAGCACGCCCAGATCGTCGAAGCGGCGTCCGACGATCTGCAGTCCGACCGGCAGGCCATCATTTGTGAAGCCGCACGGCACGCTCGCCGCCGGGTTCCAGGACATGTTGAACGGATAGGAGAATTCGGCCCAGGACAGCCAGTCCCAGTCGTGTTGCGGCCAATGGTCCGGCATCAGCTTTTCGGCGGGGAACGCCGCGACGGAAACGGCAGGCGTCAGCAGGAAGTCCCAGTCCTCGAACCAGCGATGGATCGCGGCGATATAGGCCATCTTG
>DATBKQ010000450.1:0-1565 GCA_036555825.1 Acetobacteraceae bacterium | reverse complement strand
CAGGCCCAGGTGCTCGGCCAGGCTTTCGGTGATCTGTCGTCCGATGGTCAACACCGGGTCCAACGCGGCCATCGGCTCCTGGAACACAATGGCGATCTCCCGGCCACGCAGCGCCCGCAACTCCGGTTCACCCAGTCGCATCAGGTCACGCCCGCGCCAAAAGATATGGCCGCTGGTCTGTACGATATGCGGCAGCAGACGAAGGATGGCGCGCAGCGTCAGGCTTTTGCCCGAACCGGATTCGCCCACGATGCCGAGTACCTCGCCGGCGTTGACGTCGAAGCTGAGCTCCTGCACGGGCACGATGTTGCCGATACGCACGCTGAGATCGCGGACCGACAGAACCGGCGCGCTCATGTCCGCCGCCGCAGCCGGATCGCAATGCCGTCGCCGAGCAGACTGAAGCCCATGCCGGTGAGCACGATCGCCAGGCCGGGAAAGATCGACATCCACCAGGCGGTGGTCATGAAGTTCTTGCCGTCGGCGATCAGCACGCCCCATTCCGCTGTTGGCGGCTGCGCACCAAGGCCGAGATATCCAAGGCTCGATCCAAGCAGGATTACCAGCGCCATGTCGGTCATCCAGAAGGTAATCGATGGTATGATGGCGTTGGGCAGCAGATGCCGGAAGATGATGCGCGCGGTGCCGTAGCCCATGACGCGCCCTGCATCGGCATAGTCGCGACGCTTCTGTGCGATGATCTCGGCGCGCATCAGTCTCGCATAGAACACCCAGGCCACCGCCGAGACGGCGATGTACATGTTCAACAGTCCCGGCCCCAGCGCGGCGACGATGGCGATGACCAGCACCAGAAAGGGGATGGTGATCAGCAGGTCCACGAGCCGGCGGAACAGCGCGTCGGCCAGGCCGCCCGCATAACCGATCAGCGCGCCCACAAAGGTGCCGAACACAGCGGGGAACAGTGTGCCGAAGATGGCGATCTGCAGGTCGATGCGGGCTGCCCAGATGGTGCGCGACAGGATGTCGCGCCCAAAATTGTCGGTGCCGAACGGATGCGCCGCCGTCGGCGACTGCAGCAGCGCGCGGTAGTCGAATGCGTCGGGTGGATAGGGTGCGATCCGGTCCGGCACCGCGGCGCAGGCGATCAGCGCCAAAAGAATGACCGTGCCGGCGATCAGTCCCGGTCCGGCACGCAGGTGCCGCACCGGTAGGCGCGCGGCCGCTTGCGGGGCCGGCTGTGCTATCGCCTCGGTCACATCGAGGTCCTTGGGTCGAGCAACACCTGCAATGCATCGATCGCGAGGAACACCACCGATACCAACACGCACAGCACCATGGTCAGTCCCTGAACGACGGCGTAGTCGCGGGAGAAGATGCTGTCGACCATCAGCCGGCCGACACCGGGAATGCCGTACACAGTCTCGGTTATCACCGCACCTCCGACCAGCGAACTGATGTTCAGCCCGAGCAAGGTAACCATCGAAATCGATGCATTGCGCAACACGTGCCGACCGAGCACTACGCGGCGGCACAGCCCCTTTGCGATGGCGAAGCTGACAAACTCGGCGTGCAGCACCTCGATCAGGGAGGAGCGCAGGTTGCGC